>NZ_FNLL01000035.1:0-5039 GCF_900105645.1 Desulfobacula phenolica | reverse complement strand
GGTCGGTGAAATAATCGAGGAGTTGGTCTGTGGTCAGGTTCTCGACCCGGCAGTCGAAATAGTTGCCGATTCGCCTGATCGCCCGTGAGTAGGCCTCGATGGTCTTGGGTTGCAGGCCTGCCAGTTTCAAGTACTGAAGATGCTTGCGGTAATACTCGTTGAATTGTGGATCATTGGGCATGCTGGTGTCCATTGTAAACCTCCTTTTTGAAGTAACTGGTCAATGGCCGATGCGTTGGCATCGCCTTTTCCGGTATATTACTATAAGAAGGCAAAGTTACAATGTGTTGATTTTTAAAAGAGGGGAGCTTGCTGTCTCCGCGTAGCGGCTTCGTCCAACAGGCGGGTGAACCGGACAGCAAGGGTCTCCTTCTTTTTAAAGGTTGAAAAAACTTTTGAATGATGTGCTTTCAATTAACTTTCTTGGAAACCCTTGCTGCCCGTTACCCAAGCGTTCTGTGTCCAGCAACTACAATCGTTCCCTCAGGAAATCTTGACATAAAATCAATTTGATATATACTAAATGATATAGCTCATTATTTTGGAGGATAAAATGGATACTGCTAAATTATTTATAAATGGTCGTAGTCAGGCACTCCGATTGCCTAAAGCTTATCGATTCGAAGGAAAGGAAGTATATATCAAGAGGGTTTCACAAGGAATTCTCTTAATACCAAAAAATAAGACCGTATGGGGCATCTGGGAAAAGAACCTGAAGAAATATGACAAACCATTTATGGCTGATCGAAATCAACCTGATTTTCAACAGGAAAGGGTTGGTTTAGATGAAGTATTTGATTGATACAAACATATGCATTTATATCATGAACCAACGGCCTCCTGAGGTCATTCAAAAGTTTAAAGATACGAAAGTTGGGGAAATTGGTATATCAGCCATAACTGTTTCTGAATTGAGTTATGGTGTTGCAAAAAGCAAATTTCAACAACAAAATACAAAACGGTTAGAAGAATTTCTCGTCCCTTTTGAAATTCTCCCGTATGATGAAGAAGCATCAAAACATTACGGGTTAATTCGTTCTCAACTTGAAGCCCAAGGAAATGTAATTGGACCTCTCGATATGCTAATTGCAGCTCATGCATTAAGTGAAAAATTGGTGCTGGTTACGAATAATGAAAAAGAATTCAATAGAATCGAAACATTAAAAGTTGAAAACTGGGTAAGATAGAATACGAAACAGAACAGGCGGGTGAACCGGACAGCAAGGGTCTCATTCTTTTTAAAGGTTGAAAAATTTTTGAATGATGTGCTTCTAATCAACTATATTGGAAACCCTTGCTGCCCGTTACCCAAGCGTTCGCTTCAAAAAAAATGGAAATGAATTGGCTGAATGAAGCCATGAGCAAAAATATCAAAAGTGTTTGCGTTTTATTTTGTGGGCGTTTATTCAATTGGGAATAATAATTTTTTGAGCTATGGAGTTCTGTCATGAAAATGTTCCGTTTTTATTTTGTTCCTCTTTTATTATTTTTTGCTGTAAATGCATTTGCCGAAAATGGAGTTATTAAAAAAAGGGGGGGGGGAGGATTTTCTTGTAAGGATCAACCTCAACACCTTTTGCGTTCATCAAATTTGGTTGATAATCACATCATGACTTCTTATCCATATGAATCTTGCCAAACTCCGCCGAATAAGGTTAGTACGTTTGCATCTGATGATGTTGTAGTGAATTGGACGTCTTTACCTGAAGTTAACGAAGGAGATGAAGTTGAATGGATTTGGTATAATCCTTGCGGCGAAGAGATTTATTACTATCAATATGTTTTTGATTCTTCTGCGAGTGGGGGTAACAGTTGCACTTGGGGGTGGTTTGAACTACATGAGCACTTTGGAACTTGGTCTGTTAAATATTATTTTAATGGTAAATATCAATATACAGATTTTTTTAAAGTTGTTAATGTATTAGATATCATTGGAATTAGAGATGTGATAAATTTGCATGACTCATTTATCCAAAAGAATGATTGGTCTGTTGTTGTTATCGATAACACGTTAGATGAAACTGTCAGCGGACTGAATGTGGTAGAAACTCACTGCATTAGTGAAGAATATGATGGTATGGAAGAACTTAATTTAACTCAGCTTTGCAGAGACGAAGATGGTAATAAAACCGCCTATAGTAACAACATACACCTTGACCCTGAATGGCGTAAAAGCGACCATGGTACTACTGTAACTAAACTTATTTCTCAACTAACGAATTCAAATATAATTTTTTACCAAGCTGGCTACATACAAAATGCAAGAGAGGATGATGATGCTGAAGTAGATGATAATAACGAGTGGCAGATAGAAGTGGATCCTAATAATGAGGGGCGGCCAGATAGTTCAGAGCCTGAAGTAATTGTGACTGAGAACAATACTTTTGCCGCTTTAGAAGCAGTTCTTGAAAGGGTTATAAACGGTGAAAAAATTGCAGCAGTTAATATTAGTAGCGGATCAAGAAAATATACAACTGGTTTTTCTTCAGATGATGATCTAACTGGATATGGAAAAAAAATTAAGAAAATTGTCAAACAGTTAGGTAATCATGGTGTTGCTGTAATCTATAGTGCTGGAAACTTAAGTAAGGAAGATGACCCTTCAAGTGGCATTACTACTCTTGCCGCATTGCCAGATACTATAGCAGTTGGAGCGGCATCAGTTGAAGAGGGTGAAGTTATTATCTCAAATACATCGAGAACCAGTGAGGCCTTAACCTTATTTGCACCAGGCAAATATTTGAAAGTAGACTTTAACGGCAATGTGTTAAATTCTGGCATAAAGTTAGTGAGTGGAACCTCATTTTCCGCTCCTATCGTTACAGCAGCTTGGTCTAATTTAAAATCAAAAACAGTTGAAAATGCTAATTGGGACCTTCAAACTGGCCCAATGGTGTCTCAAATTTTATGGGCTTTTAGCACTTCTTCAGATATTCAACTTGAAATATCCCCAGGGGTAAGTCGCTCCTTAATTGATGTTGATTCCGCTTTTGACAATCTTGGAAACGCTGGAGATGTCACCCCTCCTGAACTTGACGATAAGGTGCTTTTAGACACAACAAACAATAATTTTAGCTGGAGTTATGTTCCCAATGCGACTTACTATGTTCACTATGTAAAAGACTCCACAGGAAAAAAATCATTTGATATTAGGTGGGCTCATGAGCTTGGCTGCATGCCTCTTCCAGAAAATGCTATCCCGGAAAATTACACCTGTAGGCTGAATCAAGTTTTGACTAATGCAAAGGCATACTCATATGGGGAAGCGATATGGGGGGTAAGATCTTTCAATCAAGATAACCTCGGCTCGACCTGGAATATAAGTGATGATACTGCAATAGATGAAGTCTTCATTATTCCGAGTCAAATTGATGAATGATTTTGGGCGGTTTTAAAAATGTTTTTGGCAAGGCCAAGCAGAGTAACAATTTGAAGTTTATCTCAAGCGAACAAAACGCTGGAGAGGGACCAGGCTTACTGCGCTGCCTTTTCGGGAGTCTCTGGTTCAGGAAAATTTATCTTTTTATCGGAGTTTTTGGGGTTTAAAAGCCTGGCCCCTCAGCTCCCCGTTAAATGCTTCATATATCAAGGAAGAGACCATGAATAGTAATTACAAGTTAAAAGAGTTAGGTGTCGACTCTGCAATGAGATGTGTTAAAGCTGGTGACATCCTTGGTGCAAGATCGTCTATCGGGATTTCCGAAAAGTTCGCCGATAACGAAGTAATAGATTCTTTGATAGGGCTTGATAAGGCATTATATCTTTTCCGAAACCAAAAACACCTTGAAGCTAATGAGTATTTTCAAAAAGCAGCACCGCTCATAAAAACGTGTAAGGATCAAGACTCAAAGTTAATAATATTGACTATGAGTAACTTCGCTGAAGGCTTGGCAGCTCTCTTCAATGGGAATGCACATTTAGCAGCGAACTTGCTAAATGTTAGCTCTGCTGTAATCGATAAAATGAGTTTTTATATTCCCGAGTTTAAACTTATCGCTCTTAGTTACAAAGCAGCAAGTCTAATTGCGCTGTCAAGGGCATCCCTTAATGCTTCGGATATTGCATCCGCCGAAAATATAATGGGAAAAGCAAAGGATGTTCATGATGAGCTTTTGAAAAATCTTGATCCTGACATTGATAAACATGCAATAGGTTTTGCAGAGGTTTACGGAACAAGGTGCGAAATAGCATTCCAATTTATAGCTATGATTGATTTACCATCTTTGGATTTAATAGAATGGCATAATCGTCTTCAGCATTCGCGAAAGGATGTTGAGTTATTAAAGAACTATCTAAGCGATATTCAAGAGGGACCAATTCAACGTCTCATGAGTTTATACCCTTCCTTATATACCATATTTGATCAACTCCATCATTCAGTAGAAATCATTACACTTAAAAAAAGACCCTTTAGAAAAGAGGAAGTTGAAACACTCGTCAATATCGATAAAGAACTTTTTAAAACGAGACAAATCATATTAAAATGTGGAGATCGTGGTAAAGGGTTGATTTTCATTATAGACCAACTCGTAAGATTACAGAAAAATCTATTAAAACATGGGGCAAGCGTCACAAGAGATTTTGGTAAATTTAGCGGGATTGTTTCATTTGTATCCATGATAATATTGATCTTTGTTTTGCATATTACTGTCGGTTTTTCAGGATATACCGGCGTATTGTACTTCTTCGGTGTGATAATAATTTCTTTAATAGCAGGGTTCGGTTTCGGTGCTCTCAGGTTTAGGCCATTATTAAAGATATTTTCAGAAGCATTGAATAAACAACAGAATGAATAATTATCAATACAACAATAATTATAGGCTATCATTTAACCAGCGGGTGAACCGGACAGCAAGGGTCTCCTTCTTTTTAAAGGTTGAAAAACTTTTAAATGATGTGCTTTCAATTAACTTTATTGGAAACCCTTGCTGCCCGTTACCCAGGCGTTCTGTGTTTAGTACAAAGATTGAAAAAATGCCCAAAATTAGTATTGCGGATTGCGCATCATGCTGTATAATAAACTCATGATAAAAACATTT
>NZ_FNLL01000030.1:0-8371 GCF_900105645.1 Desulfobacula phenolica | reverse complement strand
CAATGCTCCACATAAAACATATGATTCTCGACATAGGGAAATACCAGTTCTGCCGTACCATGAAGTTGATCAAAGGTCTGCCGGTCTTCATCTGTTTTTAACAAGCCTCTGTATTCCACAATAAGTTTTTTACGTTCGATTTTTATTTGTTCAAGGGGCCTGTCTATGGATTTACCCTCATTGAGTTTGCCAATGTATATTCTAACGGAACTTAAAGGGATATTCAGGTTGTCGTTCCATGAAACATCTTGATGATACCATCCGGTTCCTGTTGAAATATTGAACCATGGATATTTAGCTTCATCCCATGCAGCGACCCATTTTTTACCATTTTCAGAACCCTGAAGTTCCGAAATCACATCGTCAATATCCTTGGTATCTCCTCCGATTTGAGAATCAATGCCCAGCTCAATCGCCAATTTAGCCAATTTTCTCAATTCATCATCAGGCCTGTACAAAATAACATCAATTCCTGCGACCATCTGGGTGACTTTTTGGAGGGGGATATCAGGAAAGGCTTTGGTACAAAAATCAACAAATGTGACATAGGAGGCATATCCCAAGTTTAAAAACTCAAAATGATACTGCCAGCATCGAATGCCCAGGTCTATAAGCTTGTCATAGTTCTTGAGCAGTTCATACCCGCTTGAGGTGCCAAGTCCGTTTTTAACCACTGAGATATCTTCCATGTCCGGCAGGGAGGCAATTTCAAGATTTTCAATTTCTGAAATAATCCCCTTCATCTTATTTTCCCATTGATTATGGAGGTCATCCCAATTTTCATAATAATATCCGGCTCTTTCCATGAACATGGGGATTCTTTTTTGAACCTCTTCAGGATCAGTTACAGGTACCGGAGAAATATAAACATTTCCATTGATGATTCTATGATCTACTCCATAAACCGGTGGAACACTGAAAATCCTGGTATTAAACTGTGACAATGCCAGAAACCATGCCTCATCCCAGATAATATCAAATGGATACAAGGGTTCAGGATAGTGAAGAGCATCGTTGAACCAGAACGTATTGTTCTCATACTCTTCCCTTTCTTTGTCTTTAGTCGAAAAAACATAATGATACGGATACATTCTCTCCCACCCTTCAGTGCCGGGTATTGCTTCTATTTCGTGGGGATTGGGAAAACTCTTATCGGCCATTTTTACCTCCATAAAATTTAAATGTTAAAAAACCGACTAACTGAAAACCTGATCCATACTTACAAAAAAAATACCGGGGAAAGATGACGATAGGAGCCGTCAATTTATAAAACAAGCCGGACTCAATCTTGAAAACAAGTATGTTGTATGTAGTAATATGTGTTGACAAAAAAAGTGTCAATTCATATAAACTTATGGCTTTTATAAGATTTTCTTATGGTAGATCTTTTTCAGAGTACAACCTTAAGTTGAGGATTGAGACACATGATCAATTTGAATCAATTGAGGGCGTTTTATTATGTTGCAAAGCACTCAAGCCATACTATTGCCGCTGAAAAACTTTTTATTTCCCAACCTGCTGTAACGGCCCAGATTAAATTGTTTGAAAACTTCCATGATATGAAATTATTCAAAAAAACAGGGAGGAGGCTTATTCTCACCCACCTGGGGGAATTATTGTTTGAACAGGCGGAACGCATTTTCAAGATTGAGGATGAGGTTGAAAATATTCTGAGCCAGATGAAAGAACTGAACCAGGGACTTCTGGAACTGGGATGCACCAAAGCCTATGCCAAACATATTATGCCGTCCATTATTTCAATTTTTCACAGGGCCTATCCAAAAATAAAAATCAGTCTTCAGGAAGGCAACTCAATGACTATTATCAACAGCCTTCTGGAATTTGAAAATGAAATAGCCGTGGTGGCTCAAATGGAAGTCAATGATCCAAGAATTAAATTTATTCCTTTCAGCATGGAAGAGATCGTCATCGTTCTTCCCGTAAACCATCCTTTGAAACAAAAAAAAGAAATTGAATTTCAGGACATTGAAATGGAACCTGTTATCATAAGGGGTAAAGGCTCTGGTACCCGGAAAAAAATCATGGACCTTTACAACCATTACAATGCCACCCCAAATATTTTAATGGAATCAAATAACACCGAATTTATTATGGACTTTGTGGAAGGGGGAGATGGAATATCCTTTCTGGTAAAACCCTCTATTGAAAAAAGAATAAAAGAGAAAAAGCTGATATCACGCAGTTTAAAAAACACCAAACTATTTCTTAATGTCAGTTTCGCCTATATTAAAAACACACCGCTTTCGTATGCTGCAAAGGCCTTTTTCGATGTCTTTAAAAACTCATTTATTGAAGAAACTTGCCAAAGTGGTGTCGTATCCATCATGGCAAAAATCCTTGCCGAACACCCCCAGAATGAATAACCCCGAAGCTTATCTAAAAAGACATCAGGGTTTACTTATCCTGATCAAAGCTTATTATCTTAAATAATATACATTATTGAACAAAAAGGTTGAAATATGAAAATAGCGGTTTTTTCCGATGTACACTCCTGCTATTCAAAAATGGCAGCGGTTTTTAAAGATATGGAAAATTATCAAATTGATCAATACATATGTCTGGGAGATATTATCGGGTATGGAGACCAACCCGAAAAAACCATTAACCTGTTAATGGAAAAAAAAGTAACTTCCGTCAGGGGCAACCATGAACTGGCAATGTTTGACAGGGATTATCTTGAAGTCTTTCCCAAATCTATCAAACAGCCCCTGCTGGATAATATCGCTGCAATCTCTACTAAATCCGTCCGATACCTTGAAAATACACCAGACTATTTAAAATTGGCAAACTGCCATTTTGTCCATGGCACGCCACCGGATAAATTAACCACCTATATCTATGATGTCACGGATTACTATTTGAAATCCCTGTTTAACAATTCCAAAGAACAGTTTTTTTTCACCGGCCATACCCACAAATTAAAGTTGATCACCTACAAAGACCAAATCGTATATCGCAGAAGAATCACAAAAAACTGCACCATCCACTTGGAAGAAAATCAAAAAATTCTTTTAAATGTTGGCAGTATCGGATTCTCAAGGGACGATTTTGAAGCATCAAAATATGCCATATTTGATACGGAAAATAAGCAAATTATCGTCAGGATGGTAAACAAGCCAGCAACTCGTTAAATTTTTTATCCAAGGCTAAAATCCGGGTTTCCTCGACACACCAAGGAGAGTATTTATCTGGATATTTAGCCGTTTCTTCCTGCCAAGCCTCCCATCTTATCCACTTTACGGCCTGTACTTCCTGCGGGTGAGGCACTACATTGCCGTCATAAAATCCAACAAAAATAGGACAAATTTCATTTTCCATAATATCGTCCTTTGAAAAACAATACCGGTAGTCTGAAATTTTTTCAACGGCATTTAATTTTATCCCGAGTTCATAGCGTGTTCTCCTTATTACAGCACTTTTATAGGATTCATTTGGTGACGGGTGGCCGCAACAAGAATTTGACCATACAAGGGGCCATGTCTTTTTATCTTCAGCCCTTTGCTGTAGCAGTAGTTCTTTCGTATCTTTCGTAGATTTAAACAAAAAAAGAGAAAATGCCCGATGCAAAGGTGTTCTTTTCGAGTGGACTGTAAGTTTCTTCTCAATACCTATTTCTTTGTCCTCTTCATCTACGAGTACCACATACTCTTCGCAACTTTCCATTTTCCATCTCCCGGCAGATTTTCATTCAAACATTAAAAAATGAAAGCGTCTGTCTTTATATTTCAGCACAACCGCATAAACGATTGAAGCGATACTGCCTTCTCTGCAATCATATAGAAAAAACAAATTTTTATAACCGACTGAAAATATTACGACTCATAATTTTAAAAAAATATCAAATTAAAAAATTCGAAAACCCAAGTATAAATTAGAGATAAAACGGCAAAAATGTCAATACATATAAACTTATAGGATGTATAAGTTTTTCTTATGGTGCTTTGCAAATCAATGTTAAAGGATGTCAATCAAGAAAAACTCAGTCACATTTAAGCTGACAGTATCCTTACAGACTAATCAAAGACTGACAGCTGAGCGTTGGCTTTTACGATTCTACCGTGTCCACCAATACGGATGATACGTCCGGTCTCGTCAACTACCGGAAAATGGATTGCCCGAACCTCTATGGAGGGCTCACCAACGGGAATCAGTCGCATATGAAAGATATTCGGCAGACCTATGGATAAAACTTTCTTAATGCGCTTTTGAAATTGAATCTTAAACGAAGATTCCACATAATTGACCAGGGAACGCCCCAGGATATCAAGGGATGACTCACCCAAGGTATTTAAAAGAGACGGATTAACACGAACAAGCTTATAGCTAGGGGGAGGAAGAAATTCCACCGATAATTTTCCCTCCCCCTGATCTATTCCGAGGCTGCTATCTTCATTCTGAGGAAATCATCCATTTTTGCAAATTTTGATCTGAGTTCCTCACACTCCTTCTCAAGACTGGCAAAGCGGTCTTTTTGGGAATCTTTTTTTTTCACCAGGCTGTTAAAGGCGGTCAAATTTGTGATCAAGGCCTGGGTGAGGTTCTTATCACCGGATGCAAGGATGCGGTAAAACATTTCACTTGCCTTGTTAAAACCTTCTTTTTGCAACAAACCGGAACCGGAAGAATATAGTTCTGAAAAAGAACCGGGTTCATCACTGTATTGTGTATCAAAAGCAACTGGAGACAAGGAACAATTGGTATTGGGAAATCCTACCTTGTTCATCGCTTTCTTGCTTTTATCCATATAGGGATAACTCTTCCCGGTAAGGAGCCAATGAAGGTTTACCTGTAATATTGTATGTATCCTTTGCAGGATATCCCCTTTTGGGATATGGTCATCATCCCATAAATTAACCGTGCTGACACCCACCCCGATCGATTCGGCAAATTGTTTATTTGATCCGTTGCATCGATCAAATATAATTTTTTTAATTCTATTTTTTAATGTCGCTTCCATTTTATTAGACTTTCCATCAAAAAAAACGATTTACACCTATTTTTCTATAATTCAAACTACTGATTAACCCAAACGCGCCAACACAAAATCACAGTTATGTTGCTATTTTTATAAAAAATTAAACATAAAATTATAATTTTATGTTGACATGGCCAAAAAATTAGACTATCAAGTCTGTTATAGCTAAAAGATTAGCGAATATAATCACTTGAGTCAATACATTTTTCACTCCGAATCAAATTAAAAATTCGGGCATTGTGGATCAAAAAAAACGGCAAACAAAGCTTAATATTTAAGACGACGACACCCAAACAAACGCAGTTCTAATTCATAACCTTAATAAGGAGATCAATTATGAAGAAAGGTAACATCCCTGTGCTATTGGTATCAACCATGGACACAAAAGAAGAAGAAACTCGCTATGTATATGAGTGCCTGAACAAACAAAACATTACACCATTGATAATGGATGCGGGAATACGGGGCGAAAGTCCTCCCGGTGTTGCCGTCACTCGAAGTGATGTAATCCGCGCATCAGGTAAAACATCCGATGAAATAAAAAACATCAGCAGTGAAGGCGAAGCAATGGAAGTAATGATAAACGGTGCAACAAAATGCGCTCTTTCCTTGTACAATGAATCAAAAATACAGGGCATTATAGGTTTGGGGGGCAGCATGGGAACAACTCTGGGCACTGGGATTATGCGGGCTTTCCCCATTGGTTTCCCCAAAGTCATGATCAGCACCATGGGAGCCCAAAACATGCGAACTTTTGTAGGAACCAGGGATATCCTCGTACTTAATTCTGTGTCTGATCTGGCTGGATTAAATCGTATGACGCGGAAAATACTCCATAACGGAGCTTCAGCAATTTCAGGCATGACAAATTTAACGCACCGGGATAAAAATTCTGAAACCCCTCTGGCATTCTTGACCACAATGGGTCCAACGGAAACATGTGCAAAAGCTATGAGACAAAAATTAGGGAAAAAAGGTATTGAAGTCGTGACGTTTCATTCCATTGGAACCGGCGGGGCGGCAATGGAAAGAATGATTCAGGAAGAAAAGGTAAACATGGTTGTGGATCTTTCCTTGCATGAACTGATGGATCGTCATTTTGGTGGGGCCTTTGATCCCGGCCCTAATAGAACTGCCTCGGCAATTAGGGCCGGCATCCCCACGATACTTGTTCCTGGAAACATGGATTTTATAGTTTCAGGCCCCATGGAACAGGCTAAAAAAAATTTTCCCGGTCGAAAATACCATAAGCATAATGCACATATCACATGCATGAGTACCCAACTTGAAGAAATACGTCAAATAGCCGAACTTCTTGCCGACCGCTGTAACAAAGGCACGGGGCTTATGGCCATGCTGATACCAATGAAAGGATTTTCCGACTTTAGTAAAGCTGGTGGCCCCCTGACCAACCCAGAAGGCCCTTCAATTTTTGCCGAAACATTCAAAAAATTCCTCAAACGGGACATCCTATTTGAGTGCTTGCCATACCATATCAATGATGAGGCTTTCATAGACGCCATTTTCGACTCACTCAATAAAATCAATGCGTTTAAATCAATTAAAAGGGCCGGTATTGGCACAAAAAATTCAACCCGTTATTTCAATAACGGAGTTAATTTAACTCGTTTTCATAGACCTGGAAAATCCCCTGCCCATTGGCTCCATTATATTGAAACCATTAAAAATTATAATCACCAGGAACTTGAAGGACTTGCACCTGAAATTAAAAGAAAAACAGCGTCATTCAAACCGTTAGCAATTCCTGACGTAAAAATTTCAGATATTGAAAGTTTCAAAAAAATAAAAAAAGAGACAAGCTTGATGTGTCAAAGCATTACCCAAACCTTTATGGCCATTAACCCACAACTTAAGGCCTTGATTACAGGCGGTGGAGGAATGGGAGGCATGCTGTCCATCGTTTCGGAATTTACCAGGCAAACGGATAGCACGACAAAATTTTCAAGCCCCTGCACATCAGAAGCGTAAAAAAAAATTAGAATATCAATTCATCCTGGTGCGGACATCAAATATTCGTCCGCACCAGTGGTACAAAATAAAGAATCCCTACCCGGAGGGCAGGGTTTTGAAATAACCCCTATAAGAGGTGGCAAGGAGTGAAGTGTCCCATCCAATTTATATTATCATTCTAATTGTTTTTCTTTGTTTTCTTAATATTTGACATACTTTCTAATTTTTTCCTCAAATGATTACCCCAATAGGATTTGTGTTTGAGATGCCTGAATTTATTGAAGACACGAATTGCAGATCTACCCTTCAGTGTACATGATCAATTTGTACGTTCAACTCAAAAACTTCACAGCCCTGTTGCTCTGAAAATGCCCTGATACAACGATTTGCCTCATCTGCTACTTTGCCAGTCAGAATCCTCAGCCGATATTTTGGTACAAAAACAATATGGTATTGGCAATGCCATATTGTATGTGATAGCTTTCTGAAACGACTCATGTGTTGCTCCTTGATTGAACTCGTGGGAACGATTCAAGCAGGAAGTAACATGGAGTCGTTTAATCGGCAAAGCCTTTCAACTCTGACCACGCCCAGAGGGCGTGGATTTTTACAACGGATTAAAAATATCATGTTATAAAGAAAAGTTTTCCAAATAAACCCTGGCATTGGGTTATTGAAAACACATGCCATTATATAAATGGTAAATTTGTCCGGATATTTAAAAATCACAAAGGCCCATAAGGATGTTGAATCCGTACAGACCTTATTATAAATACCTGGACACTATTTGTACAATTATTTCATGGCAACCACTTTTTTCCCACAGATATTCTTGTTTTTACCTGCTGAAGACTTGTTCATAAGTTTATCCAGTTCTGAATTGTCCCAGCGTTGAAACAGATCATGCTCAATGCCGATGTAGTCCAGGACTTTTCCCACGGACTGGTTAATAATATCATCAATGGTTTGGGGATGATGATAAAATGCCGGAACCGGCGGGATAATATGCGCCCCCATATCTGCGGCCTGGGTTAAAAGCCTTAAATGTCCTTTATGCAAAGGGGTCTCCCTGAACAGCAGTGCCACCTTGCGTTTTTCCTTGAGTTGAACATCTGCGGCCCGTATCAAGAGATTCTCATTATAGGAATTGGCGATTCCGGACAAAGTCTTAACCGTACAGGGCGCAACCACCATGCCCATGGTCAAAAAAGACCCACTTGCAACAGATGCGGCAATATCTTTATTGGTATAGGTGAAATCAGCCATGGCAAGAACGTCATCCACGTCATAATCGGTTTCTATCCTGATATTGAGTTTTCCAGCCTCTGAAATAATCAGATGGGTTTCAATGCCTTGATTTTTAAGGACTTCCAGCATCCTGACCCCATAAATCACACCACTTGC
>NZ_FNLL01000028.1:0-9188 GCF_900105645.1 Desulfobacula phenolica | reverse complement strand
TTAACCAATCCAGTTCAACCTGGAGTTTACCAACCGTTTGATAAAGACGGTCTCGCTCAATTTCGGCTTCTTTGGTTTGTTTTGCCTTGCTATTGCCAAAAACCAATGGCAGGGCTTCTATGGCTTCCTTTTTCCACCGATTTACAAGACTAGCATGAATGCCGAACTCAGAGGCTATCTCATTGACAGTTTGATTTCCTTTTATGGCTGCCAATGCGACCTTGCTTTTTAATTCTTTACTGTAGTTTTTTCGTTTCAAAATATCCCCTTTCTGGACTGTTATATTTTATCTTAACACATTGTCCAGTTTTCGGGGTCCACTATACAGTGCGCTTAAAATTCATTTTTTATAGATTTTAGGTGTTGCCATAGAAATAAATTTATGCCACTGTTCGTTACTGAACGGAGTTTTTCTTATCTTTTTACTTCAGGCACCTTCCAATTGCACATAACTTTTGTTCTTACCTCGCGGTTCGCAAACATCTGCGGTCTGTCCGCAGCATGGTTTTGTTAGTATTCCGATTTTGTATCCAAGCTGTTTATTTATTTCAACAATCGTTTTTGTCCTGCGTTAATCTTCTGATCTACTTCTGAGTGATCCTGTATAACCCTGTTACCATTACCGGTTTACCAATGGCCCAAACAACAACACATAATTTTGATGTTTACCAGCCCCGTAATCCCAAGGCAATTGAAGCACTAACTCTTAGTGCAATTCAAATGCTCAATGAAATCGATATAGATGCAGTAAGGCCAGGCGACGAGGATGCCATAGAGGAACTCGTTCGAGTACTGATGCCTTACTTATACTTGTTTTAACTTTTCACATAATAGCGAATATAATAATATTGTTCCTGTGGCATTACCAATACTGACATAGGCTGCCAAACAATAATTAATATAAAATTGAAATAACTTTGGGGAGAATTGGCTCAATTCAATATGTCCGAGAAGGTGATCACCATTTTTCATTTTTACCAACCCTCCCAAGAAAAGAGCCTTTTCCAACAAATTTTTATTGCTCGTTTCGTGAGCTTCTTTCGTCATCTTATCTATAGTTTCATTTTCTAATTTTGCTAATAACCCAACAAACTCTTTTGAGCCTTTGACTCCAGCATTTTCTTTGACCATTTCTCTAAGGTTTCTAAAATCCCGGTTTGATTTTTTGTGGTAAAATCTTGACACAAGCCAGCTCGAGAGACATCCAATAACAAAAGAGACTATAAGGTCAGTAAAAGAACTGATATCCTTAAGAAAAGCAGCCACAAACTCAATAAAACTATTCATCAGCGGACTCCTCTATTCCGAGAAGTTCATAGATTTCATATTTAAAATCAGAAGGAAATACGTTTCCTTTCCTAAGTATTTTTATAGAACTATCCATTTTATTTATAGTCTTCATGATTTCTGTATCGGTCACTATACTTAAGACCAGTATTGGCTTATTTAAATCTATTAAATTCTTCAGAATTTGGATACCTGGATACGGATCAAACTCAGTAATATCACCATTTCTTTTTTTTTGTGGAATCATTAAATCAACAATAAACAAATCATATTTTTGAAGATTTTGTTTTTCACAATAACTTTCAAGGTTCGTTACGTGATCTACTTTGAAACCCTTTTTCAGAAGAGGGCGAACCAAGTTCTTTAGCCGGTCAAAATCATCTTCAATCCATAATAGGCTATAGCTTTTCTCTAGTTGCATTATAAATCTCTCTTTCGTATGGTAAACAAATTTTCACAGTGGTATAATTTCCATTACCCTTATGTGTGCTGTGAACCTCAATTATTCCTTTGTGTATTCTTTCGATTATATCTTTTACTAAAAAGAGGCCTATCCCAGATCCAGTCCTATTTCTATCTTTTGAATATTCGCTTCTGTAGCCAGCCTGATAGATTAACCCTCCCTCTATCTCTTCTTCTTTTATAGGGACACCGAAATTAGAAATTTCAATCACAAAAAAGTTTTTCGATTGAATCATTGTTGTATAACACTCTGTCGTAATAAATCTTTCATCTTTAAATCTATTCTGAGAGTATGAATATTTTATTGCATTAGAATACAAGTTATTCAAAGCGATACTCAGTTCTTCCTTGACAAGAAATAGAGATGGGAATTTGCGTTGAGTGAACGTCTGTTTCCTTAAAACTATTCCTTTCAAATCTGCCTCCTTTTTAAAGGTTGTTCGAGCAGTTTCAATCATAGGAAAAATATTGGTCTCTACAAAATCATAGGCAAAATCAACAACCGAAAATTTTACCACTCTTCTAAGGTTATTGATGTGCATATTTAATTTACTGACTTCGAGTAAAATACTTGATGCATTCTCACGAATAAACTCTATATCGAATTGATCATCATAAGTTTCATCTTTCAATGTTTCGGAATCAATAATTATTGATTGTATAGGGAGCAGTAGTTCGTGTGCGATACTAGACATTCTGATTTTACTAAAACGCTCCTGTTCCAGAAGGGCTTGAATCAGTTTTGCAATGTATCTCCCTTCGGGGATTACAGTGTCATTAAAAACAGATTCATTTAGAGTATTTATGCTTTCACATCGAGACAAAATTGCATCAGCGTTTGGTAAATCAAAATTTGAATTTCTCAAAAACTTTTTTGCTTTTTGATAAGCATCTTTTTCTTTACCCTTTATCTTTACTTGCCCGATCAAAAGGGTCGCAGTTATATTCCCTTCAATAACTATGGGGAATGAAACATTGTATAAACCTAGATAGCATTGATTAATCACAGCTATTTTTTGTTTCGCAAAAGCTCTTTTCAAGTGATCTGCATGACACAATCTGGCTAGTTCAACTGAATCTCCTTTTTGGCATAGTTCACAAAAGGTCTGTTTTTGGTTTTCAAAAAGATCTGATGACTCTGCATCCATACTGTGCAGAAAAATTGCACCTACTCCATATTTTTTTCTGAAATGACTTAATATAAGATTGATAACCCCGCTTGTGTTATCGTATAGATAAAATTTTTGAGACATGGTCCTTCCTCAGATTAGGATCATATTTGATTGAAAATGAATCCATTCATAGAATAGGAATTCTATCTTGTCAACTAATGTTTGGCCTTTTTCATAGATACCATTGAACTCAAAAAATTCGTAGCAAAACCATTTGTAGCCTCCCCTGAAAACAGTGCCACTGAAAAATAATGGTTGTGGGGACTTAATCATTAAGGGCACCTCGAATAATCCAGTGCTGAGTTAAAATTTTGAGAAATTATGGAATCCACGAGTAAAATTCATTTCCATGCCCTAAGTTTGGCTACGAACATCTACCTGAAGGGGTTCTTCAGATGGATTGAACGACCTCGGTCGTCCATCATCCCGTCAGACTCCATTATGGACCAACGTTTTATATCGAGTCATGTTGTAAGCCAGGTTTCGGAGGCCAATTTTCGCTTTTGCTCTCGCAAGGCCTATTGTCCGGACAATCAAACTCCCAGCTGTCATAGCCTGAACTCCAAAAATGTGTTCAATACGGGATCGAATTCTTGAACGAGTTCTGTTCCCTTGTTTTTCCCATTCAGTCAGTTTTTTATTTTTGTATTAAGGTTATAAAACGTTAAGTTGAGCGGCCAAGACTGAACCGTAAAATTGCCCGACTGTTAATTTGGCCGCTCCAATTTTTGGTTACATTAACCGGGTCGAAGGCTCGGTGATCTTTTCCTTGGATAAAAGCAGAAGATACAATAATTCCAATTCTGTTTTTTACTGCTGCAGTCTTGAAATCTGCCTGGAAAATTTGAGTGTTCACCTGAATTCACCCTTTTAATTGATATGATCCGGTTTAAAAATGATGGAGAAACCGGTTAAGCAAGCTTGATTAATGATACGAGCCCCTGAAAAACCTATACAATCTGATATCTGTAAATCCCTTCAAAGTAAAGCCATTTATGGCGATTCTGCCTCCTGCGTCGCCTGTTCAAAGCAGGCATCTATGCTGGTTTCTTTTACCACGTTCCCGTACCCGTCCAGAACCAGTAAGGTTATCATTGTTCCTTTGCTGCATGCCGGGCATTGTGAAGTTGAATCAGGATTCTCTATCGTTTCAAGGTAAGCGATCAGTTAACCGCACCTTTTCGATAACGCAAAAACAGGGTATTATTTAGCCGGAGGACCTTCAAGCAGGGTTTTATCAACATTCTGGGGCATCAAGGCAATAAATTCATCAGCCGTCATGGCTTCAGGTAAATTTTTAAACAGGTATTTAAGATACCAGTAAGGTTCAAGACCGTTTGCCTTGGCCGTTTCGATCAGGCTGTAGATGCAGGCGCTGGCGCTTGCGCCTTCAGGTGTGCATGAGAACAACCAGTTATTTCGACCCACAACAAAGGGTCTGATGGCATTTTCAACCACATTATTATCAGGTCCGACCCGACCGTCTTTGGTATATTGGATCAGACGATTGCAAAAAATATTAGGCCATAAAACCCTTAAAAGCACCATGATTTATCTGCATGTGACCACACAGGCCCAAGTTGATTCCAATGACAAAGTTTCCAAAGTCATGCAGGGGGTGTTGTCATGAGTGCTGTTCAAAAAATCTTCCAAATGTATGGGCCGAAATTTCTGACACTTTATGGAGATCGAATGCCGAAGTCTCATAAAAAAACCATACGGGATATCAGTGCCTGCAGAAAGGGTTCCTTTGGAACAATGGTGTATGAATGTGATGACTGCCGTAATCTGCATTTTATTCACTGCTGCTGCGGCAATCGTCATTGTCCCAACTGTCAGCAGAGTAAAGCGGACCAATGGCTGGATCAGCAGATGAAAAAGCTGCTGCCGACCTATTATTTCCTGTTAACCATTACACTTCCCCAGGGCCTGCGGGATGTTGTAAGGTCTCATCAAAAATTATCTTATGGTGCCCTGTTTTCATGCACCAATGAAGCGCTGAAAAAACTGGCACAAGATACACGGTTTATCGGATCTGATCGAATCGGATATCTGGCAGCCCTCCACACATGGGGCGGCATGCTTCAGTATCATCCACATTTGCATATAATAATTCCCGGAGGTGCTTTATCTGATAATGACCAATGGCTTTCTTCCAGACAGGATCTGTTTGTTCACACAAAACCTCTGGCGGTCATTTTTAAAGCCAAATTCAAAGATGCCATAAAAAAAGCCGGGCTGCTCGATAAAATTGATTCCGCAGTATGGAAACAGCAATGGGTGATTGACAGCCAGGCCGTGGGGCAGGGACAAAATTCCCTGCGCTATCTTTCAAGATATGTGTTCCGGGTTGCCATCTCCAATAATCGTATTAAAAGCATTGAAAATGGCGTCATCAAATTTTTGTATAAAGACCGTGAAAAAAAGAAGTGGAAAACCATGGCATTGGATGCCATGGAGTTTATCCGACGGTTCTTGCAGCATGTTCTTCCCAAAGGGTTTATGAAAATTAGACATTATGGATTTCTCAATCCCAACAGCGCATTGTCCATAGAAAAAATCCGTGAACTCATCTCATTCATCCATGACATTATTGCTCTTTTTATTAAAATCCCGGAACTTGAAATACCGGGTATTAAATGCAGCCATTGCGGGCATGATTTGAAATTTATTTTCTTTGCAAAGCCGGAACCAAGAGGCAGGCCCGGATAACTTCACAAAACTGACTACCCGGTGTTGCTCGACTTTAAAAACAGCCTGATAAATGACTATCGACATGCTTCAGTATCCGTACGCCAAATTGACGGTATTTTAATTTTTGACCTGGGTTTTAAGGGCTGAAAACGACCTGATTTTTGATTTTTACATCAGGATAAAGGCCATCTTTTGATATTTTAATCACATCTTGTCATAAACACATCCAGCAAATCGTTAACCTTTTCCCCTATTGATCCGCGGCTTCTTGAACCATAGGATTAGTACCGAGCCTCGTGCCTCGGCACGGTTACTAATCCTTTATTTGTTGGGCAAATTCCTATATTATTTCAAACTTATTTCAATGCTATTTTCATCAGCTTTATTCTATCGAACGTTTGCAATAGAAAAATCAATCGTTCCAATATTAACATAGGGTACTTGCTTTATTTTAAATTGTTCTTTTGAACGAATGAAAACGTTCCTTTCAACATAGCTTTTTAATTCCCCAAGTGTAATAAATTTATCATTATTCTCATCAGCCATGCCTTTCATTCCCTCTACTAAGGTATAGGTGAATAACCCATGCCCTTTGAACCCTTCTATAGCAGCCTCAACGCTTTGAGATGCAGTAAATACCGACGACCCTGATGCCATTTTTAAAAGCTGCATAGCCGTCGCCGATGATAAGGCTCTAGTATATGTCTTCTGCTTTCCAGACATTGCCGCCATCTGAATTATCCTACCGGCTTCTCCTGAATGGCAGGTGTCGAGAATCATAATTTTGTTTTGGGCAGGAATGTTTCCTATAAGCGAAACAAGCTCGTCCTGTGAGATGGCATATTTTTTTAAATTTTCAGGATCGAGAAAAATAACATCGCTTGTGATCAAGAAAAATTTCGAATCGCCATTGTTAAAGGATGCAATATAACCATGAGACGAATTATAGAATATAAAATAATCGCCAGCCCTTACGTCAAGTGAAAGTCTATTAAAAGCTCTTGACAGTGCTTCTTTTGTAGTATCATGGGGTGAGCTAAGTGAAATTATGTTTACATTTTTAAATAGCGGCGCAGATAATTGTTCTATGTTTTTTGTGAACAGCTCTAAATCTGCAACAGCATACCTTAAATTTAGTTCATTGTTTTCATAGGTATCGATTCCGACTGCAAGGATGTAAAGTGATGGAGCATCAAATTTATAATTTGATATTAAAACAATATTATCAGGCTCGGAACTCATTGAGTTCGCTTTATTATATGCAATTACCTTTATCTTATTTTTACCTTCAGACAAACTTATCTTAAACGAAAATAATTTGGATTTTTCACTGGGTACAATCTTTATCCCCTTTGTATAAATAGAAACGAGGACATCATTTAAATAAAGGTATACATCCCCAATCCCGCCTCCACCATCTAGAATTTTGACTTTGACAGTGGCGGTGTCGTTTGATGTTCTATAGTTATTATCAGGGGAAATAATTTTTATTGATGGCGCCTTTTGATTGGCTATTACACTTTCTATCGATTCAACATCTGAAGGGGATTTGCCGGATAGAGAGAGCTGGACTATTTCAGGGCGGTAGAACCTTCGAGCAAATTGGGTAAAGTAATAAACATTAAACCTATTATCTACAAAATGTACGTAATCTTGATAGCTCCCTTTTCCGGTAAAATATCCCTCAGGGGTTACAATGACATCCGTACTTTCATTAATCGTATACTTAGTGGCCAGAAGTTTTCCTGTACTCAAATTCCATGTTTTGATGCAATTGTTTGCTAAAATCGTAGTTAACAAGACACCACTAATATTAATGTCAACTATATCAAAAACATCATTGAAAATATGAGATTTCTTTAATTTGGGGGAATCGGATTGATATGCTGCCCCAATCATCATGCTAATTTTTTGTCCTTCTATGTTTTCCTTACGATATTTAACAACCCTACTCTGCTTTTTTAGATCATAGGAAATAATATTTCCTTTGGTGTAATTAATTAACAAAAGGTAGTTTTCAATGGGAACTATATCTATTTCATCTAGATCAAATTGTTGGCTCTCGCCTAATAAGTCCCCGGAAAAATCAAAAATAAAAAAGCTCTCGGTCCCGTAAGAATGACATCGAATGCCAACCACTTCATTTTGAATGTCGATAAATTCTTCTGTAAACTTTGTCACATTGCTTGCAGCGTACTCCTCATTCCCAGCCGTAATTAACTTTGATTTTCCAGACTGTTTGTTGAACAAATAAAATTTTCTTAATGGAAATCCAGCGACATTCCCCGTCCTTTCATTTTTAATAGAATAATTACTTTCTTCAATTTTTATATAATTTTTTATTTTTGACTTTAATTTTATTTTACTCTCAACCAATTTCGTTTTTAAAGTATTACTTATGCCTTCAGCATTTTCGCTAATAGGTACTATATTTGGAATCTTTTTGATGGAATTGATATTAAATTTTGAATAAACTTTTACGTTCATTGTTTTATACTTTTCTTTAAACCAAGTTGTGTATATTTCAATTAGATTAAAATCTTTGTCATAAACTTGAAAACTTACACCATCAAAATTTACGGGCACATAATACTTATTGTTTGAAAAGAAAATCTTATCAAGAGAGCAGGCACCACAGACATTCATATCATAAGGCATTGATTTGAGTTTACCGCTCAAATAGTCGTAACTTATTATTCTTGCCCTATATCGGGCTCTGTTATCAATAAAAACTATAAATCTATTATTGATGATTGTAATGCTCGATAAAGAAACGTCACTTAAGATTTTCTCTATTGAATCCCTCGCTAAATCAATCCTATAAAAGGCAGATTGAGATTTTGCAAAAAGTTGTCCCCCAATTGAAAATAGTTGATTAACTTCACCTTCTGTTGGATCATATTCTGCTATTAATAAAAATTTGGATCTATCCCAGATTTTCAACTTTTTATCATGTTTGGAATAAGTAGCCAGTAACCTTTCGTTAATTTTATGTACAATATTCACTTCTTTGTAATGTGGTATATTCACAATCGTCTTAATTATAGCTCCATCATGGCTTATATTGTCACCACCGGTGTTGGTGTCGTCAGCAAATAACAGGCTCGGAAATAAAAAGAATGCACACACTAACAACATTAGGGTCTTATTAAGGATCTTTTGTAGAATAATAAATGTCATTTATACCTCAAACGTTAAGTTAACCGTCGAAATCAAGCGCTAAAAATACCCAGGACAGTTAAATTGACGGTTGAACTTATTGTTGGACGAAGCCGCTACGCGGAGACAGCAAGCTCCCCTCTTTTAAAAATCAACACATTGTAACTTTGCCTTCTTATAGTAATATACCGGAAAAGGCGATGCCAACGCATCGGCCATTGACCAGTTACTTCAAAAAGGAGGTTTACAATGGACACCAGCATGCCCAATGATCCACAATTCAACGAGTATTACCGCAAGCATCTTCAGTACTTGAAACTGGCAGGCCTGCAACCCAAGACCATCGAGGCCTACTCACGGGCGATCAGGCGAATCGGCAACTATTTCGACTGCCGGGTCGAGAACCTGACCACA
>NZ_FNLL01000027.1:0-9206 GCF_900105645.1 Desulfobacula phenolica | reverse complement strand
TGTGCCCCGGCACACTCTCCCCCAATACGTTTGAGAAGCATAAAATCATTTTTATCGGAAATTCCAAGTTGTTTCGCGATTAATATTCTAACGGCAGCTTCAGGTAACAGATTGGAAAAAAATGATTTTACTTTGTTATGTGGAAAAATTTCTTCCTGCATCGGCAAAGAAATTGATATTTGAAACGCATCAGGTGATGTCAACCATTTCTTAGAATATTGAAATGGAAACTGCCTCCTGTCATTAATGCTTAGGGAACCGACTCTGGTTTGTTCAAAAAAAACATTCAAGGTATCCAATATCAGCGATCTCCACGTTTAATGAGATGGCGTTCAAGGCCAAGACTGTTTAATAATTCAAATACTTTTCCAAGTTGAGCAGTTGCTTTACCTTTTTCAAGCTCTATAATAAACTTTCTACCAACATCACTAAACTCTAAGATCTCCTTTTGAGTCAGCTTGAAACTTTTAAGGCAAATACAACGACCTAAATCTGCGGCTTGTCCGCAGTATTTCACTATTGGGAATGCAGCCTTTCAGATTTTTCAGCGCACAGGTCATGGCCGTCTGGCAATGGCCTTTGAGTACAGGGATGTTGATGAGGCGGTCCAGTTCCAGAATCGATCGGCAGATGCGATATTCTCCGTTGTATCCTTCACATAAAACAGAAGCATCCTGCTGGAGATCCACCAGGGGAACGGAGTACTTTTTAGAGATATCTGAATAGCCACAAACGTTAAAAGCCTTTTCTGTTCGGTCCCCCACCCAGGAACCTTCCAGAATGCTGATATTCTGAAATCTTTTTTTTTGAAGGAAAGTGATTATTCCCGCACACAATTCAGGGTGAGTCGTTGCTCCGGAGGATGCCTTTTTGGAGACGACCAGATTCGGCTTCAGCCCAATATGATCTAAAAAGGACCAGTTTTTCCATATCCCGGAAGACTCCATCAGGATTTTCCCTGCTTCAAAGGGATCTTTACCATACCAACAAAGGATCTTGTTTTTTAACATGATCATTTTATTCCTATAAAATAAGATGTTAGTTGCAAATCATTTTTGGTACAAAGTCAAATTCACGGTTGTTATCTTTATAAGCCATTATTTTATCACCTTCCGATAATAATTTATTAAAACCAAGATCAGGTTTGTATAAAAATGGCTCAAGACCTTTAACATGAAAACATTCCACTGCTCCGGCCTTCTTAATTACCATAATTTTTGAAGAATATATCTTAGGTTGAATCTTGATGACCCACTCTAATTTGTGCTTTCGTGATCTATTATTGAGGTCTTGAATACACATCAGAAATTTTGACAATGATCACTTTGTTCCTTAACAGCACCAAGCTAATTTCCAGTTACTTCTCTTCTTTTTCCAAACGTGATGCCAAGTTTACGCATGCGGTGCCTGAGTGTACTGGGGTTTACACCCAAACGGCAGGCAGCCCCATTTGGGCCATTGATTCTGTTGTTACACAACAAGAGAACATTTTCGATATGATTCCACATCACCTCATCCAGGGTTAACACGTCTTGTTCGAGACTGGGGCATAGAGGATGGGATTGCCGATGCGGCCTGCCTATACCATCAAAAATTAGTCCTCCATTAGGAGTGCCGGCTAAGGCGTGTATAAGAGCCCTCTCAACTGAATTTTCCAACTCCCTAACATTCCCGGGCCAATCATGTTCTATTAGCTTTTTTATTTGAATCGACGAGATCGTCGGATGGACTGGAATTCTAATCTCTTGGCATTTCTTTTGGACGAAGTGCTTAACCAGATCAGGGATATCAGCTTTTCGATGTCGCAACGGCGGGATCGTTATTGGAAACACGTTGAGCCGGAACCACAAATCTTCTCTAAAGGATTTTTCAAGGACCATCTGTTGCAGGTCCCTGTGTGTGGCGGAGATGATGCGAATATCCACCTTGATTGGGTCCCTGCCTCCCACCCGTTCGATGGTTTTGTCCTGCATTACGCGTAAAAGCCGTGTTTGTGCAGAAAGGGGAAGATCACCAATTTCATCGAGAAAAATCGTGCCACCATGAGCCCTCTCAAATCGGCCTCGACGGGCTGTTCCGGCACCAGTGTAAGCCCCCTTTTCATGACCGAAGAGTTCACTGTCAACCAGGTTCTCGGGTAATGCTCCACAATTGACCTTTATAAATGGACCGCTGTGCCGTAGCGAAGAATAGTGAATTGCGTTGGCAATAACCTCTTTTCCCACGCCGGTTTCCCCCAAGAGCAACACATGGCTATTCAATGGGGCCACTTGTCGAACCATTTCCATGATGGGTTTTAGTCCATACTCTTCACCAATAATTTCTGTCCCTGAAATCTGGCGCAACTCGCTGGCCAGATAGCGGTAGTCATCGGATAGCTTCTTTTGCAGGCGCAGGACTTCCTGGTGCTTTAAGATGTTTGCAATGGCAATGGCAAAAGGATCGTGTAGGAGTTCCAGCAAATGAGCGTGTTCTTTGCTAAACAAGTCTTGTCCCCGCGCTGAAATCACAAGTTCACCAAGCCTTTTACCGGCTACTTTCAGGTGTAGTAGCAAAAAGCAAAGGGGGGATTGTTTTGCTTTCAATTCAAACTGTTTTGCCACTGGCTGCATTTCTGATCGGTTAATCATGCTAACCACCGGGCCATAATGACCTTTTTCAACGAATAGTGCGGCTTCTTTGGACAACTTGACCGGATAATACGATGGCGTTTCAGAATAGAAACTTGCAGAAGCGATATTGCTAAGTATCCGGTTTTCCGGCTCGTATGTATTTAAATCCAGGGTTTGAGCGGGCATGAAATTTTCAAGATACTTGCGGATGTCTGTCAGCATGTTTTTTGCGTCCAAGTTACCGCAGATTAGTTTGGACGCTTTGTGGAAGAACTCCTTGTCATTAATGGTCACAACTCTCTCCCTGGCATCTGTCGCATGTGATATAAAATGGAAAAATTATCATATATGACAAAAATTTTTATCACATATGATAAAAATTATCAATTATTTTTTGACCCACTTGAATTAACAGCAAAAATTTTATGGCATGCATCTTGCTGTACCGTATTTGAATCGACTGTTAACAGCGCTCCTTTCGGGCTTGTTTTAGAATTAACCGTCAATTATGGGACGCAAAGAAGAGAAAGATGAAAGTAAATGATGGATGGCCAACAAATAGAGACATAGTGGAAAATATCACACCTCAAGATTTTTGGCACCCGCACCCAGTATGTGAGGTGGAGGTTTCCATCACAAAGTACGCCACGCTGGGCGTGGCATCCACATCGAATCGTTAAGCACAATAGAGGGATCACGGAGGTAATCTAAATGAGTAAGTATCTTGTATGGTTTCTGGCCATTATCGTTTTTGAGCATTTTGTTAGTATAGGGATTGGGTGCGCTGAGGATCAAGCGAAACAGTTTTGGTGGTCTAACATTTCGTATCAATATGACACAAAAAGAGAATACATAACATTGACGCCTGAATTTGAAACCAACGATTTGCCATTTGACTTGGAGCTTTATGGGTTCGTTGATTTTACGGGTGACCATGGTCACGATGAAACCAATCTGAAAAACCATTGCGGAAGTTTCGACCTATTCAAGCCTTTGAACACATTCGGTATTGCCGAAGATAACATTTTCCTGCATATGTTTGATGTGGCCATGGAATATAATATAAATACCTTTACGGATGATCGTTGTTATTTTGGTTTCCGTTGGCGAGGTACCAGAACTTTTGGGGGTATAAGCAAGTTCCTTAATAGAATCCATGCTACTTTTGACATTACCGCCTTCCTGGCTCGCACGGATGGTCGGCAAGGACATAACTGGTGGATGATTTCTCCTCACCTGAAAATTCCATTTAGTATAGGGCGGGTAAACTGCTTTTCCAGTACATGGTGTGACATAGACTTTGATAACCCATTGAATGAATACCGCCATAACAGCATTTCAGGACAAAGCATGCTCGGAGTCAATATTTGGAAACAACTATATGCCTTCTGCGAGGTTAAATATGAGGATTTTCAGGAACCTTTTGATGATGCCTTCGGGATTGGTTTTGGCCTCATGTGGCAGTGGTACTTTGAGAAACCAGACTCTGTAATAAGATAGTGATATCCCGAGGACGTCCACTAAACTATTAGGATAGGAGCTTTTTTTTAAATGTCATTAACTTAAGGCAAAATCGAGATTCGCCGGTGCTTTGGGCCGTCCATTAAAGGACGGGTCAAGAGAAAAAACACATCCCCGCAAAAAAAATATACATAGGCCATGCAGTAACCATCATGTGATACGAAAACTTTTTTTGTCTTTTTTGTACATGCATAGCAGTTAAGTTTTTTTTATTGAGTCCGTTTTCAATTTTTTCATATCTTTCAATGTGAAAATCAATTTCTCTAAAAATCACAGTGATTCCTCGTGTGTAGGGCAACTAACGCTTGGGTAACGGGCAGCAAGGGTTTCCAATACAGTTGATTGAAAGCACATCATTTAAAAGTTTTCCAACCTTTAAAAAGAATGAGACCCTTGCTGTCCGGTTCACACGCCTGTTGGGCATTTATCCCATCATGACGGATATACGGTCTCATTCTAACACCGAATTTCTCAGAGTCGCCATAACACTACGGCAACCTGTTTACAAAATTCTGCTTACTCATTGCTTTTTCATCTAAAACCCCAGGGCAAACGCATTAAAATTTCGGTTATAATAAATTCAATGGGTTACAAAGCGTTATTTCAGTTTTTATTCTCTTTTCAAAAAGCTCGATTTTTTAACTATTTGAATTTATTGAAATCAAAAATCATGCCATTTTCTCATGCGTTCACCCTGTCTAAAACCAGCTATGTTGGGTTATTTTGCTTTATCTGTCCTAACTATCAACTCTATTTGAGAGTTATTGATAGAAAATTTATCTTCTGGGTATGCAATAATATCAATATGGTCTCCTATTGCTTGATTATAATAATCAATTACCTGTTCCATATTATGTTCACATTTGATAACATTATTTTCACCCGCTATAACAGCGAATGAATAGCTTTTGTCAATCAAAAGTAATTGCAAATAATCTTCTGCTGGGATTTTTGATATTGCTTTTAAAAAAGCCAAAGAAAATTCACTTATAATTATCGGCCTATCCTTTTTTAAACGATTTTTCATGCCTTTAAGTGCGAGATATTCTGCGCCCTCAATATCAATTTTTATAACATCAATTTTGTCGGCATAAGGTTTAAGGGCATCGTCCAGGATCACAGAATAAACCAACATGGATGATGAAAGTAAGTGTGGAATAGATGAATCGTTTTCACAAATTGTCCCGCTGTTTCCGGCAGAATCATCATAAGTAAAAAAGTCTTTTCGGTCAGATACCGCAAAAGGGAATATTTCGATATTTTTAAAATCATTAAGGCGTTTATTGATGTAGAGCATTTTTATATTGTATTCGTATGGCTCAAAAGAAAAAACGTTGCCATTTTCGCCCACAATTGATGCTGCCAAGCATGAGAAAAAACCGATATTGGCACCTATGTCAAGAAAGACCATACCTGGCCTTAAAACCTTTTTTAGAACTGCTGTAACCGAAGGCTCGTATTCATTGTTATTTATTAATGCCGAACCACACACTTGATCTTGTGAGCTAAGGCAGAGTTTAAAATTATATAGTTCAACTGTTTCATGGCCAGTACCTGACAATGAGGGGGATTTTGTCAAAAGTGGCTGTCTGTTCTCTTTAAATTCATTACTTGCAAGAAATTTTGACACAATTTCAAGTAGTGGTTTGCCTGCTTGTAACCGATGTCCATACCATTCTTTTTCTTCTGGGTTTCTCCCCAAAATCAAGCGAAAACAAAAAAAAATATCTTCTTCAGATGCGTTTTCAAAATATGTCCTTTCCCATACTTCCGGCTCTATTTCATGTGCAAAAGCACCTTTTCTGCTTCCGCAAATTCTTTTAAAAAAATTTTTAAAGTTATTGAAATTCAAGAATAAAATCTCCCATGTTTGATAAAATTTTTGTTATATCCTTCTTTGAAGGAAAACACTATAAATATTTCGTATGTTTCACAATTTGATTGTCGTTTCGATGGCATTATCTTGTTCAAAAATCAACATTTGCATTTTTTATATAAGGTTATTTTGAAGCCCAACGTTTGGGTAACGGGCGGCAAGGGTTTCCAAAAAAGTTGATTGAAAGCACATCATTTAAAAGTCTTCTCAACCTTTAAAAAGAATGGTAAGCGATGTTTTAACCCCACTCAGGGGCAATGGCATTCGCTTAAGATTTAAAGCCATTCGTTTAAGTAATTGTAGTAATGGCGCACTTATTGGCTATGTTGCTAAAATTTGAGCTTTCTTTTTTTTCTCTTTTGACGGTTGCCATTTGGAGATTGGTTTCATAGATTTTCTAATGTACGATCGCCCCGGTCTCTCTTTTTTATTTCTAGCAAGAATAAAATGATAGGCACGTTCAATAACGGTATCCATTTTTTTTTTCAAGAGAAATAATTCTTCCATGCTTCTTGAAAAAACATGAGTGCAATTTTTAAAGTTTGTCTTGATTGTATGTGTTTGTACCTTTAAAAAAGAACCTTTGTTATCATCTGTTGCATTATTAACAGAATCGTTAGATTGATTAAGGTCTATGTCTGCTTGATTGGCAAAAATGCGATTCATAGTGATAAGTGCAAAATGTGCAAAGATTTCCTGCTTCACACCACGTTCACTTTTTGCGTGAAAATCCTCAATGGCTGGCAAGATTAGATACCTTTACCCATGGAAAAATTAAAAACCTGTTGTTGCTGATAATAAGATGCAAAAGTTTTTGTCGATGCTTTTTGTCCCAGCCAATTAATTCATCTCTTGGAGCCAGAGTCCATGCCGCTGATGCTGTGAATATTAAACAACCAAGTTTTTGTTTACGAGCTTCGGAAACAATAAAATAGCCAATATGTACTCCAACCGGATGCTTGTATCCCAGATAATGATAGGTTTGTATATATGCTTTCCACTCTTCTCGATCTTTTTTTGAGGTTATCCGCTGCAATGAGATAGGGCCAATAGCATCAAGCGTATCATTGACAGGAATAATTTTGGGGTGTTCAACAAAAACAGGTATACGTCGAACCCGTGCTTTATATTTTTTTTTAGCAGGAAGAGTTACGACGTCATAGGATTCCAATTTTTCCAACAAAGTTAAGGCGGAGTTGATTTTAAGTTTACCATTGGAGTTTTTTCAATCAAGATGTTCGCATATAGTCAAAGCCAACTCCTTACGACTGAGATTTTTAAACATCTCAACCGTTTCCTGTAACTGTTCCAGTTGCTTTCGGTTAAACCTACGTCCGCTAAATGTGGTCTTGGGTAATGCGCTAATATCTTTCATAGAATTGTACTGTATTGGAGGTCTATTCAAAAGTTAAGCACAAAAAATTAAAAATATTGGATTTGTTGGTTAAGTTAACAAATCCATCCTGTTATACTACAGACTTGAAAAGAAAAATTTTTGTTACAATCAAAGAGAATGCCATTGCACTCAGGGGGTAGGTACAGCCAACAGTTTTTTATCGACATTGTATGGAAGCAACGCCCTAAAATCATCTTCCGTCATAGCCTCAGGCAGGTGTTCAAACAGATATTTCATATACCAATATGGCTCCATCCCATTTGATTTGGCTGTTTCAATCAAGCTGTAAATCAGTGCGCTGGACCGGGCACCCTGAACGGTGTCCGAGAAAAGCCAATTCTTTCGTCCGACCACAAAAGGTCGGATGGCATTTTCAACCAGATTGTTATCAGGCCTGATGATTCCGTCGGTCGTGTATTGGATGAGCCTATGCCATTGGCTGAGAGTGTAATGGATCGCCTTGCCAAGCAGACTTTTGGGAGGAACTTTTTCCACTCTTGCATCAAGCCATCTCTTGCACTCTTCTAAAATTGGAACAGCTTCTTTTTGCCTTTGGGCATATAATTGTTCAGGCTTTAATTCCTGCACCCGGGCTTCTTTTTCAATTTTATAAAGCAAACTGATATACTTTAATGCGGTGCTGGCATTGCCCGATGAACTCTTTTTATTCCCGGCAGCTTTTGTTACATTTTTAAATCCCCTGCGGGCGTGAGTCCAGCATGCCACATGAATGATATCCTTTATTTTATCCAGAAAATCATATCCTTTATAGCCATCCGTCTGAACAATGCCTTTGTATCCATTCAAAAATGATGCGGCAACATCTCCGGATCGTGTCGGATGATATTGGAATTGAATAATTGGCTTATCAGGCGTACCACCTCTAAAAATCCACATATATGATTTTGACTTCCGGGGCCCCTTTAAGACCTGAAGAGGTGTTTCGTCAACACCAATCATCGGGCTTGCAAGTATGTCTTTTTGCATCATGTCAATCAGAATATCACAGGCGTCAGCGACTTTCATTGCCCATGAACACATGGTTGATCTACCAAGCTCAATACCGATCCTGGTAAATTGCTTTTCCTGAAGGTAAAACGGCAGGGCATCTGCAAATTTTGCAGTCAGAATATGTGCCAGAAGGCCCGGAGTAGCAATACTTTTGGGAATAATCTGTTCAGGCATCCTGGCAATTGATACGGTGGGGCCGTCGTCTTCCACACCTTCACAGTTTTTGCAGGCATATTTATACCGGATGTTTCGGAGTACCCTTACTTTAGCGGGTATATAGTCCAGTTGCTCTGACTCTTCCTGGCCGATGCGTTCCTTAAGGCACCCGCAGTTGCACTGTCTTTCATCTTCGCTGAGTTCATGTATGACATCTATACGGGGAAGATCGGCGGGTAAAGGCTTGCGGCCACGTTTTTTACGGGTATGTTCGTTGTAAATAACCGGGCAAATGGAGCGTAGCGGAATTTTCATTCGAGTTAATTTGCCTTGTTGGACGAAGCCGCTACGCGGAGACAGCAAGCTCCCCTCTTTTAAAAATCAACACATTGTAACTTTGCCTTCTTATAGTAATATACCGGAAAAGGCGATGCCAACGCATCGGCCATTGACCAGTTACTTCAAAAAGGAGGTTTACAATGGACACCAGCATGCCCAATGATCCACAATTCAACGAGTATTACCGCAAGCATCTTCAGTACTTGAAACTGGCAGGCCTGCAACCCAAGACCATCGAGGCCTACTCACGGGCGATCAGGCGAATCGGCAACTATTTCGACTGCCGGGTCGAGAA
>NZ_FNLL01000026.1:0-9230 GCF_900105645.1 Desulfobacula phenolica | reverse complement strand
TTTGATAAAGACGGTCTCGCTCAATTTCGGCTTCTTTGGTTTGTTTTGCCTTGCTATTGCCAAAAACCAATGGCAGGGCTTCTATGGCTTCCTTTTTCCACCGATTTACAAGACTAGCATGAATGCCGAACTCAGAGGCTATCTCATTGACAGTTTGATTTCCTTTTATGGCTGCCAATGCGACCTTGCTTTTTAATTCTTTACTGTAGTTTTTTCGTTTCAAAATATCCCCTTTCTGGACTGTTATATTTTATCTTAACACATTGTCCAGTTTTCGGGGTCCACTATAAGATAATCCTATTATCGCTGCAAAGATAAGTAAAAATGAATGGTTTTTCATTGTTAAGCTCCTTTCTTGTTAATAATTTGTAAATATTTATTTAAATCTGTTTTTCTAAGGGTTACTTCTCTTCTTGTTTTTTTATTCCAGTAGCGTTAATGCTTAACATGTAAACAGTTTCATCTCCGATCAGTTCTAATTTGTGTGGAACAGACGAATCGAAATAAACACAATCCCCTTTTTCAAGGATGATTTCATCACCCTTGTAAAGCAACTTTAATTTCCCTTGAAGGATATAATTAAATTCTTCCCCTTTGTGCGAAAAGTCATATCTCTGTTTACTATCCGGCTCTATTCTCACAAGAAAAGGATCCATTATTTTATTTTTCTTTTCTATGGAAAGAGGCGTGTATGTGTAACCGTAAGAGTTTTTTTGAGCTACTGGCTTCAATTCTATATTTTTATTTGCTGCTATCTTGGGATTTCGAAAATTTTTAGTGTCCTCGAAAAATTCTCCAACACCCACACCCAGCGCGTCAGCTATAAGAGCCAACGTAGATACAGCTGCTGTCTTTTTCCCGCTCTCAATTAAGGAAATATAGCTTCTGGCTAATCCTGATCTTTGTGCAAGAGTCTGCTGATCAAGACCTTTAGATATGCGAAATTCCTTTAATTTTTGTGATAGTTTTTTTAATAAGTTACTCATATTACCTCCTAAGTGTTTTTTACAATAAATTATTTTACGTTGTCAAGCACTAAAATAAATTTTCATGTTACTGTCAGTAACATGAAAATTTAACTATGCTCTAATTGAGCAATCAGTAAATCCATCAGCATACCCATAAGAGCTTTGTAATGCCTTGTCATTTTAAATAGTGCGCCTTAAAACTCAGGTGTAATATATTTAAATTTTGTTACTTTTAGCAACGAAAAATAAATATATTGTTTGGACATATTCCAAAATTCAATAAGTATTTGAATGCTTAAATCAGAAGCAACCGCAGGTCCTCTTCAGCATTTGCTTTCCATGTATCGTTTTAGCCTCGTTACAAAGAAAAAAAGATGGATGAGTCCACAAAGATAATCAAGTTGATTTAATTGTAAATATTTTTCAATGTATGTTGAAAAAAAATTTCAACCCTTTAACAATTTTATTGTTTAACTATCTAATTTAAAACAAATAATATGATGGCACTAAATTTGCTATGACAACGTATTAAAATATAAACGCCAACAAAAAAAATAATTATCAATTTGGTGGCTAAAAAATTATTAAATATTTTAAAATTAATAGAAGGGACTAAAAATGAGGTATGCAGAGACAGGGTTAAATTTAGAAATTGATCTATCCCGAGGAAGCATTGAGAAGGTCGAAACCGACCCGAGAGATACCGAACTTTATGTGGGTGGCCAGGGAAGTGCTGCCAGGATCTTATTTGAAAGAGTTCCACCTGAAGTAGACCCCTTTTCTCCTGATAATTTGCTGATATTCAGCAGTGGTCTTTTGCATGCCACACCTGTCCCTGGTGCCAACCGTGTTGCTGTGAACACGATTTCTCCCCAGACTAATTTAATGTCTCATTCACTGATGGGCGGATTTTTCGGGCCGGAAATGAAGCATGCCGGTTATGACAAGATCATCATACGTGGCAAGGCGCAGGATTTGGTTTATCTGTACATAAACAATGACACCGTGGAGATCCGGGATGCCTCTCATCTTAAGGGTAAAGGCACTACAGAAACCGGTGCTATTCTCAAAAAGGAGTTGAAAGATGATAAGGTCCAGGTGGCGGCCATTGGCTTAGCAGGTGAAAACAGGGTTTATATGGCATCTATTGATCATGGTTTCTCCAGTGCAGCCCGGGGTGTCGGTGTGATCATGGGGGATAAGAAGTTAAAGGCGATTGCAGTCCGCGGCACAAAGGACATCAATATCGCCCATCCGGCCGAGTTGTTTGAAAAATGTATGGACCTGCACAAGTATATTGCCGGAAGCGATGGCTGCGGTGACTGGATGGCATATACTGAGGATGACAGCTTCCATCATGATCATTTTGCCTGGGGTAACGCACGTACGCGGAGAAAAGGGTTTTGGAACAAGGAACTTGAAGAAAGATGGACGAAATTAAAACTGGATCACATGGATCGGATGGTGAGTTGTTACAATTGCCCTAAAGATTGCCGCACCGTGATCAGCATGCCGGGAAAAAAACGGTTCGGGTATAAGTGTTACGGAAAAGATACATATCATATGGCAGCCTTTAAAGAACTGGATTTTACCTATGATATACTGGGTATTGCCCAGGAATACGGACTGGATTCATATTCCACGCCCCAGGCCCTTGCGTTTGGGGTTGAATTGTACGAGGCCGGAATCCTGACAGATAAAGATATGCCTGATTTTCCGGAAGACAGTGGGGATCGAATCTGGTATCTGATGGAAAAAACCGTTCGCCGGGAAGGCATTGGTGATTATCTGGCCGACGGTGTTTCTCATGCCGCCCGCAGGATAGGCATGGGTGCGGAGGCATACGACCATAACACCGTTAAAAAATTTGAGCAACTGCCCACCAAATTGGGAAAGGTAAACCTGGCCTTTTTCCTTATGCTCGCAACGGGTGAAAAGATGAGTATTACCCAGATTGAAGGATCCTTCCCTCAAGACCCTCTGCCGACTATGGAGCAAAGACAAGAATTTGTGAAAAATTGGACAGCCACACCGCACGATAAGTTCAAAGAATATTTTTTAAATTGGGAAAAACGCAATGATATGTCCAGTCAGGCATTTTGCGACATTGTCGATTGGAATGAGGCGATGCATTATATTGATGATTCAACCGGGTTGTGCGGTTTTCTATCTTCCTTCAGAGGCCAGTTCGGCGGTAGTGTGCCCTATGATATTCATAACATACCAAAGCTTATTTCCCTTGCTACCGGAATCGATATGGACGAGGAAAAACTCTGGAAATGTTTTCAACGGAACCGGACACTGATCAGAAGCTTTAATGTAAGAAGAGGTCTAAGAAGAAAAGATGAAAGACCCCCTGAGGATCACTGGGCGGTAAGAGATGAGGAAAAAGAGCAAAAGCTTCTCAGCGAGTATTATGCCTTTAAGGGGTGGACCGAGGATGGTATTCCTCTCAAAGAGACATTGGACAAACTAGGGTTGCAATATGTGAGCGAAGACCTCCTTAAAAGGGGAATCCTGACAGATGATGAAACTATTTCCGCCAACGAAACTAAAGCTTAGGGGGTAACCGTGAAGGGTGGGTCGAAAACTAAAGTTATTAAAGAGATAAAAGTTGATATCAGCAAATGCACGGGTTGCAGGTCATGTGAGATGGCATGCTCTGCGTTTCATGCCGTGCCGAGATATAGCAGTCTTAATCCGTCAAGGTCACGGATCCGTGTGTACATGGATGAAGTCAGGGACTTGTATGTTCCCATTCGTGCCGGTGGATATACTCAATCTGAATGTAATGGAAGAAACCTTTATGTCATAAACGGTAAGGAATACTCCGAATGTGCTTTCTGTCCGGCTTCGTGTCCGTCCAGGGACTATTTCAAAGAACCCGACTCCGGGCTTCCGCTGAAATGTGACATGTGTGAAGACGAGACTTCTTCATCGGAACCGATGTGCGTTGTGGCATGTAAGTTTGATGCACTGACCTACGAAGAGAGAGAAGAGCCGATGCAGGAGAATGAAGTCCCTGCCATCGAAAAGCAGGTGGAATTGAAGGTTGCATATGAATCATTAGTGAAAAAACATGGTACAAAGAAGCTAATGGAAACCTTTTTCCAATTATCAAAAAATTAAAACATTAAAAAAGGATAATTAAAGATAATGGAAACAGTCGCTCCCTTCAAAGAAGTATTAGATGAAATAAAAGAGGCTGGTGGAGATATCTTCCGGCTCTGTTTTCAGTGCGGATTGTGTGATACCGTCTGCCCGTGGAACAGGGTGAGGCAATTCAGCATGCGTAAGACCATTCGCGAGGCCACATTCGGTCTGACTGAAATTGACAGCGAAGATATCTGGAGATGTACAACCTGCGGGCGCTGTCCTGATCGTTGCCCAAGGGGTGTCAAACAAATAGACATCAATGTGTCCTTGCGCAGGCTTGCCACTGAATATGAGGTATTTCCTGCATCTGTCCGTTCCGCCCGTACTGCAAGGGCCAGCCTGATTTCCGAAGGCAATCCCCTGCAAGGAGATCGAAAAAAACGCTTTGACTGGGCCAAGGATCTGCCGGTGAAACCTTTTACCGGGGAAATGGAAGTATTGTATTTTGTCGGATGCTATTTGAGTTATGATCCGCGCATGAAAAAGGTTGCAGTTGCAACAGCCAATATCCTTAACAAAGCAGGTGTGAAATTCGGGATATTGGGTGATAAGGAAAGTTGCTGCGGGGAAAGCATCCGCAAGACAGGCAGTGAGGAAGTGTTTCAGAATCTTGCCAAGGAAAACATTAAGACCTTTATTGATAAAGGCGTAAAGAAAATTGTTGTTTCCTCTCCCCATTGCTATCACACTTTTAAAAATGAATATCCTGAATTTATGGTGAACTTTGAGGTCATCCACATCAACCAATATCTATTGGAGCTGATCAATGACGGACGGCTTGAAATTAAAGGGGAATTTGCAGGTAAAGTGACCTATCATGATCCCTGTTACCTGGGTCGTCATAACAATATATATGATGAACCCCGGGATGTGTTGAAGAAAATTCCCGGACTGGAACTGGTGGAGATGAAGGATCATGGCCGTGACAGCCTTTGCTGCGGCGGTGGCGGCGGCAGGATCTGGATGGATACGCCCAAAGAGGAACGATTCTCCGATTTGAGACTGGAACAGGCCAAAGATGTAGAGGCCCGGGTTCTTGCAACATCCTGTCCATACTGCATCACCAACTTTGAGGAAAGCCGCCTTAACCTGGAGTATGAAGACGTTATGGAGATTAAAGATCTTACGGAGATTATCCAGGAAGTGATTTAGGCAATCAAAGAAACCTGAAAAAGGATATAGAGAAGTGGAAAACGAATCAATAGAAGGACTGGAGTTTAACAGTCCAACAGAGAATAATCTTATAGATGTCATGGTCGTAGGTGGGGGAATCAGTGGTATTCAGGCCGCTCTTGACCTTGCCGGCACTGGTTTCAGGGTTTATTTGGTGGATAAGTCACCTGCCATTGGCGGAAAGATGTCCCAGCTTGATAAGACCTTTCCCACCAATGACTGCTCCATGTGTATTGAGTCTCCCAAGTTTATTGAATGCAGCAGGCATCCCAATATAGAGATCCTGACATACACCGAGGTTGAGAGTATCAAGGGGGAGGCAGGCGACTTTCGGGTGACCCTGGTGAAAAAGCCCAGGTACATCATTGAAGAAAAATGTACGGGATGCAATGTCTGTGTCGAGTACTGCCCGGTCAAGATTCCCGATCCGTACAACCAGAGCCTGTCCAACAACAAGGCAATTCATATATATTTTTCCCAGGCAGTACCGCTGATCACCTATGTAGATCCTGACGCCTGCCATTATTTTGATGAAGAAAAATGTAATATCTGTGTTGGTGTCTGTAAGAATGATGCCATTGATCTTAATCAGCAGGAAGAAACCCAGGTTGTTAATGTCGGGGCGATCATCATGTCCCCGGGTTTTGAGGTGTTTGATCCGGGATTGAGAAATGATTACGGCTACGGCATCATGCCGAATGTGGTCACCAGCCTTGATTTTGAGCGTATTCTATGCTCCACCGGTCCCTATGACGGTGAAATCAGACGTCCCTCGGACATGAAACATCCCCACAGAATCGCCTGGATTCAATGTGTGGGTTCCAGACAGGTCAATGATGGTGGCAATTCTTATTGTTCCGGGGTTTGCTGTGCCTATTCACAAAAACAGCTTATTCTGGCAAAAGACCATCATGCAGATATCGAGGCCACTGTATTCCATAATGATGTCCGGGCGTTCGGCAAGGATTTTGAACGGTTTTACCAGCGGGCGTCAGACCTGCCTGATGTCAGATTTATCAGAAGCTATGTGTCCATTGGAAGGGAGATCCCGGAAACTAAAAATGTAACCATTAGATACTCCACTGTGGATGAGGGTGTAAAAGAGGAAGAATTTGATCTTGTAGTATTGTCCGTGGGAATGGCACCGCCTAAGGATGTTGAAGAGATGGCTGCAAAGTTTGGTGTTGAACTCAATGACCATAAGTTTTGTAAAACCAATCCGGTCAATCCCATTGAAACCACCCGTCCTGGAATCTTTGTCAGCGGTGCTTTTATGGGTCCCATTGATATTCCCGAGTCGGTTATGGGCGCCAGCGGGGCGGATGCCCTTTGCAGCCAGCTGCTTGCTTACCGCAGGGGTGATTTGGCAAGAGACAGGGTTTATCCTCCGGAAAGGGATGTCTCTCAAGAAGAACCCAGAGTCGGTGTTTTTGTCTGCCATTGCGGTGCAAATATTGGAAGGGTTGTGGATGTTCCAGGTGTTGTAGAATATGCAGCCTCACTGGATAATGTGGTTCATGCCCAGGAAAGCCTTTTTGCATGCTCCACGGATAATGCACAGCAGATTTCAGATACGATCCTGGAAAAGGGACTCAACCGGGTTGTTGTTGCCGCATGTACGCCCAGAACACATGAACCCCTGTTCAGGGATACCTGCCGTGAGGGCGGGTTGAACCAGTATTTTTATGAAATGGCCAATATCAGGGAGCATTGCTCCTGGGTTCATTCCAAGGAACAGGACAAGGCCACACAAAAAGCCAAGGAAATTGTTCGGATGTCGGTTTGCAGGGCAACTCTTCTGGAACCCCTGCAGGAATTTGAACTGCCGGTCAATAAGACCGGATTGGTGGTCGGCGGCGGTATAGCCGGTATGACCAGTGCCTTGAGCATGGCTAACCAGGGATTTAAAGTTCATCTGCTGGAAAAGCAAAAACAACTGGGGGGAGTGGCGCGAAGGATTCACACCACTTTGGAAGGCGTACAAGTTCAGCCCTATCTTGATGATTTGATCAGCAAGGTATACAAGCATCCTCTGGTCAGTGTATCCCATGAGGCAACCATCACGGATGTTTCAGGCTATATTGGAAATTTTGTCACCACGGTGAAAACCGAGGGACAAATCAAAGTGATAAAACACGGGGCTGGTGTTCTGGCAACCGGGGCGGATGAATATAAGCCCACTGAATATCTTTACGGGCAAAATGATCAGGTTCTCACACAGCTGGAGCTGGAAGATAGGATCGCCAAAGAAAACAAAGACATTGCCGATGCTCAAAGCCTTGTGATGATTCAATGTGTCGGCTGCCGCCAGGAAGATAAAAATTATTGTTCCAGAATCTGTTGCAGCCATGCTATCAAGAACGCTTTGAAACTCAAACAGATCAATCCGTTGATGGATATTTATATTTTATTCCGGGATATGAGAACCTATAGGTTCAGAGAAGATTATTACCGGAAGGCGTCGGATGCCGGAATTCGGTTTATCCGCTGGGATACGGATGACAAACTCCAGGTGGAAGCCCTTGAAGAGGGCGGTAAATCCATATTACGGGTAACCGTGGCTGATCCTGTCCTGGGTCAGCGTCTTGAACTGGATGCGGATTTCCTTGCTTTGTCCGTGGCGGTTGTTCCGTCGGAAGGCAGCATGGAAGTTGCCCGCTTGTTCAAAGTTGCAACGAACCCGGACGGTTTTTTCCAGGAAGCCCATGTGAAATTAAGGCCGGTTGACTTTGCAGCCGACGGTCTCTTTTTGTGCGGAATCGCCCATTATCCCAAGCATATGACCGAAACCATAAGCCAGGCATACGGTGCTGCCGGCCGGGCCATCAATGTTCTCAATAGGGATGCTGTCGTAGCCTCCGGTGCGGTTTGTGATGTAACCGAGAGTGCATGTGAAGCCTGTGGCGCGTGTATTTCAGTGTGTAATTATGATGCGATAACGTTTCATGATACACCAAAAGGCAAAAAGGCCACAGTAAATCCCATTCTCTGTAAAGGGGACGGGCTTTGCAATACAAAGTGTCCGACTGGGGCAATTTCTCTGAAGCATTTTACCAATAAAGAGATCATGTCCCAAATTGATGCGGCCTAAACCTTTTGCTGAATTGGAGTGGCGGTGCCGCCCCCTTTTTTTGACGGTACCGCTTCCTATAATTTCACGAATAACAATGCAGTGATGACTGCTGTAGGAGTGAGATAAGAATTAGAATGAGTAAAGGACAGGATTTTAAACCAAGTATTTTAGGTTTTTTATGCAATTGGTGAGGGTACTCCGCTGCGGACCTAGCTGGAGTTTCCAGACAACAATATACGCCTGATATTAAAATTATTCGTGTCATGTGTACCGGCAGAGTCGACCTGTCATTTATATTCCGGGCTTTTTCAAAAGGAAAAGACGGGGTGTTTATCGGCGGTTGCTGGCCCGGTGAATGTCATTATATTACCGAAGGAAATTTTTCTGCATTAAGCACGAAACATATCGCTGGAAAATTATTGGAAATGATCGGGTTGAATCCCGAAAGATTAAGATTGGAGTGGATTTCTGCTTCTGAAGGAAGCCGTTACGCCGAGGTGATGAATGATTTTTCCAAGACTGTTCGAGAGTCAGGAGCTCTTGGTGCTGGTGAAGGAATTGATCCCGAGGAATTAAAAGCCCGGCTTGATGCTGTTGAGCAGCTTATACCTTATATAAGGCTGGTGGAAAGGGTAAGATTGAGAATTCCTCTGAAATCTGTGGAAGAATATGATGAATTTTTCACCAGTCCTGCATTTGACAAGCTTTTCAAAGAAACGGTTGTGGATAAGTATGAAATCAGCCGGATTATGGGTCTGTTGAGGGAAAAAGCCTGTACGCCCGGTGAAATCACAAAAAGCCTGGGCATCAATCAGTCTGACGTATCACGGCATCTTAACCTGGCGGCCAGACAGGGATTA
>NZ_FNLL01000025.1:0-9474 GCF_900105645.1 Desulfobacula phenolica | reverse complement strand
ATCAAGGATCTCAATACACAAGTCACGAGTTTACAAAAGTATTGAAAGATAAGGACATTAAAATCAGTATGGATGGGAAAGGCCGGTGTATGGACAATATTTTCATAGAACGGCTATGGCGCAGCGTGAAATATGAAGAAATTTATGTAAACGAATTTCAATCCGTTGAGCAGCTGCGCAAGTCCTTGAAAAAATATTTCAATTTTTACAACCATGAACGACCTCACCAGAGTTTTAACGGGCAAACGCCAGCCGAAATATATTATGGTAAAAATCAGTTGAGGTTGGTGGGATGATGAAAACGATGTACCGAAAAACCCGCTCCAGCGGAAACCAACCCCTTCCGACGGGCAGATTTTGGGGTGCCCATTCTCAGGGCCTGGTTTCCACTTCCGCTAGTCGCCGAAGCAAATCTGAACGCCGAACCGTGACACAGAATTACGAACATTTTCAAAATGGAAAATGACGCTTAAATTGAATGAAAAACTGTCTTGACATTGGGGTCCACTATATACAGAATGGAAAAATTAGAAAATTTGCTAAAGTTGTTGTTCTCAACCGTTGTTTCGCTTTTTAAAAATCAGACTGCCCTGGCTATGGAAAATATTGCGCTGCGTCAGCAGTTATCCATATACCATCATTCCAAAAAACGGCCCAAAATCCGTTTACGAGATCGATTATTTTGGATTATAGCATCACGACATTGGAAAAAAACGATTCAGGGCAGGAAAGCCCCCCTCCCAAACATGGCGAACATTTTTAGAAAACCATATGCACAATACCTTTGCGATAGATTTCTTCACTGTACCGACTGCAAAATTCCGGGTATTATATGTTTTCATAGTTCTGTTGCATGAAAATCGAAAAATCATTCATTTCAATGTTACTGCGAATCCAAGTGCCGAATGGACAGCACAGCAAATCGTTGAAGCATGCCCATGGGATTGTGCACCAAAGTATCTATTGAGAGACCGTGACGGAATTTATGGCAAGGTTTTTCAAAACCGAGTCCGGGGTATGGGAATAGAAGAGATAAAAATTGCAGCAAAAAGTCCATGGCAGAATCCTTATTGTGAGCGAATGATCGGGAGTATCAGGAGGGATTGTGTTAACCATCTGGTTGCTTTGAATGAAGAGCATTTGGAGTGCAGGCTTTCCGAATATTTCAAGTATTACCATGAGTATCGAACGCATCTTGGCCTGGATAAAGATTCTCCATTAGGAAGGCCTGTCCAGAAAAAGCCTGAATCCAGAAAAGTCATTGGATTGAACCGTGTTGGCGGCCTTCATCATCGGTATGAGTGGCGAAAAACTGCATAAGAAAATTGTATAGTATATCCAACCCGAAACATTTTTTATGATATTTGATCTTTATGGGCAAAATTCATGTTCATTCCTTGATTATTTTTTGAATTTCATTAAATTTTTAATTCGTGACCTGTTCTTGTTTCAAACTTAACTATAATTTTTTTCAGATCTATTTTTTCTGATAAACAGGTAAAAGACTAGCCTTTCCTGAGCTAAACATAGGTACAAAAAGGGTAACCACTTATAAAAAATATCATTGACGATTGACGTAACGCGTCATATACTATTGGCATGATTAAATCTTTTAAAAATAAAGATACGGAAAAACTTTTTAATGACTTGGATGTAAGAAAATTCCGGAGTATATCCAGAGCCGCCAGAATAAAACTTGAAGTGTTGAATGCAGCCGTGTCTTTAAACAGTTTGAGAGTACCACCAGGGAATAGACTTGAACAATTAAAAGGCAACAGAAAAAATCAACACAGCATCAGAATAAACGATCAGTGGCGCATTTGTTTCATATGGAAGGAAGAGAATGCCCATGATGTAGAGATTGTTGATTATCATAAGGGGTAAAACTATGGAAAAAAAATTATCTCCAATAACACCAGGCGATGTACTTATTGAAGAGTTTCTAAGGCCAATGGGCATTAGTCAGAACCAATTGGCAAAAGATATCAATGTCCCGGCAAACAGAATAAGTCAAATCATTCATGGGAAAAGGGAAATTTCTGCGGACACAGCACTGAGGTTAGGTAAATATTTTGGAATTGAACCAGAATTTTGGTTAAACTTACAGCTCCGTTATAACATGAAAATAACTATAAGTAAGGTGGGGGAAAAAATTGAAAAGGAGGTAAAAGTCCATTTTTCAAATACACACGGTCAAAATTTTTCTCCTGCATAGTATCGCAATCCACCAACTTGTGACAAACTCGCGACACGACTTATGACATCCCTATAGAAACTTGTGGTCCATGGATTCAGACATATCCCGCAAATCAACTTCGACTCATCCGTGGACCATAAAATCCCAACAAAAAAATACTGACGGACGGGCCGCAGATTTTTGTGGTTCAAAATCATAGAATTTAAGTTGTTATGACAAAAAAGAAAAATTTACCGCCCAAATATCAAGTTTGGATTGATGCAAGAAAGAAGTTCAGACTTTCGCACGCACATATTCAAATGGCCAGAGAGCTTGGTATGAATCCAAAGAAATTTGGAAGTCTGGCTAATCATAATCAGGAACCTTGGAAGCAACCCCTTCCTGATTTTATTGAAAGCCTTTATTTAAAACGATTAAACAAGCAAAAACCTGAAAATGCTCGTTCAGTTGAACAGATTGTAAAAGATAAAAAGAAAAAACAACTTGAGCGTAAAGAAAAAAAGCTTTTAGCAAAGGGAAAAAGTCAACAGCCCGTTTAAAGTGTAGTAAATCTGAATGGATTTTTAACTTGGTGTTACATGGTTTAAAAAATGATCAATTTAAGCAATAAAGCTGCAACACGTTTTAAGGTTAAATGGAAGGAACTTGAGGAACGTTCGGGGGATTTCTGGAAAGTTGATATCATGATGATTGGCCGTGTTCCGATGTTGCTAATTGTTCATGAATATACACTGTTTACCATAATTCGCCGGAAATCGACGTTTCAAAATCTGCATAACGTTTCAAGCGAGATTCTAAAATCGTGTCCTTGGTATCACGGTCCCAAATCGCTTTCTCTTGGTAAAAACGGAAATCGAAAACTAAACGGTAGTGTGAATGAGATAAAACGGATAACAGCAGGTTTATACTCTCCAGAACAGATAAACGCTATGGAAATGTCAATAAATCAATGCATATTTTCTTATCTATCAACAAAAAAAAGAGACTATCTAAATCCGTTTGAAGCTGTTGAAAGTTACGTTAAAGGAAAAACACATTGGATAGAGGAAAATAAAAGATGAAGAAGCGAATCGTGCGGTTGGAGGATGATCTCTGGCGTATTCGGACGGACACCGGAGAGTTGTCCGCATCCGAGCGGGACGAACCAATTGAGTACTTCGGTGAGATCAAGTTAAATTACCGGATCGTCACCGGTCACGTATGCATCGCGGGATCAATCGACCGTGGATCTGTGTTCGAACGGTTAGAACACTTCTACGACGGTCGAGCCGAAGTCCTACCATTCTAAAAAATAGCAGGGATCGTCTTGATTCTGGGGCTATTTTTCACTTTTTTGGGCCCAACTCCCAATTAAACATATAGTTTTTTCTGACCCGGGGTTTGAGGGTTCTTCTTCTAAATTAATAGGTATTTTGCGTATCATGAATGATTGACAAAAAGCGTTCCGTCTTGTAAGGTTCTTAAAAATGAGACGCTAATGAGAAAAGATAGTATGCCAAAACCTTTTATACCAGAAAAACTGCCGCTTGAAAATATTAATTGGGAAGACCTACTCACCAATATCGTCAAAGCAAATTCTGCAGTGGCAAAGTTTGATGGTCTACTTGAAAGCATTTTAAATCCGTTATTATTTTTAAATCCACTTATGACCCAAGAGGCGGTATTATCATCAAAAATTGAAGGGACACAGGCGTCGCTGAATGAAGTTTTAGCGTTTGAGGCTGCTCCAAAAAGAAAACAGGATAATATTAACGATATTGAAGAGGTCATCAATTACAGGAATGCCCTTCTACTTGCTACAAAGGAACTTGAAAATAGACCCATCTGCTTAAACTTTATAAAAGACATGCATGAGATACTTCTACAGGGTGTAAGGGGTCAAAACAAAGCAAGAGGTGAATTTAGAAGAATTCAAAATTGGATTGGGAAACCAAACTCAACGATTGAAACGGCAAGTTATGTTCCTCCAGAACCGCATCTTCTTTTAGAATTTTTATCTGATTGGGAAAAATATTGCCACTACGATGAAAAAGACAAACTTGTACAATTAGCTATAATCCATGCTCAATTTGAAATCATACACCCTTTTTTAGACGGGAACGGAAGAATTGGCAGAATCCTTATTCCACTATTTCTATTTGAACAAAAAATTCTTAAGTATCCAGCATTGTATGTGAGTGAGTTTTTTGAAGAAAACAGGCAGAATTATTACGATAATTTAAGAGCAGTATCAGAGAAAAAAGCATGGCATGAATGGATTAATTATTTTCTTGAGGCAATTACCAGCCAAGCTATTAATAATACAAATCGGGCTAAAAATATTATTCAGCTGTATGAAGAAATGAAGCATATTATTCAAGATATAACCAAATCACGAAATTCTTTAAAAATTCAAGATTTTCTTTTTTCAAAATTAATATTTGAAACACCAGATTTCACAGAATCAGCAGGATTGTCAAAACCACATGCAGCCAAAGTGATAAAAAGTTTGCTCGAAAATAAAATAATAGACACCGTCGCACCTGCCCAAGGTAGACGCCCAGCAATGTATTCGTTTAAGCCTTTAATGGATATCGTTCAATAATTAAACGAGCTATCAGTACCATTGGAGTCACTCAATGATCTACTCCCAGCTTAATGAAAAAACAGTTGCGTTTTGTCATGGTGATTTGTGGGTATAAATTCCAACAAAAAAATGAACCGGGTGTGACCGGTTATTTTAAAGTTCCAGGCGGCTGCGCCGCCTGGAACGCGGTGCTGATAAATATGTTAACAAATCACAAGTATAACTTGTTAAATCATGACAATATTAAACTACCTACTTGAATTCAGTTTATTTTTCGATTATAATCACAAATATGACTGGTGAAAATAGGAATATATTAAACCGAATCCTTCGGAATTGGCCCAAAGGAACCGTGGGTACATTGGCATGGTTTCGAGATCATGGCGGATATCAGCAGCTCTTAGATTATTACCAAAAAGCACCTTGGGTAACTAAGGTAGGAAGTGGCGCATATATTCAATATGGCGACACTGTTGATTGGCGAGGGGGATTGTATGCTGTTCAGAATCAGTTAAATCTTTGTGTGCACGCTGGTGGGAAAACTGCTTTGGAATTATCTGGATTCGGACATAATCTCCAATTGGGGCAAACAGCAAAAGTATATCTTTTTGCGTCGGAAAAAATTCAATTGCCAACCTGGTTCATAAAACATCCATGGGAAGATGAATTTTGTTTTAAAAGGCTAAATATTTTCCAATCGCAACCAGATTATGGATTAATGCATTTTAATACGGGCAATTTTGAAATAAAAGGGTCTGCTCCCGAGCGTGCCATGTTTGAGCTGTGTGCCCTGGTTCCGAATTATCATTCGTTTGAAGAGGCTGGTCATTTTATGGAGAGTCTTTTATCCTTGCGATGTGAATATGTGCAAACTCTTCTTGAAAGCTGTAGTTCAATAAAAGCAAAACGATTATTCCTCTATTTTGCGGACACATATAATATGCCCTGGTTTCAGAAATTGGATATAAAAAAGATTAATCTGGGAAAAGGGAAACGACAGATTGCAGCCAAAGGGATTCTAAATAAAAAATATCAAATAACAGTCCCAGATGCAATAAGCAGTATCAGCTTAAAGGATATCCCATGAAAATGAACAAATATTTTGAGCAGGCCAAATTAATGCTGTCCATTCTTCCAATAGTGGGGCAGGAAAAAGAATTTGCCCTAAAAGGTGGGACTGCTTTGATTTTTTTTTATTTAAATCTGCCGCGCTTATCAGTTGATATCGATTTAACATTTCTTCCAGTTAAGCCAAGGGATGAAACTTTAGCGGAGCGTCCAGGCTGGCTTAATAACGGTGGATGTCAAGCAAGATGTCACCTTTTTCTAAAACACTTTGTTAATATTCCCGCAAAATCCCCTCATGACCTCCGACGGATAATTTGAGGATCCATTCTCGCCCATGAGGGATTTTTGCTAATGCTATACCCATTTCTGACATCTATGCAGCCCTCTTTGCCGTATCAGTGGATTGTTTTACCTTCTTAAATCTTTTTAAAACAACCTCTGTAACGGGTTTCCAGTTCCTTGTTTTTTTTGACCATCTTTCAGGATGTTTCGTTTTAGCCTTCTGATACACATGATGACGATTTTTAAGGATTTGTATATCCCTGCCGTTGTGTCGATCTTCCGGAGTGACATAATTAATGCCGCTATGCAGATGCTCCTTATTATACCAATGAATAAAACGATTTGCCCATTCTCTGGCATCAAATAGATTTTCAAATGGTTTGTCAGGATATTCCGGTCGATATTTTAATGTCCTGAACAATGACTCTGAGTATGGATTATCATTGCTGATACTGGGTCTGCTGAATGAGGGAATAACTCCCAAATCCTGAAGCTTTGCAAGCATGGTGGCATATTTCATGGGAGATCCATTATCAGAATGCAAGGTGACTTGTTCTTCTGAAATTTTTTCTTGATTGCAGGCATCCGTTATAAGTTCAGCTGCCAAATCACCGGATTCATATTCATAAACTTGACATGCCACGGCTTTTCGGCTGTATAAATCCATCACCATATATAGGTAAAAGAACCTGCCCCTTACTGTTGACGGCAAATACGTTATGTCCCAGCTCCACAACTGGTTCGGGCCATTTGCAATCAATGGATCAGGACTGTGCCTTTTTGCGGGAAGACTGGATTGACGGTGTTTATTCATTTTTAAGTCCCTAAGAATTCTGTACATGGTTGATTCAGAACCCAGATAAATTCCCTGGTCAGCAAGTCTTGGTACGATCTGATTTGGATTGGACTCAGCAAATTCAGGCACTCTAATACATTGGCTATCCGGGTCTTTTCATCATCAGACAATTTGTTACCAGGGTCGGCTCGGGAGCCTTTTCGGCTGTCCAATAGACCATTTTTGCTCCACCGCTGAAGGGTTCGAATGGTCAGTCCCAATAATTGGGCTGCCTTGCTTTTTCGTGCCCCTGATTTACAGGCCTCTGAAATCAATTCCAACACAGTTTTTTTGTCTTCTTGACTGATCAATCGTCCTCTGACTCCCCCCAGATTTCCCGGGCTTTTTTTTAAGAACCAGCAAGGCTGCTGTTTCTGCAAGAGCTTTGTCTTTACGGGACAGGTCTTTTTTTAGAGCAGCGATTTCATTTTTAAGATTTTTGTACTTTTCAATTTGTTCTTTATTCGCCTTCGGTATTATTGCTGATATGGCATCTTTTTTCCACTGGTCCAAATTATGGATAAAAATACCATTTTTGCGGCACCAGGCAGTGCGTTCGTCAGCAGTCATGGAACCTGTTTTAATTATTGCTGAAATACGTTCTTCGGCTGTCCAGTCTTTGGGGCGTTTTTCTTTTGATTTCAATTTTATGCTTCCGTTTTGTTTGTATTCTCTTAACCATTTACCGATTGTAGACCGGCCAACACCTAATTCTTTTGCAATTTCATGGTGGGGTTTGTTTCCCTGTAACACCTTTTTTAACACAGCTTCTTTTAATTGAATAGAATATCCCATATTTATCACCTCAATGCCCCGAATTTAATTTTTAATTGAGGCGACATCTATCCTGACACAGGGGGGTTTTGATGCCGATGAAAATTTACAAATGAAAGAAATTCAAAAAATTGCAATTGCTAAGGCTAAAGAATTCATCCAAAATGGTTTGTCCAATTTTTGAAATGTAACCCATCATTGCAACGGTCGGGGGCCCCTGTACTCAAAGGTTAAAGGTAAAATGGAAGAAATAATAGGCCAAAAAGGATATCAAAATCACTATTGTGACAATATGCCCACTGAGGGTATAGCGGTTATTTATTCTGATCCATATGAAGTTGGAGAAAAGAAGCAGTGGTGGTTATATATGTACGAAGAAGCAACTGAAGAGGATGTGGAGGAATTTGAGGCAGAAGAGGTTGGTGAAATATTATCAAACTACGAAATACCAATTACATTTTGTCCATTCTGCGGCATTGATTTGCGGAATATTAAAATAACGTGTATTTAAGCATCAAATCTTATAATTCCGGGAATTCCCGGGGCAGCTTACTTAATTCAACAAAAAACATGCTACGGTCAAGCCTTAGATTATCAGCATTCGATGTGAATTACAAAAATATGAAAACAAAATTATATGAGTGATTGGTTTACAATAGATCAGATCGATAGGGAAACTTATATCATAAGCGAGTACCGGCACTGGGAAGAAACACATTGTTATCTCCTAAATGGCTCTGAACGCAGTTTGCTAATTGATACAGGATTGGGAATCTGTAATATTCATGAACAAGTCATAGAACTAACAGACAAGCCAATTACCGCAATAGCAACCCATATTCACTGGGATCATATTGGCGGACATAAATCTTTCCCAGACTTTTACGCTCATGAAAATGAACTCAATTGGCTTAGTGGAGAATTCCCACTAACAATGGACGTAATTAAAGGTATGGTCGTTGATCGATGTGACCTGCCAGACGGTTATGATGTAAATCAATATGAGTTCTTTCAAGGTAAGCCAACAAAAGTGCTAAAGGATAATGAAGTTATTAACCTTGGTAACCGTTCTATTCAAATACTGCATACTCCCGGCCATTCTCCGGGGCATATGTGTTTCTGGGAAAAGGAGCGTGGCTATATTTTTACCGGGGACTTGGTTTATAAAGACACCCTGTTTGCATACTTTCCGTCAACCGATCCCGAAGCATATCTCAACTCGCTTGATCGAGTCGCATCGCTATCGGCGAAACATGTGTTCCCTGCACATCATACTTTGAGTATTCAGCCCGAGATTATAGGTAGAATGCGTGATGCTTTTCAGCAGTTGAAGGCTGAGGGTAAATTGTACCATGGAACTGGCACATTTGACTATGGCGATTGGGCAGTATGGCTATAAAAGGAAAGACCCCTAACGAATAAGGTTAGATTGTGTGAGCGCAGCGAACCACAATCTGAACCGTTTGTTGGACAAGCCCGGTCACCATATATAGAAAATAGCTTTTTAGGGTAAGGCGTTTGATCAGACGGATGTTAGGCGGGACCGGTCCTTTTTTCGAAAAATCGATCTTTGAAATTTATTTGCCAGATTCTCAAGGCTGTCTGAAGCAAAAAATGCTGTTTTTTGCACGCAGGTATGCATTGCCGGGAGAACCAGTTTTGTTTTGCGATCAGTGATGTGTGGATATTGAATTAAATATCACCTCCTATTGGCTTAATCATGCTGGTCAGGCAACCAGCGGCAGGGTTATT
>NZ_FNLL01000024.1:0-13780 GCF_900105645.1 Desulfobacula phenolica | reverse complement strand
AAACTTCTGGATGAGGGACAGGCAGGCGATAATGTCGGGCTCCTGCTTCGCGGAACCAAACGTGACCAGGTCGAAAGAGGGCAGGTTGTGGCCAAACCCGGAACAATTACTCCTCATACGAAATTCAAAGCAGAAATGTATGCATTGAGCAAAGAAGAAGGTGGTCGTCATACTCCGTTTTTCAGTGGTTACAGACCCTAGTTCTTTTTCAGAACAACAGATATTACGGGTGTTTTGACTCTTGACGAAGGCGTGGAAATGATCATGCCAGGGGATAATGCAACCATTAACGTGGAATTGATTAATCCCATTGCAATGGAAAAAGAACTCCGCTTTGCAATCAGAGAGGGTGGACGTACCGTTGGCGCCGGTGTTATCGGTGAAATTGTAGAGTAGAGTCCTAAGGAGTTGATATGGACAGAGTGATCATTGCTCTTGCTTGTACAGAGTGCAAGAGAAGAAATTATACAACGACTAAGAATAAGCGGAAAACTCCTGATAAAATAGAGTTTAAAAAATACTGTAAATTCTGTAATAAGCATGTGATGCATAAAGAGACAAAGGTTAAATAATAATAGTTTGCAGGTCAGTAGCTCTAATTGGTAGAGCGCCAGACTCCAAATCTGGATGTTGGGGGTTCGACTCCCTCCTGACCTGCCATATTTTAAATTATGCCCCTATGTTTGGTTAAAAGGACTCAGGTGGCAAGGTTGACTTAGGAGTTTTATGTCACGGTTACAGAAAAAGAAAGCTTTAAGTGAAAAGAAGAAGAAGCCTGTGACGGAAAATCAGACAGATTTATCTGCCGGGTCTTCAAAATTTTCAAGTTCAAAATCGTCAACTGTGACAAGCCCTTTGAAAGCAAAGCGGGAAAAAAACTTGGCTGATGCTAAAGTCGGTGAGCCAAATTTTATCCAAAAGGCAATGGAATTTTTCAGGGAGGTCAAGGTTGAGTTGAAAAAGGTAACTTGGCCGACAAAAAAACAGACAACCGGTACAACCGTTGTTGTGATTGTTTTTGTTTTTGTTGTTGCAGCGTTTCTCGGGCTTTTTGATCTCGGCCTTTCTAAGCTTGTTCAGGTTGTCCTGACATAAAATAAGGGAAGTAACATGTCTCTAAAATGGTATGTCGTGCATGTATATTCAGGTCATGAGCAAAAAGTAAAACTTACTTTGGAAGAAAAAATAGAAACTTCCAAACATCCTGAGAAATTTGCTGAGATTCTTATTCCGACGGAAAATATTGTTGAACTGGTAGATGGAAAGAAAAAAGAATCTTCGAGAAAATTTTATCCCGGGTATATTTTGGTCAGGATGCATCTGGATAATGAGACATGGCATATTGTAACTTCCACTGCAAAAGTTACCGGTTTTCTGGGTGGAAAAAACAAGCCGGCACCCATAAGTGACAAAGAGGCTCAAAGCATTGTTGATAAGATGCAGCAAGGTAAGAATAAGCCTCAACCAAAATACTTTTTTGAACCTGGAGATGATGTCAGGGTTATTGACGGACCGTTTTCAAATTTTAATGGTACTGTGGAAGATGTGTCTCCTGACAAGGAAAAAATTAAAGTTCTGGTCAGTATTTTTGGACGTGCAACCCCTGTGGAACTTAATTTTATACAGGTTACCAAAATATAATACCAAGATATAATATGGTTAAATAGTTAGTTTCAGGAGTTAAAAATAATGGCAAAAAAAGTAATGACACAAATAAAGCTTCAGGTTGAAGCAGGAAAAGCCAATCCATCTCCCCCCATCGGTCCTGCCTTGGGTCAGCATGGCGTAAATATTATGGATTTTTGCAAAGCTTTTAATGCAAAAACCGCCAATGATGCGGGATCTATTATTCCTGTTGTCATAACGGTTTACCAGGACAGGTCTTTCAGCTTTATTACCAAAACGCCACCAGCATCAAGATTGTTGCTGGCTGCCGCAAAAATTGCAAAAGGATCGGGAGAACCCAATCGGGATAAGGTCGGAAAAGTGACCAAAGATCAGCTTATTGCAATTGCCGAAACCAAAAAAGAAGACTTAAACGCCTCAGACATTGACGCAGCTGTTAAAATTATTGCAGGTACAGCTAGAAGCATGGGGATAGAAGTAGTTTAACTTTAAGTAAAAGAGTGATGAAAAATGCCAAAGCGGAGTAAAAAACATACAGAAGCACTTAAAAAGGTCGATAGACTGGTCCAGTACGATCCAATAAATGCCTTGGAACTGGCAGTTTCTTCAAGCTATGTAAAGTTTGATGAAACAGTTGATGTTGCCGTAAGATTAGGCGTTGATCCGCGGCATGCCGATCAAATGGTTCGCGGTACTGTCATATTGCCCAACGGGCTTGGTAAAGAAGTAAAAGTATTGGTTTTTGCAAAAGGTGAAAAGGAAAAAGAAGCACTGGATGCAGGAGCTGATTTTATTGCGGATGATGAGACCATAAAAAAGATTCAAGACGGATGGTTTGGTTTTGATAAAGCCATTGCGACTCCTGATATGATGGGTGCTGTTGGGAAGTTAGGTCGTATACTCGGGCCTCGCGGACTGATGCCAAATGCTAAAACAGGAACGGTTACCTTTGAACTTGAAAAAGCGATAAATGAGTTAAAAGCAGGTAAAATTGAATTTCGAGTAGAAAAAGCCGGTATCGTTCATGTACCAGTTGGAAAGGTTTCTTTTGGGGCACAAAAATTACTTGAAAACGTCAAAGCTTTTATAGATAAGTTGGTAGCACTGAAACCTGCAGCCAGCAAAGGGACTTACTTGAAAACAATCAGCGTCTCTTCGACAATGGGTCCTGGTATAAAAGTGGATCCCCTATTGGTAAAATAGGTTGTTTGAATAGATTTTTAACCCTGTCATAGACAGTAGGTGTGCTTGTGTTTTGCAAGTGCATAATCGGATTTGCCGGCCTGCCGAGACAGAAGATAATAAAATTTTGTTTTGGTTTAGTTGGCACCTTCGTCAAAAATATTATTAATGGAAGGAGGTGTAATAAAAATGCTGAATATTTCCCAAAAAAAAGAACAGGTTAAAAGGCTATCCCAGGAATTTTCTGAATCTGAGATTTCAATACTGGTGGACTATAAAGGTTTGGATGTATTGAAAATGACGGATCTTCGTTTGCGTCTCAGAAATGAGGGTGTCCGAATTGAAGTTGTAAAAAATACTTTGTTGAAAAGGGCATCTGAAGGTACGGATGCAGCCTTGATGAAAGATTTTTACAAAGGTCCCAATGCCATTGTTTTATCACAAGATGATCCGGTTGCTCCGGCAAGGATTCTGGTTGATTTTGCCAAAGATAACGATAAGCTTGAAATTAAAGCAGGTGCATTAGCAGGAAAGCTTCTCAATTCTGAAGAGATAAAACAATTGGCGAAAATGCCATCCAGAGAAGAGCTTCTCGGTAAGCTGGTTTATACGCTTAATGCGGTTCCAACCTCAATCGTCAATGTTCTTTCCGCTGTTCCACGATCTTTTGTTAATGTTCTCAATGCTATTAAAGATCAAAAAGAAGCTGCATAAGTAAGCATATATAAAATTTTAGAAAAAGACATTCCATATAGTTTTATTTAGGAGAAAAAAAATGGCCGATACTACAAAAGAAGATGTAATTGAATTCATATCCAGCATGAGTGTTCTTGAACTTTCCGAGCTTGTGACAGAGCTTGAAGATAAATTTGGTGTAACTGCTGCCGCCCCCATGGCATTTGCAGGCGGTGCAATGCCTGCTGTTGGCGATGCAGGTGCTGCGGCAGAAGAACAGACCGAATTTGACGTTATCCTTGAGACCTTTGGCGATAAAAAAATTAACGTTATCAAAGAAGTAAGAGCGATTACAGGCCTTGGTCTTAAAGAAGCCAAAGCTTTAGTGGAAGAAGCGCCTAAAGCAATTAAAGAAGGAATTCCAAAAGAAGAAGCTGATAAAATTAAAGAACAATTAGAAGGAGCCGGGGCTCAGGTTTCTGTAAAATAGTTTTATGAAATAAGTTAGCTTACAAAGATTTAAGCTGCATAAAATTTATGCGGGGGCAAGGCAATAGTGTCATGTCTCCGCTTTTACGGTTGGAAAAACTCACACTGGGAGATATCATGACCGGTAGTCTTTTGACAAATAAGCGTATTAGAAAAGAGTTTGGCAGCAGAAGAAAAATAATTGATATTCCTGATTTGATAGGCATGCAACGAAATTCTTATGAGAGTTTCCTTCAAAAAGATGTTTTGCCTGAAGAAAGGGAAGTAAAAGGACTCCATGCTGTTTTTAAATCTGTTTTTCCTATTAAGGATTTTACAGATACATCATCATTGGAATATGTTTCGTATTCCTTTGGCGAATCAAAGCATTCCATGAAAGAATGTACTTCAAGAGGAATGACCTATGATATTCCTGTGAATATCAAGGTCCGGCTTGTTGTTTACGACAATGACAAGGACACGGGGATTTCAACGATTCGAGATATTAAGGAACAAGAGATTTATTTTGGTACCATCCCCTTGATGACCCGGCAGGGAACCTTTATTGTTAATGGAACTGAAAGAGCTGTCGTAAGCCAGTTACATCGTTCCTCAGGTGTATTTTTTGATCATGATAAAGGGAAAAATTATTCTACGGGAAAAATTATTTATAATGCCCGAATTATTCCTGTCAGAGGATCCTGGATTGATATGGAAATTGATGCCAAGGATATTGTTTATATAAGAATAGACAGGCGGCGAAAATTTCCAGTGTCTATCCTTTTTAAGGCCTTTGGCTATACCAGTGAAGATATTTTGGATTTCTTCTATAACCAAGAACATATTATTAAAAAGGATGGATCGTTTTTTAAAGAGTTTTCCCAGGAAAATCTCAAGCGCCAAAGAGCCAGTTTTGATATCAAATCTCCAAAGACAGGAGAGATTATCGTCAAAAAAGGAAGAATCTTTACAAAACGAGCGTTAAGACAGCTGGCTGACGATGGGCTTGATTATATTCCCATCTCGGAAAGTGAATTGATTGGAAAAGCTTTTGCAGAGAATATTGTTGACGATGAAACCCAGGAGATAATTTTAAAGGCCGGCGATCTGATTGGCGAAGACAGCTTTGAATATATGCTGGAAAAACAGATCAATGACTTTAATATTCTTTATGTTGATCCCAGAAGTTCTGATTCCATAAGGAAAACCCTTGTTTTAGACAAAATGGAGAAAAAAGAAGAAGCCTTAATGGATATCTATCGGCGGCTTCGACCCGGGAATCCTGCAACCATTGAAGTGGCACAGGATTTTGTCGATCATCTTTTTTTCAGGCAGGCGTATTATGACCTTTCAAAAGTCGGACGTTTGAAAATGAACCATCGCCTTGGTGTTGATACCAAGATTGATGTGAAAACATTACGAAAAGAGGATGTGCTGCTAACTGCATCAACTTTGGTTGAACTTAAAGACACTCAGGGCCAGGTTGATGATATTGATCATCTGGGCAACAGGCGTGTTCGCGCCGTGGGTGAGCTTCTTGAAAATCATTATCGAATCGGGCTTGTCAGGATGGAAAGAGCCATCAAGGAAAAAATGAGCATGCAGGAAGTGGATGCCATGATGCCCCACGATTTGATCAACCCAAAACCTGTTTCAGCCGTTGTCAGGGAATTTTTTGGCACCTCCCAGTTATCCCAGTTCATGGATCAGACCAACCCGCTGTCTGAAACCACTCATAAAAGACGTTTGTCCGCACTTGGACCAGGTGGTTTGACAAGAGAAAGGGCTGGATTTGAAGTACGAGACGTTCATCCTTCTCATTATGGAAGAATTTGTCCGATTGAAACGCCGGAAGGACCGAATATCGGATTGATCGTTTCGCTATGCACTTATGCAAGGGTGAATGATTTTGGTTTCATTGAAACGCCTTACAGGATTGCAAGCAATGGAAATGCTTCCAGGGAAATTAAGCATTTGACAGCCTTTGAAGAAAAGGATCACCCGATTGGACAGGCAAATGCACCCCTTGATGTCGATGGTAATTTTCTAAACCCTCTGGTTTCATCACGGGTTGATGGTGAATTTGAAATGATTGAAAATCAGGATGTCAAATTCATGGATGTCTCACCAAATCAGTTAGTATCCGTGTCTGCAGCCTTGATCCCGTTTCTGGAGAATGATGATGCCAACAGGGCGTTGATGGGGTCTAATATGCAACGTCAGGCAGTGCCGTTGATTAAAAGTGAAGCGCCTCTGGTCGGTACTGGAATGGAAAGTGTTGTTGCTCGTGATTCCGGCGTTACCATTGTAGCCGATTATGACGGTGTCGTAGTTGAGGTGGATTCAAAACGGATTGTTGTCCGAAATGATGACCCGGATATCCAGGCAGACAATTTTGAGAAAGTTGTATCAATTTATAATTGTACAAAGTTTGTCCGTTCTAACCAGAATACCTGTTTTAATCACAGGCCGATTGTTGAAAAAGGTGAAAGCGTCAAAAAAGGTCAGGTGATTGCAGACGGCCCGTCCACCGAGATGGGGGAACTGGCCCTTGGGAAAAATGTCACGGTAGCATTTATGCCCTGGGATGGATACAACTATGAGGATTCTATCCTTGTCAGCGAACGTCTGGTGAAAGATGCTGTTTATACCTCTGTTCATGTTGAAGAGTATGAAGTTCTTGCCCGGGATACAAAATTGGGCAAAGAGGAAATAACCCGTGATATTCCTAATGTCGGCGAAGATGCCTTAAAAAATCTTGATGAGAGCGGTATTATTCGCTTGGGTGCAGAAGTTGTATCCGGTGATATCCTTGTGGGTAAAATCACACCAAAAGGTGAAACCCAACTTTCTCCGGAAGAAAAATTGCTTCGGGCTATTTTTGGAGAGAAAGCCGGAGATGTTAAAGACACTTCCCTTTGCGTGCCCCCCGGGGTAAAAGGCAAGGTTATTGATGCAAGGGTTTTCTCAAGAAGGGGACTTTCAAAAGATGATCGTACACGGCTCATTGAAGATAATGAAATAGAAAAGCTTGAAAAAGACAGGGATGATGAAATTAAAATCATTTCAGGTGTGGCTCAGGAAAAAGTTGAATCCATTCTTGAGGGCCATGATATTATTTCTGATCTTGAAAAATCGGGAAGGGTCCTGGTTAAATCCGGCACCACTGTGAAATCCGGTCTTTTTGCCGATATTCCCATGTCTGTGCTGGTTCATGTTGCAGTTAAAGATGCAGTGATTACAGAAAAGGCTCAGGTTATATTAGAGAGTGCCCAAATACAAATAAAAAAAGCCAGGGACCATTTTAACCGTCAGGTCTCCCGTTTTGAAAAGGGGGATGATCTTCCGCCCGGCGTTCTGAAAATGATCAAAATAAGCGTTGCCATGGAAAGGGTTCTTTCCGTTGGTGATAAAATGGCTGGTCGACATGGGAACAAGGGTGTTGTCTCAAGAATTTTAAGAATGGAAGATTTACCCTACTTTGAGGATGGCAGGCCTGTGGATATGGTCCTCAATCCCTTAGGTGTTCCTTCCCGTATGAATGTGGGCCAGATATTGGAAATTCATCTGGGACATGCAGCTTTCGGGTTAGGTCAGCGCATTGATGAGCTGCTTAACCAAATGAAGCTTGATATATTAAGGGAAAAGGTAATTGAAATTTTTTCCATGACCGAAGCCCAAAAAGCGGATTTCAAAAACGATGCGCTGGCAGAAAAAATTGAAAACTTTTCCGATAAGGAGCTTATTGATTTTGCACGCCTTTACAAAAACGGAGTACACATGGCAACTCCTGTTTTTGACGGGGCCAGTGAGGATGAGATCAAATATCTGATTGATGTCGCCGGATTCGACAAATCCGGTCAATCCGTACTATACGACGGCAGAACCGGTGAACCGTTTGATAAACCGGTAACCGTCGGCACCATGTACATGCTCAAACTCCACCACTTGGTTGATGATAAACTTCATGCTCGATCCATTGGTCCGTATTCCCTGGTTACCCAGCAGCCACTCGGCGGTAAAGCCCAGTTTGGCGGACAGAGGCTGGGTGAAATGGAAGTCTGGGCAATGGAAGCCTATGGTGCTGCACATGCATTACAGGAGTTTTTGACTGTCAAGTCCGATGATATGACAGGAAGAACTCGGATGTATGAAAAAATAGTTAAAGGCCAGAACGTTCTTGAGCCCGGAATGCCTGAATCTTTCAGGGTTCTTTGCAAAGAGTTGAATAGTCTGGGTTTGGATATGAATCTTATAGAAGGAAAAAAATAAGGAGAAGACATTGGATAATATATACGATTTCTTCGCAAAACCAAAAGATCCTAAGATTTATAAGGGCGTTCAAATAACCCTTGCATCTTCAGACCAGATTAGGGAGTGGTCTCATGGTGAAATCAAAAAACCGGAAACCATAAATTACCGGACATTCAAGCCGGAAAGAGACGGACTTTTTTGTGCAAAGGTATTCGGTCCTACCAAGGATTACGAGTGCAATTGCGGTAAATACAAGCGCATGAAACATCGCGGGGTTGTATGTGAAAAATGCGGTGTTGAGGTGATTCAGTCCAAAGTGAGACGAGAGCGGATGGCACATATAGAACTTGCTTCTCCGGTGTCTCACATCTGGTTTTTGAAAAGCCTTCCCAGTAAAATAGGCAATGTTCTTGATTTGACATTAAAAAATCTTGAAAAAGTTCTTTATTTTGACTCTTACCTTGTGATTGATCCTAAAGATACGGGTTTGAAAAAACTTCAACTTCTATCAGATGATCAATATTATGAGGCTGTGGAAACTTTTGGTGATGACTTTGAGGCTGGTATTGGTGCGGAAGCCATTTTAAAGTTGCTCGAAGAGATTAATCTTCAAGAGGTTCATGATGAACTTAAAGAAGAGATCAGCCTGACCAAATCCGTTGCCAAGAAACAAAAAATGGCCAAGCGCCTTAAAGTGATTGATGCATTCTTGACCTCGGGGATTGAGCCCACGCGGATGATTTTGACGGCCTGTCCCATTTTGCCGCCGGATTTAAGGCCGCTTGTGCCTCTTGAAGGCGGGCGGTTTGCGACATCTGATTTAAATGATTTGTATCGCAGGGTATTAAACAGAAACAACCGTCTGAAAAGACTGGTGGATCTTAATGCGCCTGATATCATTGTCAGAAATGAAAAAAGAATGCTTCAGGAAGCTGTGGATGTGTTGTTTGACAATGGTCGTCACGGAAGGGTGGTGACCGGGACCAATAAGCGGCCGTTAAAGTCTTTAAGTGACACATTAAAAGGAAAACAGGGTCGGTTTAGGCAGAATCTGCTCGGTAAGCGTGTGGATTACTCCGGTCGTACCGTTATTACTGTTGGTTCTGAACTGCGGCTTCATCAATGCGGTATCCCGAAAAAGATGGCTCTGGAGCTGTTTAAGCCTTTTATTTATAATTATCTTGAACAAAAAGGCCTTGTTTCAACGGTTAAAAGTGCTAAAAAAATGGTTGAACGTGAGGAGACTGAGGTTTGGGATGCACTTGAATCGGTTGTAAAAGAATATCCGGTGATGCTCAACCGCGCACCTACGCTCCATCGTCTTGGGTTCCAGGCATTTGAACCGGTGTTGATCGAAGGGAAAGCTATTCAGCTCCATCCATTGGTTTGCCCTGCATTTAATGCAGATTTTGATGGTGACCAGATGGCGGTTCATGTACCACTTTCCCTTGAGTCCCAGCTTGAGGCAAGGATCATGATGCTGTCGACCAACAATATTCTTTCTCCTGCAAATGGTCAGCCGATTATTGTACCGACCCAGGATATTGTGTTGGGTATTTATTATATGACCCGTGCCGTGCAGAATCAAAAAGGTGCAGGGGTTAGTTTTTCAAGTATTGAAGAAGTAAGATATGCATTTGATGCAGGCGCGCTTTCGCTTCATGCCAAAATTAAAGTTCGAATTGATGGTGAAATTTATGATACCACCACGGGTCGAATTCTTCTTTGGGAATCCATTCCCGGAGATACGCTTTTGTCATTGAGCAGGATTAGAACCCAAACCCTTGAAGATGCTGAAGCCGCAATGGAAGAATTAAAAGCCGGCACTGATTTTGACAAGGTTTTAAAAAAATATTCTGACGATGAGATTAAAAAGACCAAAGGAAAAACAGGTCTTCTTACCAGAAAAGAATTTAAAAATATATTCCAGGTGTCGGAGATTGTTGTTGAACAATTCTATGGTCTGAAAGAAGATCAGTTTACAGATGTCAGAAAAGTGGGGAATTATTATACTATATTTAAAGTGGATGAACGAGAGACCACTTTGCCCTTCAATCTTGTAAACAAGCTTATGGACAAGTCTTCTATCGTTAAATTGATTGATTATGCATACCGTAATATCGGGTTAAAGGAAACTGTTATACTTTCTGATCGGCTAAAGGATATCGGGTATAAATATTCAACTCTGGGAGGTTTGTCAATCTGTATAGACGATATGATTATCCCGGATGAAAAATGGGAAATTATTGCCAAATCTGAAAGAAATATTGAAGATATAAAAAATCAGTATTCCGAAGGATTGATTACCCAGGGTGAAAAGTATAATAAGGTTGTCGATATCTGGGCCCAAGCCACAGATGATATTGCCAATGCCATGATGGAAGTCATGAAAAATCCTACAAAGGGTAAGACTGACGGGTCACCTGAAGAATATAATGCAGTGTATGTCATGGCTGACTCCGGGGCTCGAGGCAGTAAGGATCAGATGCGTCAGCTGGCAGGGATGAGGGGGTTGATGGCAAAACCGTCCGGTGAGATTATTGAAAATCCGATTACTGCTTGTTTCCGTGAAGGCCTGTCCGTGCTACAGTATTTTATTTCAACCCATGGTGCGCGTAAGGGGTTGGCTGATACGGCTTTGAAGACGGCAAACTCGGGATATCTTACAAGGCGTCTGGCTGATGTGGGTCAGGATTGTACCATTGTTGAAATTGATTGTGGTACCATTAACGGTATTGAGGTTGAAGCATTGTACGAGGGAGGGGAAATTATTCAAACCCTTGGTGAGAGAATCCTTGGAAGGGTAACTCAGGAAGATATCCGGGATCCTTACTCGGATGAATTTATTGTTGGCGTGGACACCGAACTTGAGGAAAGTCATGTCAAAAGAATAGAAGAAGCCGGAGTTCAGAAAGTTAAAATTCGTTCCGTTCTGACGTGTAATTCAAAAAATGGTGTTTGTTCCAGGTGCTACGGACGGGATCTTGCTCATGGTGTAACCGTTGAAATAGGTCAAGCCATCGGTATTGTTGCGGCTCAGTCCATTGGTGAGCCCGGGACTCAGTTGACTATGAGAACCTTCCATATTGGTGGTACTGCCTCAAGAAAGGTAGAAGTTGCGGAAATCAAGGCCAGGGTTGGCGGCATATTGAAACACAATGAAGATATCCAGACGGTAATTTCTGCTGAAAATGAAGTAATCGTAATGAACCGGAAAGGTGCCGGTATTAACATTGTTGGAGAAGAGGGGCGTGAAAGAGCTAAAGAGACGGTGATTTATGGCGCAACCCTTCATGTTAAGGATGGTCAGCAAGTCCAACCAGGGGATGTGATCGCCACATGGGATCCTTTTACCACGCCGATTATCACGGAAGTATCCGGTCGTGTTCGATTTGCCGACATAGAAGTCGGGAATACGGTTCAAGAGCAAATTGACCCTGTCACCGGAAAAGTTTCCCGTACAATCACAGAAGGGAAAGATAGTGAGATTCGCCCCAGAATTACCATTAAGGACAAAGAGGGAAAAGCGGTTAAGCTTCCCAATTCCAAGACTTCTGCCAGATATTATTTGCCTGTGAATGCCATTCTTACGGTTGAAGAAGATGAACAGATTATGGCCGGGGATGTAATTGCAAAATTGCCCAGGGCGACCACAAAAACAAAGGACATTACCGGTGGGCTTCCAAGAGTTGCCGAATTGTTTGAAGTCAGAAAACCAAAAGATCCGGGTATGCTGACTGAGATTGACGGATATGTCTTGGTGTCCAAAGGTACAAAGGGAAGACAGAAAGTCACGATCACCCCGACTGATGTTGGAGGAAAGAAAGAATACGCCATTCCAAAAGGTCAACATGTTACGGTCTATGATGGTGATTATGTAAAGGCGGGTGATCCGCTGATTGCCGGAAGTGCAAACCCCCAGGATATTATGAACATCAAGGGAGAAGTTGCTTTGGCAAAATATCTGGTGGATGAGGTGCAGGAGGTTTACAGGCTTCAGGGTGTAAGGATTAATGACAAACATATTGAGGTGGTTATCCGTCAGATGATGAGACGGGTAAAGGTCATTGAGACGGGTGATACCAACTTTATTCCGGATGAACAGGTCGACAGGATTCATTTTGCAGAAGTCAATCGGGAAGTAGCCGGTATGGGTGGTGAAACCGCAAAAGGGGAGCCGTTAATTCTTGGTATTACAAAAGCATCATTATCTACTGATAGTTTTCTTTCAGCCGCATCATTCCAGGAAACAACAAAAGTGCTGACTCTTGCTTCCATCGAAGGCAAGTATGACAGTCTTAAGGGATTGAAAGAGAATGTTGTTATGGGACGTATTATACCTGCAGGGACAGGTTTTCCGGGATACAGCGATGTAGAAGTTGCTTTGGGTGACGTGGCACAAGTTTGATTAATAAAAAAACTTGACAATTTTAATAAGTGAAAGTAAAATTAAACATTTTGTCGTGTATGACAATGGTTTAAATTTGATAAGGAGCGTAAAGGAAAGTTATGCCGACCATTAATCAATTGGTTCGAAAAGGTAGAAAAAAAGCAGAAAAAAAGGTTAGTACCCCTGCTTTAAAGGGTGGTCCTCAGAAACGTGGTGTTTGTACCAGAGTGTACACGTCAACTCCAAAGAAACCTAACTCTGCTTTGAGAAAAGTAGCCAGGGTTCGTTTGACTACTGGAATGGAAGTTGCCGCGTATATACCCGGTATGGGGCATAACCTTCAGGAGCATTCTGTGGTTCTTGTCAGGGGTGGCAGAGTAAAGGATCTTCCAGGTGTTCGCTATCATATTGTCAGGGGCGCTCTTGATACTTTGGGTGTTGATGACAGGCGGCAGGGCAGGTCAAAATACGGAGCAAAGAGACCTAAATAAGCAACTTGGAGCAGATTTTAGTCTGTTCCTTATATATAAGCAATGGTGGATGTGAATAATGGCAGTTAAAGAGATCATGCTTGATAATGTAACAAAAGATGCCACGCAGGAAGAAAAGCTTGCCGCTAAGTTTGTTAACTGTGTCATGAAAGACGGGAAAAAGAACGCAGCGCGTAAAGTTGTTAAAAATGCTTTGTTGATTGCAGAAGAAAAGATCGGCGAGCCTGCTTTGGATATATTAAAAAAAGCAATTGATAATATTAGGCCTGCGGTTGAAGTGAAATCCAGAAGAATCGGCGGATCAACCTATCAGGTGCCGACTGATATAAAACCTTCCAGGCAGACAGCGCTTGCTTTTCGCTGGTTGATTAACTTCAGCCGGAATCGGTCTGAAAAAGGCTATGCAAACAAACTGGCTTCAGAAGTGCTGGATGCTTATAACCAGCGTGGCGGGGCAATGAAGAAAAAGGAAGATACACACAAGATGGCAGAAGCCAACAAGGCATTTGCACATTTTCGGTGGTAACTAATATTTTGATATCCTGATAACATTCCGCAGGAGGAATTAACCAAGAGGAGTAAAGAGGATGGCTAAGGAGAAATTTGAGCGGACCAAGCCGCATGTGAACATAGGAACAATCGGTCATATTGACCATGGAAAGACTACGCTTACAGCAGCGATCACCAAACTTGC
>NZ_FNLL01000003.1:0-495370 GCF_900105645.1 Desulfobacula phenolica | reverse complement strand
TCCCCAGCCGATTTGGGTCAATTGAAGATGCCAGGGTGTTTTGCCAGGATTTCTTTGAATATTACAATAAAGAGCATCATCATTCTGGGATCGGATTGGTAACTCCTGAGCAACTTCACTATGGATTAGCACAAGACGTTTATGACCGGCGTTGTATTATTCTTGAAAATGCTTTTAAGAAAAATCCTGAACGATTCAGAAAGAAAAAACCCCTACCACCGGCTTTACCGGATGCGGCTTGGATCAATAAACCAAAACAGGAAAAAATTGATGTGATTAGAGCTTAATTTATTGCAAATGGTGTCTCATTTCTATTGACACATTCCGATGTTATAAAAACAAAGCATCACGGCAAGCAGCATGCCTGATATTAAAAAATCCACAACAAATACACTGACTTTGGAAAAGATAATCAGCTCTCTTGGAAAATAAATTTTAGTAATTAAATCCCTGTGATCTGTCAGGGAATTGATTGATGCATTGACAGAAGCAGAAAAAAGCGTCCAAGGCACAAGCCCTGCAAAATAAAACAATGATCTTGGGTAGCCGTTTGTATTAATATTCAGGACATGACCAAATACAATTACAAACAAGACCATCATGCTTAAAGGTTGAATAAGAGCCCATAACACACCGATGGCAGTCTGTTTATAACGGATTAATAATTCACGCCATACAAAAATAAAAAACAGATCTTTATACTTCGATAACCGATTTACCATTTTTATGAAATCACTTAACAATTTTGTCGCTATTTAATGTGCATACATCCAATAATCTATTTAACAAAACAAGTCAAATAAAGCACAGATTCAATTTGAGTTTTGTCAAACGATATTTTTTTAATGCCAGGTTTTCAATTTCTTTCGGGGATGCGCATTAAAAAAACAATTCAAGCGCTTCTTGGAGGTTCTTCTTTGCCTCACTCCTTGAAAATCAAATATAAATCACACGGTTTGTTTTTTCTTTCATCATAGAGTAAAATGCAAAATTCATGCAATTCAATTGCAACGGACAATGTAACATATCAATAAAAAGTGTGGATGTTCTGATTTATGAAACAATCTAAATTATCGAATCGCACCCTGAAAGAAACTCGATGGGGCATGAAACCCGACAAACCAAAAGCAATAATGCTTGCTAAACGTCAATTGGTTGAATTTGTATGTGACGCGGTGAACCTGGAGGGAATTAATTTCACCCTGCCGGAAATCCAGACATTATTAGATGGAATTACAGTTGGCGGGCATAAAGTAACCGACCAGCAGATAGCTCTGAATCAGGCTGATACATGGCGGGCCTTATTAGAATTAATAGAAAAAAATCAGTTTGAGATCACGATTGAAACAGTCTGAGACCTTCATCGAACCGCTGCCGGGAACGAAGCTTTGGAGTGATGTAAATAAACGTATGGGGCGTTTTATCATGAATGGGTTTTTATTGAATTGTGGATACCCTGCCATTAATCTTCCTGCAAAAAGACAACTGGAGTTTAATCAATTAATGCTGCCCTTTTATGAAACAGGTAATCAGAAACAGATGAATACTTTTTTACGCTCCTGCCTGGATGAAAGAGTTATAAAAATTATGAAAGAATGAAAACAATAAGGCGGCTCAGCCACCTGGAACAACATATTATATGTTAAGAACGTACCAAATCACGATAACAAAAGCCATCTAACAAGATTTTTCTTATATACGGAATTTTCATTTAAAAAAATTTTCTCTTCATGATCATCAAGTGTCAAAAGAAAATTTTCCCCGGCTTCAAGGTATGTGTCTTTCAAATTAAAGGAAGATAATTCCCGCTTATGATTTTCATTGGTAAGTGTTTGACAGACTTGAAATTTCTGGTATTTTTTATTTTTTTGCTGAACAATAAAATCTATCTCCTTTCCAGACTTGAGAGTACCAAAATATACAGGGCATCCTGATCTTTTGAGCTTCAAAAAAACAATATTTTCCAATTGACTTGTAAAATCATTTACTGTCCCTTGATATAAATTGATCAACCCTGTATCCACGGAATAATATTTTCGGGTAGTCTCAAATAATCGGCCTAACTTCCAATCAAATTTTTGAGTCTCATACAAAGCAAAGGATTTCAATATATACTGAACATAATCAATCAAAGTTTCCTGTTTAACTTTAATCCCAAGTGGCTTTAAATAATTCATTATTCGTGTAAAAGAGATGATATTTCCAACACCGGATAATAAATAAATTAATACTTTTTCAATAACAGCAACATGCTTTACCTGGAAACGTTCAATAATATCATCCAGAATGACTTTGCTTACAACACCTTCAATATATGAAAACCGAGCAGAACCATTGGATATTGTGAAAGTTTCAGGTAAGCCTCCAAACTTTATAAAATCTACAAAAAGTTTTTGAATCTCATCATAATTTCTAAAAAATTCAACATCAGAAGCAATTTCAATATCCCTGTATTTCAAAAATTCTTTAAAATCAAAAGGAAAAATTGAAAATTCAATAAATCGTCCGGCAAGGTTACTGCCAATTTCAGAAGACAATAGTTCAGAGTTTGAGCCGGTCAAAATAATCTCAATATCATCCTCCAATTCATAAATGGTTCTAACGAAACGATCCCAGGCAGAGACATTTTGAATTTCATCAAAAATCAAAAGTTTTTTACCACTATCAGCAATATTTGATTTAAATACCTGATAGATCCCATTTAATTTTTCAAGAGTATTAATTTCAATTAATCGAAAATCCTCAAAATTAAGATACAAAATATTATCTATAGCGAATCTTTGATCTTCAACCAATTTCTTTGCAACTCGCTGAGTTAAAAAAGATTTTCCGGATCTTCTGAACCCAGTGATGATTTTGATTGGTTTTGATCCCATGGTGGACAAAAGAACTGACTCATAGTCCCTTTTAATCCCTTTAATTCGCAAAATATGGTTTTGCCATTCTGTTATAACTTGGAGTATATCTGTATTTTTTATTCTTTTCATCCCTTCACAAAGGAGTGATTTGCAGTCTTTTATTCCGTTATAACAAATTATTTGCGTTTTTCAAACTAAAAATAACATATGAATGTGAGCATAAAAAACATGCTCAACTTCATTAAAAAGGCTTAGTATTTTTTTTGTATTCTCATGAAGCAATATAAATTACTGAACTGCATCAGATTACATCGGGTCAACAGATTTTTTTTAATGACATTTTTTGTACCGCCAACTAACATTTTTTGTTAAAAATTCCCTTTATATATAATTAAGCAACAAACTTATTTTAATTTTTTATTCAATAATTTAAAGCCTTATCATAAAATTATGATACATACACAAATCAAACAGCATGATACTTGCATAATACTTTTATTTATATCAATTCAAAAAGGAATAAAACAAAAGCTTTGAGTCGTATGGAAAAAATTTTTGTTCTAATAAAAAAGGGGTTGCTCAAACAATCTATCATGGGGAATTTAAATGTTTGAAACACCCAAAGATATAAAAGGGTTCACCCTTATCGAACTGATGATTGTTATTGCAATCATTTCACTCCTTGTTGTTATTACACCCAATTTTGGTCGAATCCTTGCAGATCAGAGATTAAAAGGCTGCGCAAGAGATATTTATTCAAAAATGCAGAAAGCCAAATCCGAAGCAATAAAACGAAACACAACGGTTGGTATTAGTTTTACCCCGGCCGCCTTTGTACCCGATGGAAGAGCCGGAACTTACACAGTATTCATTGATAATGGTGGGGTTGGGGGGGGGGCAGATGACCTGATACATGATACAGGGAACCCCAATCCCAGTGATGATGAAGCTACAATAGCCTTTGTAACCATGCCCAAAAATGTAAGCTTGGTCAATGCCAATTTTAGCGGGACATCTACGGCAGGGTTTAATAGTCGCGGTCTTCCGGCAAGGTCAAGAATTGGAAATATTCAAGTCCGAAACAGCACACGATGGTATAAAATAACATTATCCATTGCCGGTAATCTTCAGATGCAGATCAGTGGTGATGGTACTGATGGTTCCTGGCAATAGAGGATTGATTATGAAAAAAAACAAATATCATCAAAATGGATTTACCTTAATCGAAGTCATGATTACAATGGCCATATCGACCTTTATTTTAGGTGGCATTTTTCTTACTTATTCAAATCAGCAAAAGACATATGTCAGCTCGGACCGGCTTGCTGAAATGCAGCAGAATCTCAGATCGGCTATTATGATAATGTCATCTGAAATAAGAGAGGCTGGCTGTGACCCCACCCAGAAGGCTAATGCCGGTATCATATCCGCCACATCAGTACAGCTTCACTTTACCAGAGATATTGCCGGGCATGCCTTAAATAAAGATAACCGTGCTGATGGTGAGCTTGATGATGCCAATGAGGATATTACGTTTGGATTCTCATCCACAAATGATGCAGATTCCAATGGAATTGCCGACACAGGTGCTGCCAATCTGGGAAGAGATACTGGCGGTGGATTTCAACCCATTGCTGAAAACATTCAGGCAATTGAATTTAACTATATCCTTGATGATGGAACAACTGCACCGAATCCTACTGCATCTCAACTGTCTGAAATAAGGGCGGTTCAAATCTCCATCCTGGCAAGGGCATCTGCCAGTGACCCTAATTTTATGAACGCTGCCACATATACAACCAGCGCAGGAACTGTATGGGGACCGTTCAATGATAATTTCAAACGTAGATTTGTGGTTGTTACAATACAGTGCAGGAATTTAGGAATATAACATGCTGATAACAAAAAACACTGAGGGGTTTACTTTAATTGAGGTTATGATAACCATGCTTGTTTTGACCCTTGGCCTGACGGCAATGGCTGTTATGCAGATGCAGGCCATGAAAGGCAATAAAACCGCATTTTCCCGTACAAGCGCAAACTCAATTGCATTGACTTTCCTTGAAGAACTCAAACGCCTTCCCTTTGATGATACCAATCTGGACACAGCAGGAACACCACTTTCAACAATTGATTCAGACCTTGATATAGGTATAACCCTTGATTCTGCTGGAAATACCCTGAGTCCGGCTCCAAATCCAGCCCTTGCCGATCACCAATATATTCCGGCAAATTTCCCTTCTTTTTCAAATATGTTCCAGGTGAATGGGAATAATATAGTCGACAGCACCGGCAATGAATTTCAATTATTCTGGAATGTCAATAAAACCCCTGTCAGCTTTGGTGGGAATTCATATACACCTTTTTGCACATTAAGATTATTTATGTATTGGAATACACCAATGGGAAATAATTCCCTTTCTATCACCACGATTAAATTTAATAACACCGGGGCTTAGAGAATATGTGGAAATCTTCAATATCCAATAATAATGGTTCTATTTTAGCAATTGCAATGTTCTGCCTGCTTATTTTAAGCATTTTCGGTACTTTTGCTTTAAATACATCTGATTATGAAATCAGTATTGCCGCAAATCAGCAACGATGGGAAAAAAATTTTAATGCATCTGAAGGCGGCGCAAACAGAGAAGGCTCCGGTGTTGGATATGCAGGGGTTAACGGTCTCTATTCCTGGTATACCATTGCTGACCCCGAAACTTATAACACCCATCTTTATCCATCCACCTTGGCAAACTATGATCCGTCAGGAACAGACATGCCTGTGGCAGGGACTTTCCCCGATAATTTTGATGCGGACGACCCTAATTCCTGGCCCCGGCAGAATCTGATGAATGATACTACAGATAATGACTATGATTACGCATACCTTGTTACCTATCTTTATCCTGATGTGCCTCCCAAAGGAATGGATGCAACAAAATTTTCATCTTACAAATTCAGGATTAACGGGCAAAGACAGGTTATTATTGAAATTGGGGGGATAAAAGTTGGCGTTATAAATCCATTATAATGTACAGATGGTATAATTTTATAAGGAGAGCCTTTATGGTGAACAGCAAATTAAAAAAAATCAATACTATTCTCATCAGTACGACTCTATTTCTCATCCTGGTGGGCAGTTTTTCTCCTCTAAATGCAAAAGACACTGAAATTTACCAAGTCAATACAAAACAAAACTGCTATGTCCTTCTGGACAACTCAGGATCAATGGATTTTGGCGTTTATGAGCAGAATATTGACTACGGGGCTATGTTTGATTACCTTTTTACCCTTAATGATGCAGGCAGCCAAAGTGATTATATCTGGGACACTATTGTAACGTGGAATCCTGCGTATTTCTATCAAAATCATGAGGAGAGAAGAAAAATTTTTCTATGGAAAGGTCAGATCGGTGTCACCATTGCAACAGTGGATGGGGTAGACACAGCGTTTACCGGGGATGCAGCTGACCCCAATTACCTTTGGTATACAAACCACTTGGTTGATACCCATACCCTGATTGATTCTGACGGAAATCTGACTGGTGAGGCAAACGAAACACAGCGGCTTACAACGGACGCAGATGGTCACATCCTGTTTGACGGTCAAAAGCTTCCCCTTAATCTGGATATAAAACTCAAAGAAATGCAGACTCTTTATGATGGAAGTCAGGTTGATATTGGCTTTGGTGGCCTTTTGAATGCGCCGGGGTATTATTTTTCAGGATATAAAGGAGTTGTATCCGGCAGCTTGGACACGGCTGAAGATGGTGACCAGGATATTTATTTTTTTGTGACTGGAAACTGGGTGAACATGCAGGCTATGTATAATCTTCATTATACGACCAATAATCCAGATCCTGCAGGTGCATCCAAGGGTGATCCTGCCTGGAAGTACGAATCCGTTGAACAAGCACCATCAAGCTGGTCGGAACTGTCCCACAGCCTTCAATATCCAGCAAGTGGGCAATATGCCAACAGCTTAAAAGAGAATGAAACCATACAAACCATTACCCATCCAGGTTCCACTCAGATCCAGGTTCATTTTTCTGCATTTGATGTCGATGAAAACGGCGACTATGTGGTTTTATATGACGGTTCCGGAACCCAGGAAATTAAATATGATAACGATGACTTCCCGACAGGGAGCGGCTGGTCTGAAACAATTAATGATGATACCATCAAAATAGCTTTGGCATCAGATAATAAAGACAAGGGTTCCGGCTATATTATCGATAAAATAAGGGTTTCCTATGACGGAGGTTCTTATTTAATGCAAAACCGCCTGGATGTAGCCAAGGATGCTCTTCTTTATGTGGTTGATGAATTCCATGGAAAAATGAACTGGGGGTATGCCAGCTTTCAATATTTAGGCACATCAGGGAATGGTGCCACTATTAATAGTGCTTTAAATCCAAATCTGACCGATGATGTAAACCGGGCCGCCATTAGAAATCATGTTGAAAACGAATCTCCGCAATATGGAACACCCTTGGGAGAAGCCCTGCAGGATGTTTTTGAAGAAGGCTATTGGACCAAAAGACATGCCCTGGACAACCTGTTATGCAGAAAAAATTATGTTATCTCAGTAACGGATGGATTTCCAACTGATGACAACGATTGGAACAGGATTTCCGATGCAAACAGCGATCCTCATCTGCCCTTCACGGACTGGGATGTTGATGGGTGGACTTCAGACCCATACCAACCTCCGATAACACCCAATTATTATGATGATGTAGGCCACTGGATGTATACCCATTCCTGGGTAGATAAAACAGAAGTAACAGATCCTGCTAATTCCTATGTTAACGTGACCACACATCATATTGCGTTTGGTGCAAACCACCCTTTGCTGAAAGATGCTGCCGGAGAATCAGGCGGAGAATATGTCGTGGCCTACAATAAGGAGCAACTGGTTGCCGCCTTTTATTCTCTTGCCCTGCTTATGACTGAAGCCGTATCCTTTACATCGCCGGTTGTCTCCATTGATGCTGCCAATAAAATTCAAAATGGTGATGACCTTTACTTAGGCCTTTTCCTTCCCCAGGACAATCAATCCTGGGTTGGGAATGTAAAAAAATTCAAGCTTGGTGATGGAAGCACAGACAGGCCTTATATATGGATGCTCTATGACGGAAATGATAATGAAGCCGTTAACAATGATGGAGAATTTCTTGATAATACAGGTGCCTTCTGGGCGGATGATAATGATTCCAATGATTCTGACAATTACGGCAGTTCTGATGTAAAAGAAGATGGGGTAGGAGAAGTTCTACAGGAGAGGGTGGAAAAAAACTTTAATGATGGAACATCCGATGCTGACGCATATTGGGAAAGACCTATTTATACCTATAGCACAACTTCTACGTCCATATTAGAAGTTAAATATGATACCATAAAAGCTTCAGATCTTGGAGTTGCCGATGATCTGACAAGAGATAAAGTTATCAATTACCTTTACGGATACACATATGATGCCGATGCCGCGACCCATGCTCCTTTAGCGGTAAGAGACTGGGCTTTGGGAAGTATTGTTCATTCCAGGCCTGTTGTGATTGACTATTATGATCCCATTAATATATTACTGAAACGCTATATCGTTGTGGGAGCAAATGACGGAATGCTTCATGTTTTTGATGACACAGACCCGGATGGTGACGGTCCTCTTAAAGCCAGCGGCAAAGAAGTGTTTGCTTTTGTTCCGGAAGATATTCTGCCCAATCTTTATAATATTTCACAAGAGCCTTTTGTAGATGCTGTTGACGGGCCAATCGTGTTATACCGTTCAAACAAAGCCCCCAAATATCTTATTTTTGGAGAACGCAGAGGGGGTAAAAAATACTGGTGTCTTAATGTTTCTGATACCAACCCGTTAAACTGGACTAGGGCCTGGAACTATGAAAACAGTGAGATCGCTCAAACCTGGTCGGAACCGATTGAAGCATCCATACCTGTCTCTGTTGATGCATCCACAGGGGAAAGAACTTTTAAGGATGTTCTTATCTTCACTGGCGGGTACGACACAGAAGAAGACAACTATCCTGAACCGTTCAACGATCTTGATAACAATGGAAATCCATATAAGGATGCCAACAAAACAATTGACGGAAGCAAGTGGGATAAAAATGATATCGCACAGGATGTCAACAGCAATAATTCATATGACTTGTATAATCTGGATAAAAATGAATACGGAAGGGGAATATTTATCGTTGATATTGATAACCCTTCCGCTGTAACGAATGACGGCTCAGGCAAGCAGATTCTTCCATTTTCTGCTATATATGGCGCAGCAGATACGACGGACACCAATGGAGCTGTTCAAACATTATCTTCAATGAAATTTTGTTTTCCTGCCTCCCCTGCGGTTGTTACAACTACATTTCCGTATATATATAAAAGCGGCGGCAAAACAATTGAAGGTCGAAAATCAAACGTAATCAGTGCTATTTATGCTACGGATATTTATTCAAACATTTACCGGGTTAATTATAACTTTGACGTTGACCCTGATGATCTTACTGATGTAACCAACAAATGGACAGTTACCAAAATTTTTTCAGGCAATCCAGGCAGTAGCAGCGACAGTGGGGAAATGGGTCAAGGAGATGATACCGATGACCAGGGCAGAAAAACATTTTACCCACCGGCTATTTCATGGGGAGGGGCGTGTACCTATTTTGATGCCGGAAATTACAGGTTCTCAAACACAGAATTTTCCGGAACCGATAAAATAGCGTCATTGTATTTCGGTACCGGTGACAGAGAACACCCCACTTATACAATGATACGAAACCGCTTTTATGCCATATACGATGATTCATCTGTTACCGGCATTGATAACCAAGGCACTGATGCTGATGCTGATGATACACCTGTCATTGTTTCAACGGTTCCTTATACGGAAGATAACCTGTTAAACCTTACCTGTGATGAGCTGGATACGGGAACCACACTCTCTGGAATAACAAAAAATGGTTTACAGGAAATACTAAGGGACGATCCTTCATACACCAATGCCAGCGATGATAACCTGCTTGAAAATGGGGCAGCAAATGAAGATGATGCAAAGGGATGGTATATTGTTTTGGAAGACCAGGGAGATTCAACTGAATGCAGCCATTGCGCATATTCCGGAAGTGTGGCAGACACGACTACAACATCAAGAGATAACCATGAAGGGGAAAAAATACTCAACAAAGTCAATCTCTATGCCGGAAATCTATATTTCACTTCTTATCAGCCATCTATTGCAGATCCATGCAATCCACAGGGAAACGGGTTTGCATATTCTTTGAATTATTGTGATGGTTCTGCCACGTATAACCTTAATACATCGAATGATTCCGTTTCTGATGACAACTATGATGTGACCGATAGATATCATAAAGTAAATAATATTTTTGGTATTCCTTCTGACTTTGCAATTGTAACAAGACAGGGACAGGCAGGAGCAATGTCTATGATGGGAGGGAATATTATAGGCCCTAATGTACCTGGATCTGGACCTGTACCGGGACCTAATTTTAAAATTAATGGTCCTGAATACGGGCTGGATTTATATTACTGGCGGGAAGGCAATAGCCAAAAATAATTATTTAACCTGAAAAAGGAAAACAATCAAATGACCTTTAAAAAATCGACACATAATTATCTTTATATTCTGACTATTCTATTATTTGGTATATTTACTTCAACACTTACAGCAAAGGTATTTGTTGTCACGGAAATTGTATCCGGGCAAGTCGTATCCATCACAAAAGAAAATACAATTAAGATGGATGATGGATTTCTGTATTATCCTGGAAAAAAAAACATGGTTCTGTCTATCAAGCCTGGAGAATACATTTCAATAAGATATTATATTGATGGTAATGATGAAAGAAAATATATAGAATGTACACCTGGAAAAAACAGCCTGAAAGCAACTCCTGTTCCTGAACGTACAACAAAACCCAAAAATATGCTATAGCTTGATTCAAATAAATTTAGTTCGCTCATGCACGCAACTTTTTAGCCTGCTGGCACATAGTCCGCTTGAAATCTTCCCCTTTCGTGTTATATTAAAGGGCAACAGCTAATGTTTAATCACTTTTTTTGGAGGAACAAAATGGATTCATACACTTCTTTTTCACAAAACGCTACGCTTGTAAAAACAAATTCATTTATTAGAAGCGTATACAACTGGATGGCCATTGCTTTGGCTCTTACAGGTTTTACCGCATATTATGTCTCTCACAATGAGGCCATGGTTCAACTCATATACGGAACCCCGGGTTTGATTATAATTCTTATTGTTGCAGAGCTTGGATTTGTATTCTTTTTGAGCGCCCGGATTCAAAAACTGCAAGCCACGACGGCAACAGCCTTGTTTACCATTTACTCTATTTTAAACGGTGTTACGCTCTCTTATATTTTCCTTGCCTACACTGCCACATCTATTGTTTCTACTTTTATGATCTGTTCGGTTACATTTCTTGCCTGCAGTGTTTATGGAATGGTCACCAAAAAAGACCTGACATCCCTTGGCGGATTCATGTTCATGGGCCTTATCGGAATTATCATCGCCTCTGTAGTTAACATATTTTTACAAAGTTCAGCCATGCAGATGATCATTTCTTATATCGGTGTTGTTGTCTTTATAGGTCTGACAGCCTATGACACTCAAAAATTAAAGACCATGTCAACCACTATTCCCAATAATGCAACCGGCGCAATGATCCGCAAAGGCGCTTTAATGGGTGCCCTTTCACTATATCTTGATTTTATTAATCTTTTTATTATGATGCTTCACATTTTTGGCGGCAGTAGAGACTAAATTTTTAACATAAAAATCCTGGCTCTGACTGAGGCAAGGATTTCGACGTCAGACTAAATTTAAAAAACGGGCATTCAATTTGATTTGAATGCCCGTTTTTTAATTACCCGTTATTATATCGTTTTTCATATGACTTGATCTTAATTTTGAGGGTATATTATTTGATATTATTGAACTTTATTCATCAAAATCGTGTCAAGTCATATAAGATGAACTATAATGTTATTTTTTATTACTAATGTTATCCTTTATGCTTTTGCATATCTCCAGGCAATAGTTTGTGGTTAATTCCTGGTCCGGACCTTCAACCATAACCCGAAGCAACGGCTGTGTTCCTGAATAGCGAATAAGTACCCTGCCCTTATCCCCAAGCTTATTTTCAACGCTTTGAATTGTGTCTGCAACCGGTTTTATTTTCATGAAATCAGGGCGACCTTCATTCACATTTACATTCATCAAGACCTGTGGATATACTTTCATAACAGCAGCAAGACTGGAAAGAGACTGATGTGTTCCCAGCATCACTTCAATCAGTTTTAAAGCTGAAAGTATACCGTCTCCTGTAGTGTGGTGACCCAAGAAAATCATATGTCCCGAGTCTTCTCCCCCCATAACAGCCCCGGATTGCTTCATTGCTTCAAGGACTTTTCGATCCCCTACGTCAGATTTGATATGTGAAATTCCAATACTGTCAAGAGCTTTTGTCAAACCAATATTGCTCATGATTGTGCTTACAACAATATTCTTTGCAAGTATGCCCTTTTCTTTTGCAAACTTTGCACAAACAGCAAGAATCGTATCCCCTGTTATCTGGTTGCCGTTTTCATCCACCGCAATCAAACGGTCGGCATCCCCGTCAAAGGCAAGGCCCATATCAGCGTTTTCCTTGATAATAAGCCGCTGCAACTCCTGGGTGTGTTGTGATCCGCACCCGTCATTAATGTTTTTTCCATCAGGGGAATCATAGATAAATTGAGCATCAAACAAGGATTCGTTAAAGACCCTGTGTCCGATTCTTGACGCAGCGCCGTTTGAGCAGTCTATAATTAATTTTAATTTTTTATAACATTTTTCAAAGGAAAACCCATTCAATAAGAAATCAGAATATTGTTTTAAACTGTCTGAAATAACAGATATTTTGCCAACATTTCCCTGGGGCATAGTCTGGTTATTGAGGATATAGTCTTCAATCCAATCTTCCTGTTCATCCGTCAGTTTCCCTCCCCCATGGTTAAAAATTTTAATTCCATTATCCTGGTAGGGGTTATGAGAGGCTGATATGACAATTCCCGCCCCCGCGTCTTTAAGAGAAGAACACAAATATGCCACTCCCGGAGTGGGGATAACACCTGCCAGCATGACATCAATGCCGGTTGATGAAATCCCGGCGGCAAGGGCCGACTCAAGCATATCCCCTGAAATTCGGGTGTCTTTTCCAATAATCACCCTGTGATACCCGTGTTCTCTTATAAAAAAGCCAATGGCACGCCCTGTTTTTAATGCCATTTCACAGGTTATGGGGTAGGTGTTTGCTACACCTCTGATTCCGTCTGTTCCAAAAAGTTTTCCCATTTATTGTTCCTGATTTATAATTTTGAATGTATCCGTTTCAGTCAGATTAATAATTGTTCAACCATATTTTGTTCAATATCAAACAGCCATTGAATCCCTTTTTTACTCTCATCCGGGTCCAGGCTTTGAATTGTTTTTATGTATTTTTTTCCCGTCTGCTCTGTTTTTTTTTCAACAGCAAAAACAAACGCTTCTCCATTTTTATTTATTTTTTTATTGCCCACCTCTGCGTTAAAAATCTGGGAGGCAAGCTTAAATTTATCCATGGCTTTATCATGGATTAGAATTGATTTTGAATTATTATCTTTTGTTTTTAAGAGAAGGATTTCTTTTGATAAATTTAATTTTTCACAAAAAATTTTAAAGCGATGGATTCTTTCTTTAATACACATATCCAGATTTTTCTGCATGCCGTTGATTAATGCCCGGGAAAACTCATCATACACAAAAAGCGGCCGGATGTGTTTGTACCAGGATTTTAATGAAATAAGCCCTGCAATATAGTGAATGTTATTATTAAAAATATGAGAAATATTTGTGTAAACATCATATTGCCGTGGAACTGAAACCTCTTTAAACGCCCCTCCAAGCACAAGACGACCCTGCTTTAATTCGTTTTTTCGAATAATGGACCCGGCTGCCGTGATGCAGCCGTATCCGATCCTGACAGGCCCCACAAGTCCGCCCTGCCCGCCTAAAAAAATCGGTTTTGAATTCAGCATGACTCCCTGATGAACATTTCCCATCATGGAAGGCGTGGCTTTGTCCTGGTTGGGTGTATAATTAAAATGAATAAAAGAAGAACCCACTTCAGAGTGGTCTTTACGGCTGGTTCCTCCGGCCATTAAACAGTCGCAGAAATTAATCAGACTGCCTATCGTAACAAAGGGAAATAAAATTGTCTGCTTCAGCCCTACAGTATGCGCCGCATTGGACTGTTCTTCCAGTATGGTGCCATCTCTTACATGAGCGCCAGAACCAAATGAATTGTCACCTGCAAAAACAGCGTTGGTAAAAAAACCGCCCTTTAGTTTTGTATTTTCACCAACCAATGTATTCTCAAGTGTTACCGGAGCTTCATACCCGAGTTGAGAATTTCTCATAACTAAGGATCTTTCTCCGACGATCTTGCAGCCGGTATAAATGGTAACATTCTCACCTGAAATTCTGTCGGGATTTACATCCTCTGATATATATACTGATTCAGGGTTAGGGATTTTCACCCCTTTTTTTATGAGCGTATTTACTATAGTTTTTTCCATGACCGTATAAATAATTGTCCAGGGGTTAAATTGTCAAGGTATTTTCTCAACCGCACCTTGACCCAAGGTAAAGGTTTCCGTATTATAATCAAATTTTTCCGGTAATGTTTAAAAAATGCGAAAATTTCAATGGGAGAATAAAATGGTTCAGACACGATTCAACGACCGTAAAGCCTTTCAAAATCTAAACCGTCTTTCCAAAAATTTAAATGAAGATAAATTTCATTTAAAACATATGATTCAAGATAAAAAAAGACTTGAAAACTTTTCATTAAAATTTGATGGATTTTTCTATGATTTTTCCAAACAACGGATAGACGATCGTGTGATGGAAGAGTTGTTGAATCTTGCAAGACAAGCCGAGGCAAAAAAAAAATTTTCCCAAATGGTATCTGGTGAAATCGTTAATATAACGGAAAACAGAGCAGCTCTTCACACTGCTGCACGGGGTTTTATCCCTGATCCTGCTAATTTGACTGACATGGATGTCCTGTCTGAAATAAACCGTGTAAACAGTCAAATTAAAGAGTTTTCTGCAAAAATTCATAACAGTCAAATTAGAAGTGATAGTGGAAAACCGTTTACGGATGCGGTAGTTATTGGGATCGGCGGATCTTATCTTGGGTGCGAATTTGTATATACGGCATTAAAACATTGTATTGAACCGAAGATTAAGCTTCATTTTCTTTCCAATGTTGATATTGATAATTTCGGACAGGTCATAAAAACTATTAACCCTGAAACCTGCCTTTGGATTGTCATTTCAAAATCATATACAACAACTGAAACCATGGCCAATCTTAAACAGGTGTTATTGTTTTTAAAAAACAACAAACTTGATCCGTCCAGCCATCTTGTAACGGTTACCGCCAAGGGCAGCCCCGGGGATGACCCTGCAAATAAGGTTCTTGATTCTTTTCATATGTTTGATTTCATCGGTGGGAGGTATTCTGTGACTTCAGCCGTCGGAGGTCTTCCGCTGAGCCTTGCCTTTGGATTTGATATTTTCACCCGCTTTTTAAAAGGGTGCCACGCAATGGATTTACATGCCGTAAATGCCCCGGAAAAGCAAAATATTCCTTTAATATCCGCTTTAATAAGCATATGGAACTCCAATTTTTTGCACTATCCGGCACAGGCAATCATTCCCTATTGCAGCGCCCTGTCCAAACTTGCCCCCCATGTGCAGCAATTGTATATGGAAAGCCTTGGCAAAGGGGTTACATTTGACGGGAACCTTATAGATTATAAGACCGGCATTATTATCTTTGGCGAGCCCGGCACAAACGCCCAGCATTCATTTTTTCAACTTGCCCATCAGGGCAGTCCGTTTCCCGTTGAATTTATAGGGGTTGTAACACCGGTTTACAATAAGGATCAGGCCGGATCAAACGGGGTTTACAACCATCAGGAATTATGGGCCAATATGATTGCACAGGCCAAAGCCCTGGCAATGGGAAAAGATGACGATAACAAGGCAAAATATTTTACAGGGAACCGACCGTCTTCAACCCTTGTCATCAATAATCTGACACCTGAGAGTATCGGCATGCTATTGGCCTTTTATGAAGCAAGAACCGTATATGAGGGCTTTATACTGGGAATAAATCCCTTTGACCAGTTCGGTGTTGAACTGGGCAAAATTCTTGCTTCACAGATCAGGGATCATATCAAACAGAAAAACACGGATGAGACTTATACTTTTGATTCCTTTGACCCTGCAACAAAATTTTATCTTGATACTTTATTTAACGGGTCATTATAAAAATTTATAAATTACGCTGCCCCATGTGAGTCCGGCACCTAGGCCCGCAAAAAGAACGATATCTCCTGATGCACCTATACGTCCTTGTTCCATTGCTTCATGGAGTGCAATCGGGATACTTGCTGCCGTAGTGTTCCCATATTTTTGAATATTGTGAAAAATTTTATCGTCATCCAGTTTTAAGAAGTGTCCAAGGGCTTGATTTATTCTGATATTGGCCTGATGAGGGATGATCAGATCAATATCATCCAGACTGATCCGGGCTTTTTTAAGAGATTCGTTTATGACTTTGGGCAGCAGTCTCACTGCTTTTTTAAATATGGCCGGTCCATCCATGATTGGATAATATCTGGGATCATCAAAAGACGCATCCGGCGGAACCCGCAAAGGAAGTCTTGAGGCCGGAAGCTCTACCATTAATGCTTCAGCCAAATTGCCATCTGCATGCAGAGAAGAGTTGATAACACCGGCTGTTTCATCGGTTTCAACACCTTCAATGCAGACAGCGCCTGCGCCATCACCGAATATCACAGTAACATCCCGACCCCTGGTTGTTTTGTCAAGGCCCGAAGAGTGGACTTCTCCACCCACAAGCAGGATTTTATTGGCAAGTCCCGATTTTATATAGGCATCTGCTGTGGCAAGGCCATAAAGAAATCCCGTACACTGCTGTCTGATATCCAGTGCAGGTGTGGAATCAAGACCCAGTTTTGCCTGGAGCAGGCATCCTGAGCCGGGGAACATGATATCCGGGCTGAGTGTTGCAAAAATGATAAAATCAATATCCTTAGCTGTCCAGCCTGCATTTTCCAATGCCATTTTGGAAGCTTCAAACCCTAAATCAGATGACCCGGTCGCACCCTCCTGATCAATCCAGTATCTTTGCTCGATCCCTGTCCTTTGCTTTATCCATTCATCAGAGGTGTCAATCATTTTTTCAAGGTCATGGTTAGTAATGACATTTGGCGGAACAAACATCCCCGTGCTTTTGATGATGCTTTTTTTCATCGCGTCTTCCTTATCCGAAATTCTAAATTATCATATTGCTAAATCATTCTGCGTGCTATATTATGCACGCTTTATAATATTAATTTAGAGCTTTGGCAAGAACCTTAAGCATAACCCGAAAAGGATATTAGGCATAATCAATTGTTTTTACAAGCATTTATACTAATTCTTGGCCTATTCCTATTGTATGCCGGATCATGGCTGTTAGTAGAAGGAGCAGTGTCAACCGCTGTCATGTTTGCCGTCAGGCCGGTTGTCATTGGCCTGACCATTGTCTCACTTGCCACTTCCGCACCGGAACTGCTGGTCAGCCTTGTGGCTGCATATAAAGGATCAGGCGGCATATCAATTGGAAATATACTGGGCAGCAATGTTATCAACATTGCTCTTGTGTTGGGAGTAAGCGCTGTTATAATGCCTGTTGCCATAAAAAAACAGGTTGCCTTATTTGAAATTCCCTACCTTATTTTTATCTCTTTGGTATTCTGGTTGCTATGCATGGATTCATATATAGGGCGAACCGATGGATTGATCTTAATCTTTTTATTAATTATTTTTCTGATATATGGTTTTATCACTGCAAAAGATAAAAACAACAAAACCCCTATTGTCAGACCAACCCTTCGGAATATTATTAAAAATATTTTATTCGTTATCATCGGTATTGTTACGCTTTCTTATGGTGCAAATTTTGTTGTTCAGGAAGCCATAAAAATTGCCACAAAAATTGGTCTTTCTCAAACTTTTATAGGAATTTCTGTTGTTGCGCTGGGAACATCCCTGCCCGAACTTGCCACATCAGCTGTCGCAGCAGCAAAAGGCGAAAGCGATATTTCCGTGGGAAACGTTGTCGGTTCAAATCTTTTTAATATCTGTCTTGTTATGGGAACTGTCGGTATTTTCAATCCAATGGCGACAGATGGACATCTTCACTTTTTTCAATTTCCATTTATGATCTTTATTTGTGTCGTATTGGGACTTATCGCCTTTATGAATAAAGGCATAAGCAAAAGAACCGGTTGTATGTTCATAATCTTATTTGTTGCTTATATACTGGTTTCGTATATAAAATAGTGGTGATAAATTCGTAACTATTTTATTTTTTTCTTGCAAGGGCCAACAAATTTATTATATTTAATAACTAATACAATACTTTCCTTGAGAATTTTAAAAGGTATCTAATGGCAGATGTAAAAAAGCTTTTAATCGTTGATGATAATGAAGACATTTTATCAACATTTTATGATTTTTTTAATTCAATGGGGTATGAAGTAGAAACTGCTGTTGATGGTTTTGCCGCCTTAAAATTGATCAAAAGTACCTCCATTGTTTTTAATTGCCTGATTACCGACCTTGTTATGCCCAATATCAGTGGTGTAGGGCTGATTTCCATTATAAAAAAAGAATATCCTGATATCAAAGTTATCGCAATGACAGGATATGGCGATCAACCGGGGGCACTGGCCTCTGAAGCCAAAGCAGATATCGTTCTTTTTAAACCGGTCGATCTGTTCAAAATTGAAAATATGGTTTCCAGATTAATTAACCGGGAAACCGACAAATAATAGATAGCGACAAGTAACAAATTACTGATAAACAAGAGATTAAGATAATACTTATGACCATACCTTTGATCGGCATAAGCAAACCGATATTGAAAATAAAAGAACTGATCAGCCATGTGGCCAATACATGTTTAAATGTGCTGATAACCGGCGAAACCGGTGTAGGAAAGGAAGTCGTTGCTCAAAATCTTTATGCTGAATCTACAAGATCTTCAAAAAAATTTGTAAAAATCAATTGTGCTGCCTTGCCTGAAACACTACTTGAAAGCGAACTCTATGGGTTTGAAAAAGGCGCTTTCACAGGAGCTCATAAAAAACGTCCCGGAAAATTTCAGACAGCAGACAAGGGCGTTCTTTTCCTTGATGAAATTGGTGATATGCCAATGGCATTACAGTCAAAAATGCTTCATGTGCTTCAAAGCGGTGAATTTTCTCCCCTTGGATCAGATCAGGAATTTAAAACTGATGTGTGGGTCATTGCAGCCACCAACCATAATCTTGAACAATGCATGCTACAAAAGACCTTTAGAGAGGATTTGTTTTATCGGTTGAATATTATTAAAATTGATATTCCACCGCTGAGGGAAAGAAAAAAAGACATTCCTGCGCTCATTGAATATTATTTCAATCTCTATAAATCAGAGTATCCTGAAAATCATGGCAGTAAACCCGACTCAGATACCCTTATAAAACTTTGCAATTATCCATGGCCTGGAAATGTTCGGCAGCTACAAAACTGTATTAAAAAACAAATGGTTATAAACTCATGGGAGAAAATTTTTGACGAACTTCCAAAAAACAATCATGACATAACACCTCATACCCTGGAAGATAACAATTTCAATGCAGATCAAATTTTTGAGAATAATGAGTTTATGTCTGATCAATCCGATATTATTTCAGAATTTGTTGGTTTATCCACAAGTTCGGATAAATTATTTGAAGACATCTCATTGAAAAAAATCAAAAAACTGGCTTCGGATAAAGTCGAGAAAGAAGTTATAGCGTTTGTTTTGGAAAAAGTTGGCTGGAACAGATCACGGGCTGCAAAAATACTTAAAATCAGTTATAAAACCCTGCTTTATAAAATGAACGAATTTGAAGTACACCCTCCTGTAAAATAACTTTACACCCACACTATTATCCTTTCTTTACTTGATTGTCCTTTACTTAAGCTATGTTTTTACATATAAATTAACCTCATATGGTGTTTGAAATATTTAATGTTTAAAGGAGGGAAAATGCGAAAAATTGTTTGTTTAGTAGTTGTGTCCTTTGTTTTTGCCATGATATTTTCTTCACAATGTTTTAGTGCAAGAAAAACGATTATCAAAATCGGTATTAACGCCCCTTTGACCGGAGATATTCCAAAAGTTGGAGAAGGCACCAAATATGCCGCAATGATGTGGCTTGAAGATATTGAAAAATCAGGCGGCCTTGAAGTCGGCAATAAAAAATATGAAGTTGAACTTGTTATCGAAGATAATGAGTCAAAAGCAGAATCAGCCGTAAAGGCAAACACAAAAATGATCACCCAGGATGATGTCTTGGCCATTGTCGGCCCCCAATCTTCCAAACAGGCTGTTCCTGCCGGTGAAGTTGCCAATAAATATAAAACCGTTATGATCAGTCCTTGGTCTACCAACCCTAATACAACCCTTGACAGACCTTATGTTTTCCGTGGCTGCTTTTTAGATCCGTTCCAGGGCCCTGTTGTGGCAAATTTTATCACTGAAGAATTCGGCTTTACAAAAGCTGCTGTCCTTTATGATGTCGCCTCTGATTATCCAAAGGGATTGGCCGAAGTATTTAAAGACGCATGGGAGAAAAAACATGGTGCAGGATCTGTTGTTGCTTATCAAAGCTTTACAACAAAAGATACGGATTTTTCTTCACAGTTAACCCAGATTGTTAAATCCGGTGCCCAGGTCCTGTTTACCCCTCAGTATTACAATGAAGTCCCTTTGATCGTCAAACAGGCCAAGGACCTTGGCTGGAAAGGGCCAATCGTGGGATCAGACTCATGGGGCTCTGCGGAAACCATAGAGCTTTGCGGGAAACCTTGTTATGGACAATTTTTTTCATCACATTATGCAGCAGCAGGTGCCAAAGGTGCTACCAAGGCATTTATCGACAGATATACGGACACTTACGGCTACACTCCCGATGATGTGGCAGCTCTGACATGGGATGCGCTGCGTCTTGCCCAGCAGGCTATTCAGGATATTGGAAAACTTAGCGGCAGAATTGAAAAAGACAGGGCAGCTGTCAGGGACAGTCTTGCCAAAATCAAAAATTTTGCCGGTATTACAGGGAATATGACCTTTACCAACGAAGGTGATCCAATCAAATGTGCTGTTATCGTTAAAATCAGCGATAATGGTGAATATGAATTTTATAAATCCAGTTGTCCTTAAAATATCTAAAAAAATATAATACCTTTTAATTTATTGTCTGGCTGCTGTGCTGATCGTGTACAGCAGTCTTTCATATTTAATACTGACAGGAGTTGATGAATGGAATCTTTGATTGAATTTATACCGTATATTCTTCAAAACCTGATAAACGCGCTCCAGAGAGGAAGTTTCTATGCTGTTATATCCATTGGTTATTCAATGGTCTATGGCGTTTTAATGCTTTTTAATTTTGCCCATGGTGACATTTTCATGCTGGGCACTTATATCGGCTTTGGGATTGCAACCCTCTTTATTGCTTTATTTGCGCCCTTTTTACCCGGGCCTCTGATCTTTATCGCCACGGTTGTTATTACAATGTTTCTTGCATCCTGGATCGGTGTTCTTGTTGAAGTTGCAGGATACAGGCCCTTGAGATCAGCCCCCAGGGCATCTGCTGCCATTACAGGGTTGATGATCGGTATTATTTTTGAAACAAGTATCCTGATCTTGCTGGGTGCGAAAAGATTAAGCTTTCCGCCATTGATGGAATCTGTTGCCTATAATATCGGTGGTGTTTATTTTACAAATGTAAAAATACTCATTATTATCCTGTCGCTTTTCTTAATGCTGGCCCTTCATGCGTTTATCCAGAAAACAAAATGGGGGATGGCTATGAGGGCAATGTCATATGATTTTCTTGCCGTTCCTTTGATGGGGGTGTCCATCAATATTATGGCACCGCTGACATTTGCCATCGGTGCAGGTCTTGCTGCGGTTGCCGGAATTTTGTATGGACAGGCCTACCCGATATTAGATCCGTATATGGGAGTTCTTATCGGCTGGAAAGCATTTGTTGCCGCCATTCTGGGTGGCCGTGGGTCCATAAAAGGCGCAGCTCTTGCCGGATACCTGTTGGGATTTATCGAAATATTTGTTGCCACGATTTTCCCGTCAACCTTAAGGGATTTAATCGCCTATTCCATTATCCTTCTTATCCTGACATACAGACCAAGAGGATTTTTTGGAATGGAACACAGCACAAAATTAAGGCTTTAATTCTTTAACCGGACAGATACAGGAAAATTAAATGCAAATAATAAAAAAAATCAAACTTATGTTTTCAACTGTGCCGATACTGGGCTGGTTGCTGGGTATTCTTGCAGCAGTACTCATCGAGTATTACTGGGGCTATGATTATATATCCTATTATCTGGGGTTGCCTAAAATACCGGTTTTATTCGGCGCTCTGATTATGCTGAAAAAACCGATGATGATACCGGGTGCTGTCGGGTATGATATTGTCGTATATGTTATTCCGGTTCTTTTGATCGCAAAGACCACAACTTTTGTCACCAACCCCATAGCAGCCATGATTGAAAAAACTCCGGTATGGCTTTCTGCCGTTATCCATTTGATTTTTTTCTATGGCGTGCTTCATCTATGGGCAGGCATTAATGATTACAGGGTTCTTATTGTCAAGCTGACGCTGATTTCCATCATCTTAACCGTAAGTATCAACGTTATTAACGGATACCAGGGGGAATTTTCCTGCTCTCATCCCGGATTCATGGCACTGGGTGCCTATGTGTCTTCCATTTTAACCCTTTATTTTTTTGTGAATGACAAAATTTTTGGGACAGCTGTTTTATCGCCTGCCCTGGGTCCATGGCTTTTTCCCTTTGCCCTGTTAGCCGGTGGATTTGCAGCCGCACTGGGCTCGCTGCTTGTGGCGATTCCTTCTTTTAGAACCAGAGGAGACTACCTGGCCATTATTTCTCTTGCATTCATGTTTATCGTGAAAAGTGCCGTGGAAAACCTCAATGTTATCGGCGGTGCCAGGGGAATGGGTGGGCAGCCTGATTATGCTCCTCTGCCTATTATTTTTATCTGGACCATGCTGTCCATCTGGATCATACACAATTTTGTCACCTCGATTATGGGAAAAGCATTAAATGCCGTTCGAGATGATGAAGCTGCCGCAGAATCCATGACAGTAAAAACCCGTAAAACCAAAATGACAGCCTTTATGTTTGGTGCATTCTGGGCCGGTATTGCCGGTGGATTGTTTGCCCATGTCCTGGCCTATATCAATCCGGGCATGTTCAGCATCAACCGTCTTGCTGAAATTCTTGCCATGGTTTATTTTGGCGGGCTCAACTCCATTGTAGGCTCCATTGTGGGTGCTGTCAGCATCAATGTCCTGGGAGAGGCTTTAAGACCGCTTGAGCTTTTTAAATGGATTATCATACCACTGATTTTAATCCTTGTTATGATTTTCCGTCCTTACGGTCTGATCTCCTTTACTCAGATCAACGCCAAAAAGCTGTTGAGATCCAAACACAAAAGAGAACAAGGAGTCTGACCATGTCCGCATTGCTCAATGTAAATAATATGACGCATTATTTTGGTGGTCTCAGAGCGGTATATGATTATAACCTGACCATTGAACCCGGGCAGATCACAGGTCTTATCGGGCCCAATGGTGCTGGTAAAACCACGGTGTTTAATTTGATTACAGGTGTTTATACACCCACAAAAGGCTCCATCACCCTTGAAAATGAAAACATCAAAGGGCTTGAAACCAATGAAATTGCCGCCAAAGGCCTGGGCAGAACATTTCAGAATCTTGCGTTGTGGCGGCACATGAGTGTTCTGGATCATATTAAAATGGCCCATTATTCACAATTATCCTACGGGCTGATCGGATCATTTTTTAATACCCGCAAATGCAGGCAACAGGAAGCCAGGATTGAAGAAAATTCCTATCGCCTGCTTGAACTGTTTGATATCAAGCAGCATGCTCGTCAAATGGTAACCAACCTGCCCTATGGGGCACAACGGCGTGTTGAAATGGCAAGGGCCATGGCCACCAACCCCAAAATTTTGTTTCTTGATGAACCCACGGCAGGCATGACACCTGATGAGCTGGTTCAAATGATTAAAATTATTCAACAGGTGCATCGAAATTTTAAAGTAGCCATTTTTTTGATCGAACACAGGATGAAATTTGTAATGGAATTATGCCAGCATATTCAAACCCTTGTATTTGGAGAAGTTATAGCACAGGGGCCGCCTGAAGAGATACAAAATAATCCTGAAGTAATTGAAGCTTATCTGGGCAAGGAGGATTTAACCTGATGCATCAGCTTACCATAAAAAATTTAAGGGTTTCCTATGGAAATATAAAAGCTCTTCATGGAATAGATTTTTCTGTCGAAGCGGGTGAAATTTTAACCATTATCGGAGCCAATGGTGCGGGCAAAAGTACTACTTTGCGGGCAATTTCCAGGATGGTTCCGGCTGAGCCGGGATCTGTTCTTGAATTTGAAGGAGAAAATATCCTTAAATACAATACTGATAAGGTCGTCTCAAAACTCGGCATATCCCATGTACCTGAAGGAAGAAGGGTTTTTGGCAATCTTACGGTAACGGAAAATCTCACCCTGGCCTGTTTTGCAAGAAAAGACACAGAACAGATCAAAAAAGATAGAAGGTGGGTATTTGATCTGTTCCCCCGACTTGAGGAGAGAAAAGACCAGCTTGCCGGAACATTGTCCGGTGGCGAGCAACAGATGCTGGCTGTTGGAAGGGGGTATATGAGCGCACGGAAAATCATGCTGCTTGATGAACCTTCCATGGGGCTTGCCCCTCTTCTCATGCTTGAAATGTTTGAGGCTTTAAAAGAAATCAACAATCTGGGAACCACCATCCTGCTGGTTGAACAAAATGCCCGGCTGGCCTTGAAATTTGCCCAGAGAGGGTATGTGATTGAGAATGGATCTCTTGTCCTTGAAGGACCTGCAGATGAATTGCTCAACAACCCGGATGTAAAAAAAGCGTATCTGGGAGCGTAAAAGATACATGAAAAACAAATCTATAATCTGAAATAAGATGAAAGGATAGATATTATGCCTATTTTTGAGTATACCTGCAATCAATGTAAACAAGAGTTTGAAAAACTGGTTTTTGCCGGTGAAGAAAAAAATATTTCCTGCCCTGGCTGCAACAGCAAGGATGTGACAAAAAAAATGAGCGCTGCAAGCTTTATGGGAAACAGTATGGGCAAGTGTGCAACAAGTTCACCCAAAGGCTTTTCATGAGCAAGTTAATATTATCCTTCAGTTTGAAGGATCAATTTTAAAAACCAACTTTGAAAATTAAAGGCAAATAAAATGAACAAACAAGATACAACTTTTGGAACAGGAACCAAAGAGATGGAGCTTCTAACCATACTGGTAGATGATCAGCTTTTTGGCGTTAATGTCGACAAGGTCCAGTCAATTGTACTGTATGATCCCGAGCTTGTTACGTCCCTGCCGGGAACGCAGTCCGGGATATCCGGCATGCTTTTATACAGGAACAAAACCATTCCTTTGCTGGATCTTTCCCAGATACTTGATATTGATCTTAAGCAAAAATTTGATAAAGAGATTATCGTTGTAACGGAATTTAATAAGACCATAAACAGTTTTAAAGCTCAAGGTGTTAACAGAATATACCGGCTGCCCTGGAAAGAATTTATTCCTCTTGACCACTTGTTTGAGGACAATTCTTTTTTTACAGGTTCCGTTAATGTCGATGATACTCAGGTATTGATTCTGGATTTAGAACACATTCTGGCTGAATTTTTTCCTGAAACGCTTATCGAACAAATCTCACAGGAAAATTTAGATCAGGCAACATTCGTCCAGCGGGAAAATTTGGAAATTGTTTTTGCAGAAGACTCTCCCACAATGCGCAAAGCCGTTGTCAAACAACTTCAAACAGCTGGATTTCAAAACATAAAACCGTTTGTCAATGGTGGTCAAGCACTTGATCATTTAATTCAGAAGTATAAAAACAATTCAGACAAAAACATAAAAAATGTTGTGTTGATATCCGACATTGACATGCCTGTTCTGGATGGATTAACCCTGTGCCATCAGGTAAAAACCGACCCGGATCTAAAAGATATTTATGTGGTGATGTTTTCCAGCTTGATCAATGAACAGATGATCACAAAATGCAACAAAATCAATGCAGATTTCTGCATCAACAAACCGGAAATCAATCAGCTCATCAACATTATGGACAAAAGATGCTGATATCAATTGCTTTTTCATTGCGTTATCAACAGTTTGTTACAGCTTTTGCAAGGGGATATTCCATTTTTTCATGTATTTCCACACAGAGGTCCGGCTTTTTTGAATTCGTCTGCCAACTTCTGCTTTATTCCAATGACACTCTTCCAATAAGATCAAAAGATCTTGTTTTGTCAACTTGACCTGGTTTTGCGTTCCGTATGAACCGGTTTGGACCGGGCGGGTAAGTTCAAAACCGGTTTGCGGATATGCATGGTTTTCCCGCACCTCCACCGGCAGATCAGCAAGTTGAATGTGGTTTGAATTGCAAATAACAAAAGCATGTTCAATTGCATTCTCAAGTTCTCTGATATTTCCGGGCCAAGGGTGTTCCATCAATCGTTTCATTCCTTGTGTTTCAACGCCTTTTATCTGTTTGTTTTCCCTTTTATTGCCTTTTTTAATGAAATGACTTACCAGCAATGGGATATCTTCGCGGCGCTCTCTTAACGGGGGAACATGAATTGGAAAAACCTTTAATCGATAAAACAGATCTTCTCGAAATGTTCCTTGTTGAGTGAGTTCATACAAATTTTTATGGGTTGCCGCCATAATCCTGATATCAATCTTTCTTTTTTTGGATTCCCCTACCCTTTCGATTTCTCTTTCCTGGATGACTCTAAGCAGTTTTATCTGCATATAGGGCGTTAATTCCCCTATTTCATCAAGAAAGATGGTACCACCGTCCGCCTCCTCAAAACGGCCTTTTCTATCCCTGTGTGCCCCGGTAAAGGCACCTTTAACATGACCAAAAAGTTCACTTTCCAGGAGGGTCTCGGAAAGTGCCGAACAGTTGACAGTAATCAACGGACCCGAGTCATTGTTGCCGTTATAATGAATGGCCCCGGCAACCAGTTCTTTTCCGGTTCCGCTTTCACCCTGGATAAGAACTGTGGCACGGCTGTTTGCAGCAGACCGGATCGCATCAAATACAGCCTGCATCACAATGCTTTTTCCAATAATATTTCCAAGCCTGTAGGCTTTTTTTAGTTTTCTCTGGGCTTCTTCAGCAGATTTTTTTATCTGTTTTAGTTCGGTCAAATCGGTAATAGTTTCAACAATGCCAAGAATCTGACCATTTTCATCCCGGGCAAGCCTTGCATTTTTTATGACAGGGATATCATAACCGTCTTTATGCCGGATGAAACATTCCTTGGCTTCGGTTTTCCCGTGTTGAATAACTCCGCATTTATTGATATCAGCAGGGCAGGTTTGACCAAAACACCTGCTGCATTGGATCAGGCGGCAGGTATTCCCAACAGCCTGCTGTGCCAAATAGCCGCTTATTTTTTCCATGGACCTGTTCCAGGATGTGATAACCCCCTGATCGTCCAGTGTAAACAAACCTTCCGCCATGGTATCAAGAATCTGGTTTAAAAAATTAACATTCCATAATTGATAGGTTTTCATTTTAATAGTTGAGATTTCTCCTTTGTTGTCTTTTCTTTGTTCTTTTGATTGTCTGTCACCTGACAGGCATCTTTCATTCATGTAGAGATTCCCATTTTCGGAAGTATATATACCTGTAAAAGGATATACACCCCTAAAAATATAAGAATATAAACCATTTCCTTCATGCTTTTCCTCCATGTTTTATTTTTTCATATAACTGCCACGGGCAGAGCTGGTCTTTCACATTGGTTTGCCCACAGCAAAGATTAAAAGTCACTGTCTGAATTTTTCAAAACTTTCATATTGCATGATATGAAATGTACACTCAACCGGTACAAAGCGCAACCCAATTAACGGTGTAACGTTACTTTATTGGGTTGTCTTTTTGTTGAGACAACATCCTCTTAAAAGATTTTTAAGCTTTTTATTTGCTTTATTTTCAATATATTATAACTTTTTAAGACTTCTGTTAAATTGTGAAATTGTTGTCCGGCATATTTTTTGATTATATTCATTTTCATAATTGCTTTTTTACCCAAATTATTAATGGAGGTGAACAAATGAGAACAGACAAACTCTGGGAAAACATAGAACAGGGTGTTGTCCTGATGGATTTCAGTGCGGACTGGTGTGCGCCCTGCAAAGCACAGGAGCCCATCATAAAAAAAATAACAAAAACATATCTCAATCGTGCTTCTATTGTTGAGGTAAATATTGATGAAAATAAAAATTTAGCAACAAAATACATGGTACAAAGTATTCCCACTCTGATACTTTTTAAGAATGGAAAAGAAATTAAGCGCTTTGTCGGTCTTCAACCTGAAATCACCATTACAAAGAGCCTGGATGATGCACTATAAAAATTGAATCATTAAAAAACGGAGGTTAAAAATGGGTAATTGTATCAATCACCCTGATCGAGAAACAAATTACATCTGTATGAAACACAATATTTTTCTTTGCGAAGAATGCCTGGAATGTCGTGATCCTGATATTTATTGCAAGTTCAGACCCTCATGCCCCATTTATTTTATTACAAAAAAAGGGTTTGAATCGTCTGAAAATGAAACCGAAAAAAAAGAATATACCGTTATTTTTGAACCAGGAAAAAAGAAAGTGACTGTCAGTGCCGGAACCAATCTTTTGAAAGCTTCCCAAAAAGCGGATATTTATGTTAATGCGTCATGCAATGGCAAGGGATCATGTGGTAAATGCAGACTGATCATACAATCAGGTAAAGTGGATTCTAAAAAAACTTCTTTGTTAAGTGACAAGGAAAAAGAAAAAGGATATGTTCTGGCATGTCAATCAAAGATTTTAGAAGATATTATTGTCAAAATTCCCGAAGAAACCATTGAGAAAAAGCTTAAAGCAGCGGGTATGGGGGAACAGGCCACAAAAAAACTTTCAGGCCTTGTGGAAAAAATTGAACCCATCGTGGAAAAGATTCCTCTGCAGCTTGATCTGCCAACACTTGAGGACACTGTCAGTGACCTTGACAGATTAACCAGGGCGCTTAAAAAACTTGGATATGACATCTCCAAAATGAGTACCAATATCAGGGTAATGCGTCAACTGACAGCGTCTGTCAGGAATGATCACTTCAAAGTTGTTGCGTCTGTTCTATGGAAAAAATGTTCTTCGGAAATCGTTGACGTCTCTCCTGCAGCCCATGATGAAAAAAAATCCCTTGGAATGGCCGTGGATCTGGGAACCACCTCCATTGTCGTTTATATTGTGAATATGGCTGATGGTGCAGTTCTCAGTGCTGCCTCTGGTCATAACAGACAGGCTGCGTGTGGAGATGATGTGATTAACCGAATCATATGCTCTGAAAAAGACGGGGTTGGAAAATTAAAAAAAATGGCAGTTTCAACCATCAACAATCTGACAAAACGAGCCCTGGATTCAATTGAGGAAGACCATAAGCAGGTGGAAAATATCGTAATATCCGGGAACACAATCATGACTCACCTGCTGTTGGGAATAGAGGCAAAATACATTAGAAGAGAACCTTATATTCCTACGGTTTCTCAATTCCCCATTATGAAAGCCGGGGAAATCGGTTTAAAGGCTGCACCTTATGCAGGTGTTTTTGTCATGCCCGGACCTGCCGGCTATGTTGGCGGAGATATTGTATCAGGTGTTCTTTATACAGGGTTTCATCAATTGGAAGAGTTCACCTTGTTTATTGATATTGGGACAAATGGGGAAATCGTTCTGGGTAATAATGAGTTTCTTATGACTGCAGCCTGCTCTGCAGGTCCGGCCTTTGAGGGCGGCGGCATCAGATGGGGAATGCGCGCTGAAGACGGGGCTATTGAAAAAATAATCCTTGCTCCTGATTCGTTTGAACCGGCCTATTCAACTGTGGAAAATAAACCTGCAAGGGGTATTTGCGGGTCAGGCATGATAGACCTGCTGTCTGAAATGCTGTTAAAGCAACTTATTGGTCAGGATGGAAAATTTATAATGGAACCGGATCATCCAAGATTTACACGATTTAATGATGAACCGGCATTTATCATTGAATTTGGCAAAAATATTGATTCAGAAGAAGATATTATTTTTACCCAGTCTGATATAAAGAGTCTGATCCTGAGCAAGGCAGCCGTATATGCAGGATTCAGCATTCTTCTTGAACAGGTTGGAATGGATTTTTCTTCTGTTCACCAGATGATTATCACCGGCGGTTTCGGACAATATCTTGATGTTGAAAAGGCCATAACCATAGGATTGCTACCCGATATTGAAAGAGAAAAATTTAAATATATGGGCAACAGTTCCATAGCAGGCGCTTATATGGCTCTTCTTTCCAATACCTTTCGAAGCCGGGCCATGGCTATTTCCAACACAATGACATATCTTGATTTTTCAAGTAACAACGGGTTTATGGAAGAGTTTACCAAGGCCCAGTTTTTACCTCATACCGATGCAAATTTATTTCCAAACATTCACATAACCAAAACAAGAAAGGAATCTGTAGCATGCTGAAAATATTATCATTCATACAAAAAAATTTAGTTTGGGCTATCCCTGTTTCCATGATATTCGGATTGATCTACGGATATTTGTTTGACGCATCATCCTTAAAACAATTTATTATCCCGGTGACATTTATAATGGTTTACCCCATGATGGTGACATTAAATGTGAAAACCATTTTTAAAGGCCATGATGGCAAACTCCAACTGGTTACACAGCTCATTAATTTTATATTTATTCCTATAATTGCATTTTTCATCGGGAAAATATTTTTATCAGGCGAGGCTGAAAAATTAGGACTCTGGGCTGTTGGGCTGTTTTTGATCGGCGTTCTTCCAACATCAGGCATGACCATATCCTGGACCGGGTTTGCAAAAGGAAACAAGGAAGCTGCCATTAAAATGGTTGTATTCGGCCTTGTCATAGGATCTCTTGCCGCGCCGGTTTTTACAAAAGTATTCATGGGTGCAACCATTGAAGTTAACATGCTTCATATGTTCAAACAGATTGCTATTTTCGTGTTTTTACCTTTAGTTGTAGGTCTTTTTACCCAGTTTTTCGGAATGAAAAAATATGGAACAAAACATTGGAATGAAAAAATAAAACCTAAATTTCCTCCTTTTTCAGCACTTGGGGTGGTCATGATTGCATTTTTAGCCATGTCTCTTAAAGCCAGGCATATTATTGCAAACCCCGGAGATATTGTTACCATACTGGTTCCTTTGGCTGTTTTTTACCTGATATCATATGTGTTCTTAACTGTGATCGGCCGATTGCTGTTTAAAAGAGAAGATGCCATTGCCATGGTGTTTGGTGTCGTGATGCGGGATTTATCCATTGCCCTTGCCATTGCCATGACAGCCTTTGGCAAACAAGGAATGACCATTGCACTGCTGATCGCCCTTGCCTATATTATCCAGATCCAGTCGGCGGCATGGTATGTCAAATTTATTAATTTTATGTTCGGCTCTTCTACAGCAAAAAAAGAGATGGCATCAGAACCTGATAAAACTGAAAAACTGACCGTACCTTTATAAAAGTCTTGGCATATAAAAAAAAGACCTGGCATATAAAAATCTGCCATAAAATCCAGGCATAAGGCCCAAGTATATCGAATAAATATGAGCCGTTGAATTGCAATATCTCCAACGGCTCGTATTTGTTTTATCGGCTGTATTACAATTTCGGCCATTCAAAAGAATCAATTGAGATCAAGTCAAAGAGTCTCAAACCCCATTTAAGAATAATTAGTCTTCTTTATGGGCAACAAACTTCACAGGGGTCGGCCTTCAAGAAGAATATTGATTGCACAAAAAAACGACCTGTGATAGGCAATTTATCTGACAATAAAAAAATAAGAGATTGTCTTACTTACCTGAATTAAAATGTTTAAATATAATATTGTTCAAAACAACAAGGAGGAAACATGGGATTAAAAGAAGAGTTGGAAGAAAAAGCCGAAGAGTGTGATGCTCCGGAAGAATATATTGCCGTGGCAAAAGAAATTGTGGACGGACTTTCTGATAAAGAGTGGGCGTCCGAACTTTTGCAAGAAGGTGCTGACTGGGCCGAAACATTTGAAGACGCAGTCGTATATGCCAAGGCCAGTCTTGATTTGCTTCAGGATACGGATGCTGCTACCGCCCTTCTGGAGCAGGGTAAAAACCTGTGCGGTTCAACAGAAGATTTTTTAAAGCTTGCCGCAGCGGCCCTGGAGCTTAAGCTTGAAGATGTATCAAAAGACATTATCGGAGCTGCAAGTTCAAAATGTGTCAAAGTAACGGATTTTTTAGAATTAAGCGATCATATTGCCAAAGTTCTCAACGACAAAGAGCTTGCTGAACAAACCATTGACAAAGCCTTTGAAAAATGTTCAAAAGCCGATGATTATGTGGTTTTTGCAAAGTCTGTTCTGGACATGTTCAAAGACAAGGACAGGGCCAAGAATGTGTATGAAAAAGCAATGACAAAAGCATCAAAGGCAGATGATTTTATAGTGCTTGCGGCCGGTGTTACAACTGACCTTCAAGACAATGACCTTGCCCGAAAAATTTGTGAAAAAGCCCTGGCATCACTTGAATCCGGAAATGAGCTGCTCAAATTTGCCGAAACCGTAAAAAAACAGCTGGATGATACTGATTTTGTAATGTCTGTTTATAAAAAAGCGGAAACAGTTTTTAAAGATTTTTCAGATTATCTGAAACTGGCCAAGGCCGTATTTGACAACACCGGTGATGCAGCCTTTGCTTCTTTAGTTTATCAGAAAGCGGCAGCCACTAATCCGGACTGCGGCCAACTGGTTGCTCTGGCCATTTCCATGGCAAAAGATCTTAAAGATACGGATGCGGCAGTTCAGGTTCTCAAACAGGCTGAAGGGGCCGTAAAAACCAATGCAGACTTTATCAAAACAGCCAAGGCTATCCAGGAGATTGTCACCGATGACGAGACCTGGACATCGGCAATTTCCTTTCAGCTGGAAAAACGGGAAGAATTTAAAGCATTATATGCGGATTTTATTTTAAGAGAACAGGAAACCAAAACCTGCTCTCCCATGCGGACACTTGCCCATGAGGTGTTTGAGAAGACAGGAGACAAGTATTACGCAGCCAAGCTTTACAAGCTTGCAAAAGCACTTACCGTTAATTTTAACGATTTTATAAAACTTACTGCCGGTATTCATTCGGACTTAGGAGACGAAGCCCTGGTAAGGGATATCTATTCAGAACTTCTGGATAAATGCACCAGTCTCAGTTTCTATGATGAACTGACCCGTGCCATTGCCGATACACTTAAAGATGAGGCCTGGATTCGTGAGATATATGTCGGTATTGAAAACAAGAGTTCCAAAAACAGTGATTTTATCAAACTTGCGTCCATTGCAGTAAAAAAATTCAATGACAAGGAATGGGCAGCAAAGCTGCTGAGCAAAGCCGAGGAAAAATGCAGCAGCCTGTCTGATTTTGCGAGTATTGCCGGAGCTGTTTTTAACTGGCTTGAGGATAAAGATTGGGCTCAAAAACTCTATGGCTCAGCAGCATCACTCTGCCAGTCCCAACGGGATTACGGGCAATTGATTTGTCTTATAAAAAATCAGACATCCGAACAGATATTCTTGTCAAATATTGTGTCTTCAGCTCGCAAAAAACTGACCTCCTTTGATGATCTTGTGTTTTTGGCGGAAACTGCTTTACTGCAGATGAATGACCCTGATATTGCTGCAGAAATTTATGCGGAAGCAGAAGAAAAAGCTCAGTCCAATCATATGCTTTCCAAACTGGGTACGAGCCTGAGCAGACGAATGGATGATTCCAAATGGTCCTCCAGAGTCTTGCGAAAAATAAAATAACAAAAAAATAATTTATATTTTTTATAACAGGGGTTTTTAATGAAGATAAAACATTACAAGCCCCTGTTTTTTAGAGGAGCATGTCTTCCAAAATCATTATTTAACGATAGTCTTTTTTCATGGCAAGGGTTTCGGTCGTAAAGGTGTAGCAAACACAAATAACCGCAAGGCAGATTCCGCAGAAGATAAAGGCACTTTTGAAAGCTGAAAAGCCCAGAGAGGTTCCTGGATAAAGAAATTTCATTAAAAAGCCTATTCCCTGTAAGAAAACAGCAACTCCGCCCATGGTAAAAAAATTAATTGCTGTCATTGCCATGCCTGCATTTTCATGGGGAACTTGTTCTTTTATATGTGCATACATTAGCTGTCCTGAACTGCTGAACAAACCAAAACAAAAAAAGAGGACTGACAAAGTCACTTTTCCTGATTCCCCGGGAAGAAACACAAGAATTCCTAAAATAACAGACATCCCGAAGAGACCGAAGGTAATAACCTTTTTTCGAGATGTAAAAACAATATCAGATAAATGCCCTGTCACGGGACTGCCGATGATCATGCCGATACTCATTAGCAGGATAATATTACCTGCCGTAACCGGTGAGAGTCCAGCCACCTGTATAAGATAGGGGCCTGCCCAAAGCGCCTGAACAGAAGCAAAAATACCATAACGACAAAATGTGGAAAACGAAATGATCCAGAAATCCCGTTGGGAAAAAAGGATTTTAGCCCTTTGCAGAGTATCTCTTACCTTAGGACGGGAAGCTCCCTGGTTTTCCGAAATAATTTGGTTGCCGGGCCGGTCGTTTACCAGGAAAAAGAAAAGAATCACTATAAAAAAAGTGACTCCGCTCATTGTCACAAAGCTGTTTCTCCATCCAAGCGTTTGTACCATTAATGCAAGGGGGGTAGCCGCCGCTATATTGCCGGCAGTGCCAGCTGATAATATAATAGCTGAAAGTGTTGCAAACTGTTTCGGATGAAACCAGATCGTGATGAGTTTTAAAGTTCCCATGAAGTTGCATGCCATACCGATTCCCAAAAACACCCTGCCTATGGTCAGCGAGTAGTAGGATTCTCCCATGGAAAAAATCAGTGCGCCTGCCACGGCAACCAATGTGAGCAGGGTCATGGTGATTCTGGGGCCAATGCTGTCAAGAAAAAGCCCGACAGGAATCTGCATAAGAGCAAAGGCATAAAAAAATGATGCCGATACAGTACTTAATTCCCAGGCATCAAGGCTCAAGTCCTGTATCAGGTTCGGAGTAATCACGGCTACGGATGAACGGTAAAACTGCGACAGAACGAACAGGATTCCGGCTATGATCAATATCAGCCAGCGGCGGGATGATTTTATAATATCAAATAATGTATTATTGTTGTTGTTCAATTTTCTAAACTTCCTCTTTTATATAAAAAGAGGAAGAATACTTATCGATATTTTTTATGTCAAGTGTTTCATGAGCAGGGTTTTTAAATCAACAAACATGATAACGGTTTCATAGACTACATTACCTTAGTTTGGCCTTTAAATACAGGGTGTGCCGATTGTCTTTTATTTATATTTTTTCACAATTGTACTCAGCACTGTAATCCAGCCGCATAATATCGGAATTATTAAAAATTCCTCAATGACTAAGCTGAATATTTACAATACAGACAAATAACATCCTTCTATATCAATTAGTTATACCCAAGAATACCCCTTTGCTGATGGTGATTTTTGTTTGCACAAAGACTCTATCTGCTTGAGCTATCAAGCGCAACGAGGTTTTTTATTTTATTTTTTTGTTGACACAAAAGGTTCAATCTATTATTAAAGTAGTGCTTTTGATGTGGGGCTGTAGCTCAGCTGGGAGAGCGTACGGCTGGCAGCCGTAAGGTCAGGGGTTCGATCCCCCTCAGCTCCACCATACTATCAATAAACTTAGATAGTTACAAAAGAATAAATCTTTATGCGATCATCTATGATAACATATGAAAAATGCCTAAAATATTTTTCTACCAAATAAACAACCCGACCAAAATATGATCGGTCTTTTGTTTTTCTTGTTACATTAATTGTTTAGGTTATCTTTTTTATCATTGCTTTCAGATCAAAATAATAGAGCATGCTTTTTCTGTAAAGCAAAGTTTTCTCCATCGCTTTAAAAAAATTATCTCATACGAATCTAAAAAAATTGCTATTCGTCTTCTATTTTGTCAAGACGGTAACGCATGGATCTTAAACTTAGGTTTAAATATTCGGCAGCTTTGTTTTTGTTACCACCGGCAAGTTCCATGGCTTTTTTAAGATAGGAGTGCTCAATAGTTGACAGGATCTTATCCAGATCCACACCCTGTTCAACATCATCCAGATCAAACCTTTGATCTTTAATTCCTTCAACCCATCTGCGTTTTTTGTGCATGGAAATGGTCAGGCTTTCGGGCAGGATGATATTGGTGGAAGAAAGGGCAACGCTTCGTTCGATAAGATTTTCAAGCTCCCTGACATTACCGGGAAAACTATAGCTATTCAAAAAATCAATGGCATAGGAAGACAGCTTGACAATATCCTTTTTCATTTTTTGGGAATATTTTCCAACAAAATGTTTGGCTAAAAGTGCCACATCACCTTTTCTGTCCCTTAACGGCGGAACTTTAATGGGAATAACATTCAGTCGAAAAAAAAGATCTTCCCTGAAATTTCCGTCAATCACCTCCTGCTCGAGTTTTTTGTTGGTAGCAGAGATAATCCTGACATCCACATCAATGTCTTTTGTTCCCCCAACAGGCTTAAAAGAGGTTTCCTGAACCGCACGCAAAAGCTTGACCTGTAAAATGGGAGACAATTCACCAATCTCATCTAAAAAAATAGTTCCAAGATTTGCTGCCTCAAAAAGGCCTTGTTTATCACTGACCGCTCCTGTAAAAGAGCCTTTAACATGACCAAAAAATTCACTCTCTATCAACGTATCCGGGATACCACCGCAATTGACAACTACAAAAGGATTATTTTTCCGATCGGAATTTTCATGAATCGCCCTTGCAATCAATTCTTTTCCGGTTCCGCTTTCCCCGGTGATCAACACATTGGTTTTTGTCGAGCTAATTTGTTCGATTAGTTTATAAATCGCCATCATTCCGGGACTTTTTCCGATAATCCGTTCAAAATGCATATTATCCCGAAGCTCTGATGACGTCCGATCTTTTTCCTGGTCAATGGTTTTTAATTCAAGGGCTTTTTGGATAGTATGCTTCAATTCCGTGTTATCAAATGGTTTGGGGACAAAATCGTAGGCCCCTTCATTCATGGCCTCAACAGCAATTTCTGTGGTTGAGTAAGCTGATATCATGATAACAACCGTATCCGGATTTTTCTTTTTTGCCTCTTTTAAAACGTCCAGGCCGACGATGTCCCCGAGACGAATATCAGACAGGACAAGATCATAACCATTTTTTTGAATCATCTTGATGGCCTGTTTACCGCTTCCGGCATCCGACACTTTATATCCTTCTTTGGATAATAAAACATCAAGAAACTCTCGCATGCTTATTTCATCATCGACCACAAGGATATGATGTGTCTTTTTATTCATGATTAATGATCCTGCTGTTTAATCCCTTTGATACACAACCCTGCCATTTACCATGGTTAAAAATGCACTGCCCCTGACCTTAAGTCCGGAAAAAGGGGTATTTCGGCTTTTGGATTTAAATGTTTCAGGATCAATTTCATAGGCATGATCAGGATCTATAATGGTCAAATCTGCAAAATTTCCAGACTTGATGTCATTATTAAGACCAATAATTTTTGCCGGGTTCTTTGCCATTTTATTGACAAGCGCCTCAAGGGTTAAAACTCCGTTATGAACCAGTTTTAATGACAAAGACAATGAGGTTTCCAATCCGACAATACCAAAAGCTGCCATGTCAAATTCCACATCTTTTTCCATCACGCTGTGAGGGGCATGATCTGATGCGATCACATCAATTGTCCCATCTGACAGCCCCTGGATAACGGCCTGCCTGTCTTCTTCTGAGCGCAAGGGTGGATTCATTTTAAAATTAGTATTATAATCTTTCACATCCTCATCTGTCAGCGTAAAATAATGGGGTGCTGTCTCACAAGTAACTCTTGCCCCTCGTTTTTTTGCCTGCCTGATGGCTTCCACCGACTCTCTGGTACTGATATGGCAGAAATGAACCCATGCGCCTGTAAGTTCACAAAGCGCTATATCTCTTACAACCATAATCGTCTCTGCTGCGTTGGGAATTCCTTTTATGCCCCGGGCTGTGGCAAACGGGCCTTCATTCATCGAGCCGCCGTCTACAATGCTTAAATCTTCCGCATGGACAAAAACCGGCATGTCCAAACCCTTGCAATATTCCAGAGCCCGCCTCATCAGATTGGAATTTTCCACTGGTTTTCCATCATCAGTGACCGCAACAATACCAGCCTTTTTCATATCATATATTTCAGCAAGGGTGTTTCCCATTGAACCCTGAGTTATTGCCCCGGTGGGATATACTTTTGAAAGCCCCAATTCATTTGCACGATGGATAATAAATTGCGTCACTTGTCTGTTATCATTAACCGGGATTGTATTGGGCATGGAACAAACTGCTGCAAAACCTCCCCTGGCAGCAGCAGCAAGACCTGTCTCAATGTTTTCCTTATATTCTTGCCCCGGCTCTCTCAAATGAACATGAATATCAATTAATCCGGGAACCACGATCATTCCTTTAGCATCTATTACGTTAATACCAGATTCGGTTTTATTTTCATCCAAATCTGCAATCGGATCAATAGTCGGGTCAACAATAGGATCAATAATAGCTTCAATAAGATTATTTTTAATGAGAATATCTTTTTTCTCATCTATCTTCCCCGGATCAAGAACCCGTGCCCCTTTAATCAGAGTCTGCATGCCTGTTACCTCCTGCTACCAGATAAAATAATGCCATCCTCAAAGCAACCCCATTGGTGACCTGCTCTAAAATAACAGAACACTGACCATCTGCAACATCACTTGATATTTCAACACCCCTGTTCATGGGTCCTGGATGCATTACAATGACATCTTTTTTTGCCAGAGCCAGTCGGATTTTATTCAGCCCGAAAAGCGCTGCATATTCCCTTTCCGTAGGGAAAAGTATGTTTCCCTGTCTTTCTTTTTGAATCCGGAGCATCATAACCACATCAGCCCCCTCAATACAGGTTTCGATATTAGGTGATACTGTGCATCCTAATTTTTCTATTCCCATGGGAATCATGGTTTCAGGCGCACAGATGGAAACCGTTGCGCCCATTTTTGAAAAACCGATAATATCTGATCTTGCCACCCTTGAGTGGGCAATATCCCCTATAATAGAAATCTTTAACCCGTCTATTTTCCCTTTTTTTTCCCGGACACTCATCATATCCAACAGCGCTTGGGAGGGGTGTGCATGGATTCCATCTCCTGCATTAATCACCGAAGCATTGACATATTTTGAAATCAAATGAGGCGCTCCGGATGACGGATGACGCAGGACAATAACGTCCGGTTTCATGGCTTCCAGGTTTTTGGCCGTATCAATCAGGGTCTCCCCTTTCACGATACTCGATGAACTCTTTGAAATTGAAATACTGTCTGCGGAAAGCCGTTTGGCTGCCGTGTCAAAGGAAAGTTTTGTTCTTGTCGAAGGCTCCTGAAAAAAAAGAACAATGGTTTTTCCTCTTAATGTGGGTACTTTTTTAACAGGCCGTTCTGAAATTTCTTTCATGCCTCGGGCTGTATCAAGGATCAATGAAATTTCGGAAGGTTCAAGAGATTCTATATCCAGAACATCCTTTTTTGTAAACTGCATATTGCTCCCTATATTAATAAATCACCAATTCTATTCCATCTGACTCCGAATTTATTCTTATTCCATGACCAGTAAATGATAAATGCTTCTCCCCGGACTGCCTTCAGATCAACAAAACCCCAAAATCTGCTGTCATGACTGTTGTCACGGTTATCTCCCATGACAAACAAATTATTTTCAGGGACAATAGTTTTGTTCAAATTATCTCTTTTGCTGACAATTCCAGGATATATGATGCCGGTTTTATAAACAGCATAAGGCTCATTTTCAATTAGCCTGTCATTTACATAAAGTTTTTTATTGATGATTTCCACGGTATCCCCCCCTGTGGCAACCACCCTTTTAATAAAATCCTTGGATGGGTCTTCAGGATACTTGAATACAACGATATCACCTTTTTGAGGATCTTTAACCGAGATCAGTGTTTTACCGTCCGTAAACGGAATTTTTACTCCATAAATAAATTTATTGACCAGGATATGGTCTCCGATTTGAAGCGTTTCAAGCATGGAACCCGATGGGATCTTAAATGCTTGAACAATAAACGTTCTGATAAACATGGCAATAACTATTGCTATAATGATTGCCTCTATATTTTCCCGCAAAGAACTCTTAGGTTTCTTTTCCGCCATTTTTTATCCTTATTGTTTAACCTCTAATAGAACATATGTTGTGGTTGACCTAAAAAGAATTTTGCTTTCTGGATGGATTTTTTTAAAATATCAGCTATTTTTCGTGCCTTTATCATTGAAGATAATGGAACTGTTGGGATTTTCCTTCCTTTGATCATAATCGAACCGCTTTTCAGTTCTGCGTAGCTTACCTGGCCATAGGATTTTGAAATGCCTTCTGGATAATCATATCCATAATCAATAACCTGAGTAAAAATATCTTCATCGCAAACCGAAGTATATTTAAGGATTTCTTCATTTAGAATAGGGATCGGAATTCCAAAGCCGACGGACAAAGAAACACCGTAGCCTCGAATACTCTGGCCGACAAGCCACTCGGGAGACATCTGCTTTAAATCCCCCATTACGGAAAGGGTACCTGCCGGTGTCACCGGCACGCCGTTCAATCCTCTTTCAACTTCTTTTTTATGCTGGGTGCCAGTCCATGTCACATACCCTTGTGCGCCTCCCAGAAAAATTCTGGTTCCAACACCAATGGTTTTCAAATACGGATCATTCAACAGCGGACTGAGTTCCCCGGATGTTGAATAATTGGCATTGCCCATGTCTGATTTTAAAGTTCCCATATAAGTATATTTAATTTTATCGGATTTATTGATTGCACAATTATAATTTTGATAGGCATTTCGAGGATTACACAACATGGCATTGGGCAACTCTTCTAATGTGACAAGTTTCTCTATTTTTCTATTGGGGTAACAGTCCGTACCATAGCTTTCCGCCCGTATATGAACTTGTTTTCCGGCAACCAGATCCTGGATCACATGACCGCCGCCATAATTAAATTCACCTGGATGGCGTTTGTTTAACGGATCATCCTCACAGGTCTGGGTAGCACCCAGATAACAGTCCACGGCTGCTAAACCTGAATATGCCTGCACATTGTTAATCCAGGTTTCTGTTGTTCTGACCAGGGGTTTGGACTGGCCGATATTGATAAACGCCCCGGATGAACACATGGGTGCAAATGTTCCGGTGGTTACCACATCAATTTTTTTTGCTGCTTCAATAATGCCTTCTTTTTTCGCAATATCGATAATTTCTTCTGCAGTAACAACCACAGCTTCGCCGGCTGCAATTTTTTTATTTATCTGTTCAATTGTTTTATTAACTTTATAATCACTCATAATAAACCTTATCGTATCTTGTATTATGTATCAGGGACAGCTTTGAAATATGTCCCACATTACTGTTCCAATTTTGCTAATCAATCTGCTTCACAAAATCAATTTTTGATGTAATATTATTTTTAATCCATGAATCATCCCACCATTCAACAGGGTTTACAAAAACATTATGTACAATCATTGAAAAATGAAGATGATCGCCGCCGGCAAGACCCGTCAAACCAGTTGAACCAATATCATCACCTTTTTTAACCATATCACCTTCATTTACTGAAATATGGTTTAAATGAGCATAAAGACTGCAAAGCCCGAATCCATGATCAATCATCACGGTATTCCCGAATATGCCGATAAATTTTGTCAGGATCACTTTGCCCGAATTGGCAGCTTTAACCGTTGCATTGGAAGTTGAAGCCAAATCAACACCCAAATGAACCGCCCTGTCGATTTCATTGCCCTTATATTTATAAATCCGTCGGTCAGCGAATCCAGCTCTCCTTGCAGATCCATTAAGCCTTGAAAACATGCCGTCCCAGTATTTTTCGTTTTGTGTTATTTGGGGAACCTTTAATATGGTTTCAACATTATTCTTTCTGACTTCACCGTTGATATATAAAAATTTTTTAAGCAAGGAAGATTCTTGTTCTTGAAAAAATCCATTTTTGTCATCCACATCAAAATCATAAACTTTTTGTTCGAGAAAACGATCGGAAATATTCAAAACATCTGTTTGAAAATTTTTATCCCTTATATAATGATAAAATCCTCTTTTTGTAATATTGCCGGCCATATCTTCGGCAACGACAGAAATTTGAGTACCCGAACCCTGCACGTGGCTTAAAGCAAAAAAAGCAGCATAGATCTGTTTATCTTCAAACAAACCGGCATGACCCGGGAAGAAATTATCCCCAACTTTAACACCGCTTTTTAAATTTTCTTCAAATATCCTGTAAATAACAAGACCGGAACCTCCACGTTCAATATTGTGACGTTTCGTTAAGACCCTCACCTTGGGAGGTTTTGAATCAATAACGACCTTTTTTTCGATATAAAAAACATTGCCCTTGTTCCAGCCTCGCCATGAAAAATCAGAAACCATTATCCGGATAACCGCTTCACCATCGGTCATCCCATATTTCCAGAACAAAACAGGTATGGTAAAAGTATCTTGCGTCTTCTTCACTTCAGGAAACAAACCTAAAAAATTTGAAGAAGCATATTGCTTTTCCAGCAAAACCTTTTCTTTGCCCTGCTGCATTATGGATACCATAATCTTGCGCAGACCTGTTTGATGATCTGTAATATTCAGTGACATTTCATAGGATTTTTTCAAGTATATAGACGGTATTGTAATATCGACAATTGGTTTTTTGCTTTCAAATTTATGAACAAGCACCCAAACAATTGGAATAAAAACAACAAAAAACAGAACAAAAAAGACAACTCTTTTCATCAATAATACCTATCTTTTCAGGAGGTTAGTGTGTGAATAAATAAATTTACAGTAAAATAGCAGCTATGATCGAACTTATCAAGCAATTTTCCATTCTTGACTTTTTTGACCTCAAAATATAATTTGGCTTCAAAACCTTTTATTCAGGATGCAATTATGGACAATTTTTTTTTCAATTTAGTCGATAGACCCGACCCAAGATTTTTTCTCATTGCCGGCCCTTGTGTGATAGAAAGCCATGAAATCACTTACCGTATTGCAAAACATTTAAAAAAAATTACAGAACAACTTGATATTCCTTTTATTTTCAAGGCATCCTTTGACAAAGCAAACCGCACTTCCGTTCACTCTTTCAGGGGACCTGGCTTTAACGAAGGATTAACCATTCTTGACAAAATCAAAAAAGATCTGGATATCCTTGTTATTTCAGACATTCATTTGCCTGACCAGGCTCAAAAAGCGGCAAAGGTTCTGGATATTCTCCAAATACCGGCATTCTTGTGCAGACAGACGGATTTAATCATGGCAGCCTGCAATACAGGCAAACCGGTCAACATAAAAAAAGGACAGTTTTTATCTCCTATTGACTGTAACAATATTCTTAACAAGGCAAAAGAATCCAAAAATACCAATATCTGTATAACCGAAAGAGGGTCTTCATTCGGTTATAATAATCTTGTTGTGGACTTTAGATCCATACCTATTATCAAAAATTTAGGTGTACCGGTTGTCTTTGATGCGACACATAGTGTTCAACTCCCTGGAGGTGCCACGGATTCTTCTGCCGGAGAAAGGCAATTTGTACCCACTTTATCAAAGGCCGCCATAGCAGCAGGTGCAAACGGATTGTTTATTGAAACCCATCCGGAACCTGACAAAGCCCTGTGCGACGGACCCAATTCCATGCCGTTAAACGATATGAAAGATCTTTTAACCACCCTTGTGGCAATCAAAAAAGCAGTAGGATAACACATATGAAAACCAAGCTTGCAAATATTGATCTTTTGCTGCTGGATGTGGATGGAGTATTAACAGACGGAAGCATCACCTATTCAGATTCGGGAGAGCAGATAAAGAGTTTTCATTCACGAGACGGCTTAGGACTGCGACTGCTGATGGATGCAGGAATTGGGGTCGGAATTATCACCGGCCGTAAATCAAAGGCCTTGGAATACCGGTGTGAAAATCTTGGGATAACATTGTTGTTTGACGGTATAAAGGACAAATCAAAAGCCCTTGACACCATCACTGCCCGGACAGGAACAGCACCTGAAAAAATAGCGTTTGTCGGAGACGATCTGATTGATCTTCCTGTCATGAAAAGAGTGGGGCTTTCTTTTTGTGTTCCAGAAGCACCAGAAGAGGTTAAAATCCATTCAGACATTATAACAATCCAAAAAGGAGGTCAGGGAGCTGTCAGGGAAATTTGTGACAACATTTTGAAAGCAAAGGGATTATGGGACATCATTCTTAATCAATACCTGTTATGACATACGCTTCAAAACACAAACTGACCTACCCTTTGATTGGCATTTTGATTTTGATGATTCTCATCATCAGTGGATTTTTTTATTTTGACAAGCTGCTTTCTACCCCACCGCAACTTCACGATATTAAAATAGACTCCAAAGCCGCCTTAAAATTAAACGTTTTAAAGCAAATTTCAAAAAAAAACGGGATAAAGGAGTGGGAGTTGAAAGCCGGCTCTGCAACACTCTTGAAAGATGAAAATAAGGCTGTTCTAATCGATGTATCAGTCTTTTTTTTTACAAAAGACAATAAAAAGGTTCACCTGACATCTCAAGAAGGCGTACTCCAGACAAAGACGCATGATATGACATTTTCCGATAATGTGGTTGTAACCCATGAAACTTCTGTCCTGAGAACTGATAAGTTGCATTATAACAAAAAAGAACATATAATCTATTCCAATACTCATGTGAGGCTTGAAAAGGAAAAGTCCTTTATTGAAGCAGATTCAATGAAAACGGAACTCAATGATAGTATGATAATTTTAAATGGGCATGTTAAAGGAAATTTCAGTGAAAAATTTGTTCTTTAATAAATCAACCCGCCTTTTTTTTGTGCTTTTTTTTATTTTTTGTTTTATAGGGCTGTGGCAGATAAAAATTGCCCACTCCCAAACGCAAAAGACTTTCAAAGAAGCTCCTCTTCACGTTGAATCCGATAAAATGATTGCACAAAAAAATACCTCAATGATTGAATTTATCGGTAATGTCAAAGTCACAAAAGCGGATTCCATTGTTTTTGCTGATTCCATTCAAATTTACTTTATGGATGACAATAAAAACAAGGATGCTCAAAACAATATCAAAAAAATTGTTTCCACCGGCAATGTCAAATACATTGCCGGCGAACGAAAGGCATTTGCCGACAAAGCTGTCTATACAACCCAAGACGGAATATTGGTTCTCACGGGCAAAGCTCCCAAATTAATAACAGGCTCAAGTTTTGTAACCGGAACAAAGATTACCCTTTTCAGAAATCAAGATAAAGTACTCGTGGAAAGTGACGGTACAAAAAGAGTTGAAGCGCTTTTTAATCCTGAAGATAATATCACTGAAAAACAATAATGACACAACTTGCATTAAAAAATCTTGTAAAAATCTATGACGGCAAAAAAGTTGTGGATCATGTCAGCCTTACAGTGAAGCAAGGAGAAGTAACCGGACTTTTAGGACCAAACGGGGCTGGCAAAACAACTACATTTTATATATCGGTTGGATTGATCAAACCCGACCAGGGTGAAGTTCTGATTGATGATGATGATATTACGCAATATCCAATGTATATAAGAGCAAGAAAAGGAATAGGATATCTTCCTCAGGAATCAAGCATTTTTAAAAAATTGACGGTAAAACAAAATATTACAGCCATACTTGAAGTGTTGCCTCAAAACGGCATTGATATTGAACAAAAAACCATGGGCCTGATGAAAGAGCTTGGCATTATCAATCTTGCCGGGCAAAAAGCCGGCTCACTTTCCGGAGGAGAGAGACGGCGGCTTGAAATTTCAAGAGTCCTTGCCACAGACCCTTTGTTTATTCTTCTGGACGAACCCTTTGCAGGGATTGATCCTTTGGCGGTTATTGATATCCAGCAAATAATTTATCATTTGACTAAAAAAGGAATAGGCGTTTTAATATCAGATCATAATGTAAGAGAGACCTTAGGGGTTTGTGATAATGCCTATATTATGAACCAGGGTAAAGTTATTGAATCGGGAAATCCTGATAAAATCATTTCAAGCAAATTAGCTAAAAAAATCTATTTGGGAGAAAATTTTAAACTATAATTATGGAACTTGGATTACAACAAAGTTTAATCTTGACTCAGCAACTGGTCATGACGCCTCAACTTCAGCAGGCTATCAAGTTGCTCCAGCTGTCGCGCCTTGAGCTTGCCGAGATGATTCAACAGGAAATGGAACAAAATCCTGCTCTTGAAGAGGCCGGGACAGAAGAGCCATCCGACAATAATATTACAGCCCTGGAAAATGAAACCGCTTCCCCTGAAAAAGAAACCCCCTTAAAAGAAGTCACCATTGAAGAAAAGGTAAGGTCTGACACAGACTGGGAAAATTATATTAATGAATATAATTCCACAGGAAGAGTCTATACGGAATCGGAAAATACCGAAGCGCCGAATTATGAAGCGTTTACTTCTGAAAAAAAGACCCTGCAAGCCCATCTTCAGTGGCAGTTAATGCTCCATGGACTCAGTGAAGAAAAAGAAAAAATCGGTCATATGATTATTGGGAATCTGAACAGGGATGGCTATCTTTGCAGTGATATTGAAGAAATTGCCGAAATTTCCGGTGTTGAAATAGAAGTTGTTGAAGATCTGCTGTCAGTGCTTCAGACATTTGATCCGCCCGGTATTTGTGCCAGAAATCTTCGTGAGACCTTGCTGATTCAAGTTCATCAACTGGGCATTGATAATCCCATTATCACTGAAATCATAAACAATCACTTGAAAAATCTTGAAAACAGAAACAGCAAAAAAATTGCCAAAGCATTAAAAATATCCCTGGATGATGTCAGAGCAGCCGTAAAAATCATTCAATACCTTGAACCTAAACCCGGTCGAAAATTTTCCACTGATGAACCTGCCTATATCACGCCTGATATCTATGTTTATAAGCATGGTGATAATTTTAAAATTGTGATGAATGATGACGGTCTTCCCAAACTTAAAATTAACCGGTTTTATAAAAATGCCATTGCCAACGGTCATAAAATATCAAAAGATGCAAAAAATTACCTCAATGAAAAAATGCAGTCTGCATCCTGGCTGATAAAAAGCATACACCAGCGTCAAAAAACAATATACCTTGTCATGGAAAGCATTCTAAAATTTCAAAATGAATTTTTTGAAAAAGGGATTGCATATTTAAAACCACTGATTCTAAAGGACATAGCAGAAGATATTGAGATGCATGAATCAACAATCAGTCGGGTGACAACCAACAAATATGCCTATACCCCCCAGGGACTTTTTGAGTTAAAATACTTTTTTAACTCTTCAATCGAAAGAACCGGCGGAGAATCCATGGCATCTGCAAGTGTAAAAGAAAGGATAAGACTGCTGATAGAAAACGAAAACCCGGAAAGTACTTTAAGTGATGAAAAAATAGCCAACATTCTTCAAAGCTCAAATATCCAGATTGCCAGAAGAACGGTCGCTAAATACAGGAAAGTACTGAACATACTTCCTTCTAATAAACGCAAACAGCTTTAAGGAGGTTTTTTTATGCAAACAACCGTTACCTTTAAAAAAATTGACACATCTGTTGCTTTAAAATCTTATGTTCAAAAAAAACTTGATAAATTTGATAAAATGCTGGACAGCCCGGCTGAAGCATATGTTGTGTTGTCTGTTGAAAAAATCAGACATATAGCTGAAATCACACTTACTTGCGACAAATTAAAAATTCATGCCAAAGAAGATTCCGAAAGCATGTATTCCTCTATTGACGCGCTGATGGATAAAATAAAACCCCAAATTAAAAAACACAAAGAAAAAGTCAAACAGCATCTGTCAAGAAATAAGCAGAGCATTAAAAATGAATCTGCCCAATTAAATTTATCAACAGAATCATTGGACAACCCTATGACAGACCAGATGGTAGATACGATAATTATTGAAACAGTTGATACTAAACCCATGGATATTGAAGATGCGGTGATTGAATTAGATTCCGGCAAGCAATCTTTTTTTGTTTTCAACAATGCCAGGACAGAGCAGCTCAATGTTCTATACAAACACAATAACGGTAAGCTGGGGTTAATCCAGCCCATAGGATAATTCATTAAATGAGAATCAGCCAGCTTCTTAATAAAAATTCTATTATTGCAAACCTTAACTCCAGTGACAAAAAAGGGGCTATTGATGAACTTGCCTCTGCAGTTTCACAGGCAACAGATGCATCAGCCAAAGACATTGCCACTGTTCTCATGGAAAGAGAGCAGTTAGGCAGCACAGGTATTGGTGGAGGTATTGCAATTCCGCATGGAAAACTTGATTCGGTCGGATCAATTATTGTCGGTTTCGGACTCAGTCAAAAAGGGATTGAATATGAATCCCTTGACAATAAACCCGTCCATATTTTTTTCCTGTTACTGACAACACAAAACTCTACCGGAGGGCACCTTAAAGTATTGGCCCAGATTTCAAAACTTTTAAAAATGGATCATTTAAAAAAAAGACTGTTAAGCTCAAAATCCATTGATGAAATTTACAATATCATTATGGAGCAGGATGAAGACTTTTAACCTTCGGGTCACATATGATTTAAAGGTCACAAGTAACCTAAAGATCACAAGTAACCTAAAGGTCACAAGCAAGTAAAATGCAAAAGTTTTATATCATAACCGGCCTTTCCGGCTCAGGAAAAACAACGGCTATTCAAGCATTTGAAGATGCTTCGTTCTATTGTGTCGACAATATGCCCATAGAACTTTTGTCTAAATTTCTGGACCTGCCGTTAAAGGAGAGTCCGGAAATCAAGGGACTGGCGTTTGTGATGGATATGAGAAGTAAGAATTTCATATCAAATTATGCACAAGGCATTGCCTCAATTGAGGATCATTTGAGTATGACACCCCGAATCATATTTCTTGAAGCCTCTGTGAACAAGCTGTTACAAAGATTCAGCCAAACCAGGCGGCAACATCCCCTGACAAATGAAAAAAGTCTTTTGGACAATATTCAACTGGAAAAAAGAATGATGGCACCCATCAAAAAAACGGCACATCATATTATTGATACGACCCATTTGAATGTTCATCAGCTGAAATCTCAAATCCTTGACCTTATTCATGATGGGGACAAATCCATCAGTCTGACAAAAATAAATATTATTTCATTTGGATTTAAATATGGGATTCCCAATGATGCCGACCTTGTTATGGACATGAGGTTTTTGGCCAATCCCTATTTTATAAAGGAACTGAAAAATCAGGATGGAGAATCCGAAGCAGTTAAACGCTTTGTATTATCACAAAATGAAACCCGGATTTTTCTTGAAAAGTATTTAAACCTGCTTGATTATTTAATTCCTTTATACAAGATAGAAAACAAGGCATATCTCACGTTTGCCATTGGATGTACAGGCGGCAGACATAGAAGCGTGGCCATTGCAAGAAGCATTTATGAACATCTAATTAAAAAAAGATTAAAGCCCGGTCTGATCCACAGGGACATTGACAGGGACATAAAGGAAACATGACAGGTATACTTTTAGTAACCCATGCAAATTTAGGAAGTTCACTTGTTGAAACGGTTGAATTTATTTTAGGAAGCAAACAGGACAATCTGTTTTCCGTTTCCATTAATATTCTTGAAGATCCGGATAGCTTAAGAAAAAAAATAAAAAAAGGAATTTCAAAAGTAATAACAGACAATGGCGTTATTATTTTTACGGATATGTTTGGAGGAACGCCTTCAAACTTAAGTTATGCTTTCCTGGAAGAAGGACGGGTGGAAGTCATTTCCGGCGTGAATCTTCCTATTCTCTTAAAAGCGGTCAAATCAAGATCTAAGATGAATATGGAAAAATTAACCTCATCCCTTATAGAACATGGGAAGAAAAGCATATCCCTTGCCAGCGAAATTTTAAAGGGAACAAAAAGGGCATAATTTTTTTTCTTATCCCTATTTTTATATAAAACTCAGCTCAAAACACTGTAATAATAAGAGTTTTAGTTTTTGTTATAGCAGATAAATCTGCCATGTATGTTTATATAAAAGTATTCAAAAATCAAAACAGCAACTTTTATTTTTTGTTGCGGGCAAGCCAGTACAACCAAATTGTTGTAAAAAAATGGACAGGTCTGCCCGTGGCAGTTATTTTAAAGGAGAACGAAAAATGACTATCAAATTAGGAATTAACGGATTTGGCAGAATCGGCAGGATGGTCTTTCGTGCAGCGTTAAATAATCCGGATGTGGAAGTGACGGCAGTCAATGATCTTACGGACACAAAAACCACAGCCCATCTGCTTGAATATGACTCTGTTCATGGTGCCTTGAAAAATAAGGTGTCTGCAAACAAAGATTCAATTATTGTTGACAATAAAACAACCAAAGTTACGTCCTTTAAAGATCCTGGACAAATTCCATGGAAAGATACAAATGTGGATATTGTCTGCGAATGCACAGGGTTTTTCCGAGATCGTGACGGTGCCTCCAAACATTTTGAAGGGGGGGCTAAAAAAGTTATCATTTCTGCGCCTGCAAGCAATCCTGACATTACAATCGTGATGGGCGTTAACCATGACATGTATGATCCTGCATCCCATAACATCATTTCAAATGCGTCATGTACAACCAATTGCCTTGCTCCGGTTGCAAAGGTTTTGCTTGAAAACTTTGGTATTATCTCAGGCATGATGACAACCATTCATTCGTACACAGGTGATCAGCGTATTCTTGATTTTCCACATAAAGATTTAAGACGGGCAAGGGCTGCCGGCCTTTCAATGATTCCAACAACTACAGGGGCTGCAAAAGCCGTATCATTAGTTCTTCCGGAACTTGACGGCAAACTCAATGGTTTGTCTGTACGCGTACCAACCCCCAATGTTTCCATGGTGGATTTTGTTGTCATTACTGAAAAAACAGGTCTTGGAAAAGAAGAGATAAACCTGGCTTTGGAAAAAGCATCCAAAGAACATCTTAAAGGCATATTGGGGTATTGCAATATCCCCCTGGTTTCAATTGATTTTAATTCAAATCCGCTTTCATCAATTGTTGATGCAGGTTGTACGGATGTCATTAACGGCAACATGGTAAAAACTTATTCATGGTATGATAATGAGGCTGGTTACTCCAACAGAATGATTGACCTGGCCGTAATGGTGGGAAAATCCTTATAACTGATCCGGAGGCACAAAATAATGAGTAGAATCCCTTTCATAGCTGGCAACTGGAAAATGTATAAAACCGGTCCGGAAGCAGTAGAAACAGCCAGGATACTTACACAACTTTGTTCGAATGTTCAAGACATTGATATCATTATTGCACCAACCTTTCTTTCGCTGCCCCTGGTTGCAGCATCCCTTGAAGGAAGTAATATAAAAATCGGGGCACAAAATGTTTATTTTGAAAAACAAGGCGCTTTTACCGGTGAAGTCAGTGCTGATATGATAAAAGCTGCTGGTGCGGAATATGTCATCATCGGGCATTCCGAAAGACGGCAGTATTTCGGTGAAACCAATGCCTTGGTATGCAAGAAAATTAAAGCCGCCATTGAAGTCGGCCTGAAGCCGATTTTGTGTATTGGAGAATCAGAAAGTCAAAGAAATGAAGAAAAAACATTTTTGACACTTGACAAACAGGTGTCAGATGGGTTAAAAGGCTTTGGTCTTGATGAGCTAAAGGATTTAGTTGTTGCTTATGAACCTGTATGGGCTATCGGCACGGGAAAGACAGCCACAGCTGATCAGGTTAAAAAAGTTCATCAATATTTACGTTCTTTGCTTGGAAAATTATTTTCAAAGGACTTTGCTGATCAAACACGTATAGTGTATGGTGGCTCAGTCAAACCGGAGAATGTAAAAGAGTTAATGGGTATTGAGGATGTAGACGGAGCTCTTGTTGGTGGAGCAAGCCTTGATGCAAACATATTTACTAATATTATAAATTATGACATTTAATAAATTATGACAACTTTAGTAGTTACATTACATGTTAGCGTTTGCATCTTATTGATTCTGATTGTATTGCTTCAAAGCGGAAAAGGTGCGGAAATGGGAGTTTCTCTTGGTGGCGGAGCCGGCCAGACGCTTTTTGGCGCGGGAGGGCCTGCAACCATCCTGACTAAGATAACAACAGCCGTTGCCATTATCTTTATGGTAACATCCCTGACACTGGCTTATTTATCAGGCCATCAGTCAGAAACATCGGTGATGAAGAAAAATACAGTACCTGTTGAGCAGACGACCGAATAAAATATTAGGATAAAAAATGCCGAAGTGGTGGAATTGGTAGACACGCACGCTTGAGGGGCGTGTGGGGCGACCCGTGGGAGTTCAAATCTCCCCTTCGGCACCACAAAATATAAAAAGCCGCGAACAATTATTGTTCGCGGCTTTTTTTTTAAAATTTTATCTAAAATCAGTTATCAAACTTCAGGTGTTACATGTCAAAAAATTATAGAAGAAATTGTCTTAAGTGTGAATTCTTCTATGTCACATGGAATCCGCAACATCCGAATGGATGCAAGGCAATGGGCTTTAAAACCAAACAATTGCCTAGCGTTGTCGTATTTCAATCTTCTGGAAAACCATGTGCGCTTTTTAAAGAAAAAACACTAAAGAAACCCAAGTCATCTTGAATTATTTTCAACCTTGTTTATATTAGACTATTATGACTAATAAAAAAGACATTAGATCGCAAGATCCTAAAAAAATAGAAAAGGAACTGGGTGAGTTTCTAAATAAAAAATTTGGTGGAAATGTTAAAATTATTTCCCCGTCTGTTCTTACGCAGCAGGAACCGATTTCGGGAAAACCGGCTGATAACAGAAAAAAAAATCTTATCAACTTTAACATCAAACCTCAGGAACTTATTACCTATCTTGACCAGTATGTCGTAAGACAGGCAAAAGCCAAATCCGTTCTGGCAACCAAGATATGCACCCACTTTAACCGGATCAGACACTCCCAAACCTCGGGAGAAGAGATGTCAAAGATCACCGGTAATATAAAATCCAATATTTTAATGTTAGGTCCCACTGGAATTGGAAAAACATATCTGATCAAGCTGATTGCCAAAAAGATCGGGGTGCCTTTTGTAAAGGCAGATGCCACAAAATTTTCCGAAACCGGTTATGTTGGCGGGGATGTAGAAGATTTGATCCGGGACTTGGTCAAGGATGCCAATGATGACATTGCGCTTGCCGAATGCGGCATTGTTTACATTGACGAGATTGATAAAATTGCTGCCAGTCCCAATGTAATTGGGGCACAAGTATCACGGACAGGCGTTCAAAGAGCTTTGTTAAAACCCATGGAAGAAACCGATGTTGACCTGAAAGTGCCCCATGATCCGGTTTCCATGATGCAGGAATTGGAAGCCTATCAAAGAACCGGGAAAAGAAGCCGGCGACGTGTCAACACCTCAAATATTCTTTTTATTGTCAGCGGTGCATTTGGCGGGCTTTCCGATGTCATCAGAACACGATTATCAAAACAGAATATCGGATTTGGTTCAAAGCTTGTAAAATCTCAAAATGACCATGACCTGTTAAATAAAACCAAAGCTGAGGATCTGGTGAATTTTGGCTTTGAATCTGAATTCATAGGAAGAATTCCTGTTCGATGCATTCTTGAACCCCTGAGTGAAGAAGACCTGTTTTCAATTTTAAAAATGCCCAACAATCCGGTTACACTGAGTAAGCGCCTTGATTTTAATGCATATGGCATAAAAATTGTTTTTACTGATGATGCATTAAAATTTCTTGCACAAAAAGCTTCCAAGGAAAATACCGGTGCCCGGGGTCTTGTCAGTGCGGTTGAAGAGGCCTTGCTTGATTTTGAAGAAAAGCTGCCGTCGCATAACATTTGTAAATTTGCAGTCACAAAAAAAGTTCTGGAAGATCCAAAAAACCATCTTAACGACCTTATATCAAAACAAAACCAGGCAACCTGGGACAAGCTTTATGAGAAAGCTTTTCTTGATCATAAAACTTATATATCAAACTATATAAAAGACAATTGGAAAACATTTTCAGTAGGCCATGGCCTGACCCTGTCGGAAAGCCTGTGCAACATGATGGCGTTTTGCTTTTGCAATACTGTCATGGAAATTGAAGATGCCGTAAAAAAAATCAAAAAACTCCATGATTCAGTAAAAGAAATTGAGCTTGAAGTATCAAAAAGCTATAACCTGAACATTGTTTTTGAAGAAGATGCCATTGATTTCCTGATTGAGCAGTTTATCAAGCACAATGCAACCAGTGAAGAAATATTAACCAAAATCTATGACAACTACTATGACGGATTCAATCTTATTCGGGAAAAAACCGGGAAAAACAGATTTTTTTTGTCAAAAAAAGCCTTAGTTGACCATGAAACATACCTTAACGATATTATCAGGAAAGAAATAATATGATTGGAATTTCAAAGCTTTATTGCGCAACCGTAGAACCATCAGATGCATTAAGATACTCAAGACAATCCGGACAACTGCCCTCCCATCTTTTGCAGTTTTCAAAAGATAAAAAACCAGTGGTTGTCTGGAATATGACCCGGCGCTGCAATCTTAAATGTGTTCATTGCTATGCCAGATCGGAAGACATTTCCTATGATAATGAGTTGACCCATGAACAAAGTCTTGCCATGATTGATGACTTGGCTGATTTTGGTGTGCCGGTTCTTTTGTTTTCAGGCGGGGAACCTCTTGTGCATCCACGACTGGTTGAATATGCACAATATGCTGTCAGCAAAGGAATGCGAGCTGTTATTTCCACCAATGGAACTTTGATCACCAAAGAAAAAGCAAAAGCCTTAAAGGAAATCGGATTGTCCTATGTAGGGATAAGCCTTGATGGTCTGGAAGAAACCCATGACAAATTCAGAGGGGTGAAAGGATCTTACAAAAAAGCCATGGCAGCGATCAAACACTGCCAGGAAGCGGGTATAAAAGTAGGTTTAAGGTTTACCATAAATAAGAGAAATGTAAAAGATATTCCAGGTATTTTTGACCTTCTTGAACAAAAAAACATCCCCAGAGCCTGTTTTTATCACCTGGTATATTCAGGCAGAGGATCTGAAATTGCCAAAGAAGACCTCTCCCATGAGGAAACCCGCAAAGTTCTTGATCTGATAATGGACCGGACAAAAGACCTTCATGACAGAAATATGCCCAAAGAAGTTCTCACAGTAGACAATCATGCCGACGGACCCTATGTCTATCAACGACTGCTGGACGAAGATCCGACAAGAGCGGCAGAGGTGCTTGAATTGCTTGAAATGAACGAGGGCAACAACTCGGGAAGAGGCATTGGATGCATCTCCTGGGATGGAGAGGTCCACCCGGATCAATTCTGGCGTGAAAAAAGTCTGGGCAATATTAAAGACACCCCTTTTTCCAAAATATGGACCAATGTTGACAATGATTTTTTAATGAAGCTCAAAGAAAAGAAAAATCATGTTAAAGGCAGGTGTGCGGGCTGCAGGTGGCTTGACATCTGTGGCGGAAATTTCAGGGCCAGGGCTGAATCCGTTGCTGATGATCCCTGGGACAGTGATCCTGCCTGCTACCTGACAGATGAAGAAATCAAAAAAAAGGAGTCATAATGCTTTTTCCCGATTTTCGAGGACGAAGATTAAGAGCAAATAAAAATTTTCGACGCATGATAAGAGAAACAAAGCTGTCCTGCGATGATTTTATTCTTCCTTTATTTGCCATTGAAGGCAAGTCCGTAAAAAAACCCATTGATTCAATGCCGGGACATTTTCAACTGTCGTGTGACCATATTGTCACGGCAGCCAAAGAAGCATGTGACGCAGGTGTTCCTGCTATTATATTATTCGGTGTTCCGGATAAGAAAGATCCTTTAGCCACCCGGGCATATGCGTCCGACGCCATTGTTCAAAAAGCTGTTCAAGCGGTAAAAGAACAGGTTCCTGATATCACGGTGATAACTGATGTCTGTCTTTGCGCCTATACGGATCACGGGCATTGCGGGGTTGTGGAAAACGGAATTATTGATAATGATGCATCCCTTGATCTGCTGGCAAAAACCGCCCTGTCCCATGTCCAGGCCGGGGCGGACATGGTTGCGCCATCCGACATGATGGACGGCAGGGTCGGTGAAATCAGACAGACCCTTGATGAAGAGGGATTTTCTCACATTCCCGTAATGTCCTATGCAGTCAAATACAGTTCGGCATTTTACGGGCCTTTCAGGGAAGCTGCCGAATCAGCGCCACAATTTGGTGACCGCAAAACCTATCAGATGGACCCGGCCAATTCTCTTGAAGCCATAAGGGAAGCCACTATGGATGTTGAGGAAGGTGCGGACATTATCATGGTAAAACCCGCCCTGTCCTATCTTGATATTATCTATCGTTTAAAAGAAGAAATTGATCTGCCTATTGCGGCATATAATGTGAGTGGTGAGTATTCAATCATTAAAGCCGGAGAGATGATGGGCTGGGTCAATGCCAAAGACCTTATTATGGAAACTCTTTTATCCATAAAACGAGCCGGTGCGGATTTGATTTTGACCTATTCCGCAATTGAAGCGGCAAGGGAGCTGAACAAGTAATGAATCATCCACACGGACATCCGCATGCAACCGGACAACAGCAAAACACCCTTCGCCTGGTTGCATGGGAAACCACCCGACGCTGCAATCTTTCCTGCAAACACTGCAGGGCTGGAGCAGAAGATCATCCCTATGAGAATGAACTCGATACCCGGGCATCCTTTAAATTACTGGATCAAATAAAGCAGGTCGGTGATCCCATTATTATCCTTACCGGGGGAGAACCTCTTTTAAGGGATGATATTTTTGATATTGCAGCATATGGAACAAAATTAGGGCTGCGAATGGTCATGGCACCCAACGGCACCTTGATCACCAAAGAAACAGCCAAAAAGATGAAAGATTCTGGTATCAAACGAATCAGTGTCAGCCTTGACGGTTCAACTCCTGAAACCCATGATACGTTCAGAGGACTTGAAAATGCCTTTGAAAGCTCTATTCGTGGGATCAAAATCGCCAAAGAGGCTGGTATTGAATTTCAAATCAACACCACCATCACAAAAACAAATCTTGATCAAATCCCAAAGATACTGGATCTTGCTCAAAATTTGGGGGCTGTAGCCCATCACATATTTCTCCTGGTTCCAACCGGGCGAGGCAAATATATTGTTGACACTGAAATCAATGCCAAAGAATATGAGCAAACTTTAAACTGGTTTTATGATCAAAGAGAAAAAGTCAATCTTCAACTCAAGGCAACCTGTGCGCCCCACTATTACAGGATATTACGGCAGCGGTCCAAAAAAGACGGTAAAAGCGTAACCTTTGAAACCCACGGCCTTGATGCGGTCACAAGAGGATGTCTTGCCGGGACTGGATTTTGTTTTATTTCCCATGTGGGACGAGTCCAAACCTGTGGTTTTCTTGATGTGGAATGTGGTGACATTACCAAACAAACTTTCAAAGACGTCTGGGAAAATTCTCGGGTGTTTAACGAGCTGAGAAATTTTAATAATCTTGAGGGCAAGTGCGGGCTGTGTGAATTCAAGCGAGTGTGTGGCGGATGCCGGGCTAGGGCCTATGAAGCAACAGGAAGTTATCTTGCCGAAGAACCTTTGTGTTCATATCAACCTGGAAAAATCAAATAGAACCGATTCAAACCAAACTCAATTCAACCGGTTCAATCCAGCTGGTTTAATCCAACCAAGTTAATTTTAAAAAAAAGAGGCTGAAAAAATACTTTCAGCCTCTTTTTGACATATTCAATTTGCACCATATTCAATTTTCATATCATGGTATCATGGTTAAATGGAATTGAGCCTTAACATAATGGGGCTGTCATCTTCCGTATTTCCCGTAAACCTAACCGGTCCGGGACGCCTGTACCGGTCCTGGTTGGACTCTGCAGCCTGCCATTTATCTCTTAAAGTTTTAAAAACCCTGAAAGCATTGGAATTCAAATCTACCAGGCTTTTTTCAATAACAAGTTCAAGCTTTCCATTTCTTTCTTCAAGATGCATCAGTTTTGCAATTGGAATACCTATAGGCTCCCATTTATCAAACTTTTTTTCAAGATTTCTGATGGCTGCCATTTGTCCTGTAGCCCCGTTTGCAATCAGATGAAACGCAGTCATGCCAAGGTTATAGGTATAATTACAGTCAAAATGGGTAGGATCAGCCCCCCTGCCATCATATCCGTAAAAATGGGTTTGTGTCTTGAATTTGGGATCTGATTTTTTAAATATTTGAACAATAGGTTGGGGCACGGAATCATCCGGACCGATCAACTCGCTGCTAACCAAGGCCTGTTTCAAGGTTTTTAATGAAATAATAGATTCTTTGATAATAAGATATTCAGCCTTTGGATCTTTAAAAATGGCTGTTGCAAATTTATCCGGTATGATATTGGCCCATTCCATTGTTGACTTAAAATAAGAGTGTTCAATTCCAACCTTATATTTGCCCTGTTCTTTTAATATTGTTAAATATTCCTTGACCATATCCATGATAATATTTTCGGTTTTCACCTGTGAAAATTGAAAATTACCATGTGTATCGCGTTCAACCAACAGTCCTTCCTGAAAAAATGAGGGCAATTGATCAAACAGATCATCATCTCTTAAGTTCCAGATTGGAAATTTATCTTTATCTCCCATGCCCCGTGTCAGGCGTCTTAAGTATTCAAGTTTGTTGTTTAATGTTGGAAAAGATGTATGAAAATTAATGTCATGTGTATGATTATACTCGGCAATAATTTTATTCAATTTAATAATAAACACCTGAATTTCATTGATAAACTCAAGAACGCCTTCCGGTATGATCATCACACCGAAATTTTTACCGCTGGCAGCTCTTCTCACAATGGTATCACATATCACCCGTGACAAATGGCGCAAGGTCATGCCATATGCCGTATAATCCACCGTACCATTTTCCAGGGCCTTTTCAATTCGCTGCTGATCCGTATAATCCGCCAGCTCCTCACCAATCAGGATCAAGTTTGCATGGGTCTGAAAAGCACATTCCAGGGCCAAGTGACTGGCAACCCTTCCCATTACCTTGCAAATATGCCAGTATTTTATGGCTGAGCCGGCATCAGTTGTCAGATTACTGATATTTTGTGAAAAAGACATTGCCGCAGAATGAAACCCAAAGGATATGGCACACAGTATCCGACCGTCATCTGTTTTTACCTGTATATCTCCGTCAATGGTTTTGGGAACACCAATCACTTTTATCCCGGAACCAACAAACTGCTGGGCAAGAAAGGCGGCATTTGTATTGGAATCATCCCCTCCTATAACCACCAATGCATCCAGTTCAAGCTCCATGCAGGTTTTTAAAGCCAATTCCATTTTGTTTTTGGAATCAATCTTGGTTCTTCCGGTCTTGATCATGGAAAACCCGCCCATATTACGGTATGTGTCCACAAGACTTTGAGTAATCTCAATATATTTTGATTCCAGTATACCGTCAGGCCCTGAAAGGAATCCAAAAATTCTGGATTCAGGATTATATTTTTTAGCCTCATCATAAAGCCCTGCTATTACATTATGCCCGCCCGGTGCAGGCCCCCCGGAAAAAACCACACCTATATTCCGGCGCATCTCAAAAGCCCGTTTGGCACTTTCACTCTTTTCATCTCCTGGAATAAGCCGTTGAACATTATTATTTATAATATCAGGCAGCAGTTTTTCCGCTTCCTTATCAGGCTTAAATTGATATTCCTGACAATCTTCAATAATTGTATACTTTGATGAAAAAATCTTAATTTTCTTTGGAGAAAATGATCGCCTTTCAATGGTTTCCGTATTTATATCAGACGTAACACGACCTGTTTTCGGATGATTTAATAAAAATTCAAGTGATTTAAAATTCTGATTTTCCATATTGGCTCCTGTTATCCATTCAGATCAATTGACTACAACCCGGTTCCTTCCTTGTTCTTTTGCCTGGTAAACAGCCATATCCGCACGTTCAAAAATCTGATGATGACTTTTGTCCCCTTCTCTTGATTGCGATACACCAATGCTGACAGTGACGGTTACTTTATCTTTTTTATAAATAAATTCTATATTTTCAATAGTATGCCTGATTTTTTCAGCTGCTGTTTTTGCACCCTTGGCGTCAGTCTCCGGCATAATTACCAGAAACTCTTCTCCACCATATCTTGCCAGCATATCGGTTTTACGCAATAACGGAATGGTTCTGTTTATAATTTCTTTAAGGCATCTGTCACCAATGGCATGACCATAATTATCATTGATCAATTTAAACTTATCCGCATCAATCAACAACAGTGAAAAACAAGTTCCATACCGTAAAAACCTTGCCATTTCCTCTTCCACTCTTTTATCATATGCCCGCCTGTTAAACGCTCCTGTTAACTGATCCAGGTTCAGTTTCTTTTCAAGTTCTTCCGAATATCTTGTCACTTCCTCAAGCTCTTCTTGTAATTTTACAAACCCGGATTTAAAGGCATTTTTGTTTTCTTCAACAGCCTCCCTGATGAACCTGTCATCTGCCTGTTTTTTATCCAATGTGGTCTCAATATAAGCCAGTCTTTCAGCCACTTTGATTTTCAAGACATCAATGCTCGAAGCGACATCAGTTGCTTGTTTAAGCTCAATTAATTCAGAACTCAATACAGACTCAAATCCCTGGTTGGATTGAAACATGGAATCTGTCTGCTGATAGGTTGTCGCAAGTTTGGATTCAATATCAAGGATTTTACCCACAATCTCCCGGATAAAGGCATTAACTTTTCCACGATCCTGATTTGTATCGGAAATATAAACAAAAACCAGGCTGAATACTCTTTCACGAATTTCACTGATATCATTTGTATCACTTGCCGCATTTATTCTCTTTGTAATATTATCAAGCTTACCTGCATATTTTTGATCCAGAGTGGACCGAAGAGTATTGACCACTTCATGATAGCTTTGTTTATATTCATCAACAAATGAGTCTGAACCACCTTTTATTAACGAGGCAAACAGGCCTTTTTTTTTACGGACAAAGACAGCAGGAGTAATATCCTCTTTGAGTATAGCACTTTTTAATTGTTGAAAAAGATATTCGATCTTGCCTTGGGAATCACCTTTTTTAAGTGCCGTGCTTAAATCTTTGCAGACCTTTGAAAACAAATTATCGCCTGTGGCAACAGAGTCAATAATCAATGGAAAATATTTACGATACAATTGATTTGTTCTTTCAGATTGCTCTTCAACCGTATCAAGTTCCTTTAATAATGTGTCTTTCTGGGATTTAAGTTTTTCCACTTGATTCTGTAATATGATTATTTTTTCTTCTTGAGCAGAATCCATCGGTATTATATCCTTTTCAAAATTAAAAACTGCTTATGAGCAAGTATAGTATCTCGTCCGGTTTTGCCCACAACAAATAATAAAAATCTCTGTATAAATTTTTTAAGACTTTCTTATAAAAAAAACAATATAAATACTGTAGTTTTAACCACAGACTGATGGAAAGTAAAGTCTCATGAATGTTTTTTTGCCTGAATACGACGGTTCATCTTCACACTCAAATACCCGTCAATCATCAAATGAACAATGTGATGACTGACACACACCAGCAAGGCAATTCCAAATTCATTAAAATAGGTCACCTGGATCATTACCGATAAGGCTAAGGTCTTTTGTGATCCCATAAAAATAATACTTTCACAACGGCCTTTTTCAACCCGGAAAATCTTTACAAGCAAAAAAGATACTCCCAAAAGCATCAAGTGAAAAACACTTACCACAATCAATATAGAAAAAAAAGCCGGCCCTTTGCCTAAAAGTACCTGCTTTGCCCCTGCAAGGGAAATAAAAACAATACCGATAATCATCCACTGGTTTATAACCTGCAGCTTGAATTTATCCAATGTTTCAGAGTTAAACACCTTGGCCCTTGCCACTATTCCTATCATCAGAGGGAAAAGAACCAGCAGGATCAATTTGCTTATAATTGCTCCCTGATCAATCACCAGTTCCTTTTCCTGGTGAAGAAATGATAAAAGAACAGAAAGGATAATGGGAATGGAAAAAATACCGATAAAATTAGATAGAATCGTAACAAAAAGGGCGTGGGCCATGTTGCCTCCTGCAGCACCTGTCATTACAATCCCGGAAGACAAGGTTGTGGGCATTACCGCTACAATGAAAAGCCCGACGGCCACACCGGTATCAATGGGGAAAAGGCAAAGCAACCCGGCAGCCATGGGGGCAATAAGGATGATGACCGTCAAAGCCAAAACTGTAGATTTGATATCTTTAATTCCAGCTTTTATCTGATCACTTTCTATCAAAAGACCTGAAATGATAAAAATTAAAAATATCATGCCTTCAGGGCAGTTATTGTCCTTTAAAAATATCCCTATTTTTACCAGGCTGTCTGATTGATCAAAAATAACGGTAACAAAAACAAGAACCAGACTGAATAAAAACCATTGTTTTTTAATTGTCTGCATCATAAAAAATTTTCTTTTCTGTAACTCAACTTTTGGCCTAAGCCAACCTAAATGTATCAACTCCAAAAGTTGAACGGTTAAAATAGATAGGGATACCTATGATAAATTTGGATTTGAGTCAATATTTGCTTTAAGTTTTCTCAGGGACAATCCTTGATTCTGATTCAATAAAAATGGTAAAGAGCATACAAACAAAATCAAATTTAAGGAGCAACAAAATTGGTGGAGAATAAAAAAGAGGGAAAAGGTTTTTTTTCAAAACTGAAAACCGGACTGGCAAAGACAAGGAAGGTTCTGACCACTGACATAAATGAATTATTTGGTCCTGGCAAGGCCATTGATGAAGTGCTGTTTGAAGAATTAGAAGAGCTGTTGATCACATCTGATCTTGGGATTGATATTACCATGGAGATGATGGAAAGAATAAAGAAAAAGTCCAAAAAACTTTCCTCTGCTGAAGAACTCAAACAGGTTTTAAAAGAAGAATTGATTGACCTGTTCCCAAATACTTCAACAGATACTTCAACAGACACGTCAGATGCAGCAAAAGAAAAACCAGTCACAAAACCCCATGTCATAATGGTTGTAGGCGTTAATGGAACCGGCAAAACAACGACCTTGGGAAAGCTTGCAATGAAGTTCACATCCCAGGGAAAAAAAGTCCTCATTGCAGCAGCAGACACCTTCAGGGCCGCTGCAATAGAACAAGTGGAAATCTGGGCAGACCGGTCCAATTCCTCCATTGTCAGACATAAGGCAGGAGCTGATCCGGCAGCCGTTGCCTATGATGCGGTTGAAGCATCCATTGCCAGGGATATTGATATTGTTTTAATTGATACGGCCGGCAGACTTCATACACAAAAGAACCTGATGGAAGAACTTAAAAAGATAAAGCGCTCCGTTAATAAAAAAATGCCGGGGGCTCCCCATGAGGTATTGATGGTTCTTGATGCGACCACCGGTCAAAATGCCATTTCCCAGGCAACCTTGTTCAACCAGGCTGTTGAACTCACCCAGATTGCCCTGACAAAACTTGACGGCACTGCCAAAGGCGGTATTGTCGCGGCTATTTCAAGCACCATGAAACTGCCGATAACCTATATTGGTGTGGGAGAGCAGATAGAAGATCTTCAGGAATTTGATGCAAGTCGCTTTGTTACTGCGTTATTTGATTAAAATCTTTTATACCGCTTTGGCAACCCCAAATCTTTTTAAAAACTGACACAGGCATACCTGGTATTTCTCCTTGGTTTGACCACAATAAAAATTGAAAGCAAATACTGGATTTACAAAGGTTTTCATATAATATCTTGACAAAAAACCCAGTATTTCAGACAGTAAGAGTGGGCAAGGTGGCTTCACAGCATAACAAATGAAGCATACGGCATATTGACTGGTAATGGATCAAAGACTCCACCGATTAAGAAAGTATGCCACAGACTTAACCAACGGGGTTATAGGTGAAAAAATGAAACTGACACGCAATGAAATCAAACAGCTGTTACGAGGATGGAACCATGCCTGGGCAAGACATGACCTTGATCTGGTCATGACATTTTTTCATGATGACATTTTTTTTGAAAACTGGACAGGTGCCTGTATAAAAGGCGTCAAAGCACTCAGGAAAGCCTGGGAACCATGGTTTATCAACCATGGTAACTTCAGGTTTCTTGAACAGGAAACATTCATTGACGAGCAGCACCAGAAAGTTCTCTATCGATGGGTTCTTGAATGGCCCTCAACCGAACCTGGGTTTGAAGACAAGCCGGAAATAAGGAAAGGGGTTGATGTGATTCATTTTCAGGACGGAAAAATCATCAATAAGCTGACATATACAAAAACAACCATTGAAATTGATGATAAAAGACTGCCCCTGCATTTATAAGCAGTCTTTGAGCAAGGCAACAAAACCGTTCTCATCCAGTATTGCAACGCCCAATTTTTGAGCTTTTTCAAGCTTGCTGCCTGCTTTTTCACCTGCAATTAAAAAATCGGTTTTTGAACTGATACTTGATGTAACGCCTGCGCCCAGTTTTTCAAGCTGTTTTTTGGCCTCACTGCGTGTCATGGTCTGTAATGTGCCGGTCAGTACAATTCGTTTATTGTTAAACGGGTTATCCTTTAATCCCGACTGTGAGGATTGATCATTGGTGATCATGACACCTAAACGTAAAATCTGTTCGAGAATAGCCCTGTTTTCCAGGTTTGAAAAAAATTTATGCACGGCAAGAGCTGTTTCAGGACCGATTCCGTGTATGCGTTCCAAGTCTCTTTCAGACGCTGCCATGATATCATCAAGGGTGGAAAATTGTTCTGAAATCAGTTTTGCTGCATTTTCTCCTGTATGATCAATTCCCAGGGCATAAACAAACCGTCTTAAAGAGATCTTTTTTGATTTTTCTATTGATACAACCAGATTGGTTGCCGATTTTTCAGCCATCCTATCAAGATCTGCAAGTTTTTCCGCTTTAAGCAAAAAAACATCTGCAAAAGATCTGATCATATCTTGATCCACCAATTGGTCAACACTCTTTTTTCCAAACCCTTCGATATCAAAGGCCTTTTTGGAAACAAAATGTTTGATCCTCTCTTTTAACTGGGCCTGGCAGGATGCATTGACACACTTGTTAATACAGGATTTATCCAGTTTAAATTTTTCAATTTTACTGTGGCAGACCGGGCAGTGATCCGGCATTTCAAAGGGAACTTCATCTCCTGTTCTTTCAGATTCAATGACTTTTACCACCTTGGGAATGACGTCCCCTGCCCTCATCACAAGAGCTTTATCTCCAATCCTGATATCTTTTCTTTTTATTTCATCTTCATTGTGCAAGGTTGCCCTTGAGACCATTGCTCCGCCTATATTGACACTTTCCAATATTGCGACAGGAGTCAGGGTCCCGGTTCTGCCGACCTGAACAATAATGTCCTTTATGGTAGTGGTTTTTTGCATGGCAGGAAATTTATAGGCAATGGCCCATCTCGGGCTTTTAATTTTTTCGCCCAATTGCCGTTGTGATAAGATATCATCCACCTTGATCACCATACCGTCAATTTCATAGGCAAGACCGTCTCTCAAGGCTTCCAGTTTTTTATAAAATTTTAACACCCCGTCCAGGGTGATCCCGGTTTTAATATGAGGGTTGACCGGAAACCCAAAGCCTTTGAGTACCTCCAGCATTTGAGACTGGCGTTGAAACGACAGCCCCTGCACAAGGCCTGTTCCGTACACGAAAATATCCAGAGGCCTTTGGGCGGTTATTTTTGAATCCAATTGCCGCAAAGCCCCTGCTGCTGCATTTCTCGGGTTGGCAAAAATCTGTTCTTGATTTTCCAGACGAAGTTTATTTAATCGCTCAAAATCAGACTTTCTGATGATCACCTCACCCCTGACTTCAAGCAGGGAGGGCAGTTCGCTGTTTTCCCCATGCAATTTTAACGGAACAGACCTGATGGTCCTGACGTTTTGTGTGATCACTTCACCAATGATACCATCGCCCCGGGTGGTGGCCTGAACCAGTATCCCGTTTTCATATGTCAATTCCACGGCAACGCCATCCAACTTGGGCTCGGCAATGTAGAAAATGTCTTCCCTGTTTAGATTTTTGACAATTCTGTTGTGAAACTCCGCAACATCCTGATTATTGAATGCATTGTCCAGACTCAACATGGGAATGGAATGGGGGGCCTGTTCAAATGAAGCCAGAGGCGGCGCCCCTATCCTTTTGGTCGGTGAATCCGGAACAGACAACTCAGGAAATTCATCTTCAATTTCAATGAGCCGTTTGAGCATCATATCATATTCAAAATCTGAAATAATCGGATTATTCAGGACATGATACCGATGGCTGTGATCGGTTAATTGTTTTTGCAGTTGTCGGGCTTCTTTTTTTATGGCTTCATTCATTTTCACACAAGGCCTTTGCAAAGGTCATAACGGATTTACAGGCGTTCTGCCTTGCCCGTTTAAATTGTTTTTTCCTGAATCCTGGGTCCCAGTCTTTTGACGCAACACTGTCTGACACAATAAGGAGTCCGGCAATGCCGACCTTTCGATACTCTGCAACAGAAAACAGGGCGGAACATTCCATTTCAACAGCCCTTGCCCCCAGTTGTCTGAAATACGCCACTTTGTTGTGCGTTTCCCTGTAAATGGCATCCGTGGTCCATATGGTTGCCCTTTTAAAATCAATCCCTTCAGCAGTCAGTTGATCTGCCAATTGATCAGTCAAAGCCACATCAGGAATTGAATGAGGCATATTTTTATCCAGAACCTTGTAATTGGCAGAGGTTCCCTCATCCACAATGGCCATAGAAGGCAGGATGATATCTCCCACGTCAAACTGATCTGTCACAGCCCCGCACCATCCAACGACAACAATCTTATCCGCACCTTTGGCAATTAAGGATTCCAGCAGCATTGCAGCATAAGGCGCACCAATAAAAGGCCCGGTAATGCAAGCACCCTTATGAGATCCGTTAAGGGTCATAAGGGTACTTGTAAAAAAAGGAACCGCCTTTGCAATTGCAACATTTGATTTAATGAAACGAAGATCCGGCTCACAACTGATCATCACCGCTACAGAACCTATATCATGAGATCTGTATGACCCCAGAGGCGGAACTATGGATTCATTATTCAGGTCCGACCAGGTCGGATAATTCATCCTTTACCTCATCAATAATATCATACACCCACATAATGTCTTCAATGGAAAGCCGACCCGCCTTTGAAGGTGCCCTGTCAGATCCGTCTTTTTTTTTCAGAATTCTGGGGCCCAGCTGGACTTTTGGTTCTCCTTCTCCATACTGATGGATCGAAATGAGAAGTCCTGTTTCTTCATTTTTCCACTCTTTTAATTTTTTATCCTTTTCAGGATCATATCCTGCCATAACTCTTTCCTCCACTGCTTTCAAGTTTCAAATCACTGCTTTAAGATATTAAATCGTTGCTGTTAATATTAAATCACTGCTGTTAATATTAAATCATGGAAAAATCCGCAATATTTTCAAACAAGCCGGACACTGATGACAATAATGCGATCCTGTTCTGTCTTAATTTTGTATCTTCTGCCATGACCATTACATCATCAAAAAAAGAATCCACCTTGGGTCTCAAAGTGGCAATATGCGAGAGTGCTGTATCATAATTTCCCTCTTGAATCAAATCATTGACAAGCTGACTCACTTCATTTGTGGCACTGAACAACGCACTTTCCGAAGGATCTTCAAAAAGATTCTGATCCACGGACACATCCTCTGTTCCTGCAGTTTTTTTAAGAATATTTCCAACCCTTTTAAAGGTAATGGAAAGAGGTTCAAAGTCCGGCTCTTTTCTCAAAGAATCCAGTGCCCTGACCCTTAAAACAACATCAGGTATATTGTCAAAAGATGCCCAGAGTGCAGAATTCACAGCTTCTTTTGAAAAGCCCATATCAGTTAAAATATTGATCATTCTGTTTTTGAAAAAATCTTTGATTTTCAAAGCAGTCTCTTCTCTTTTAGCGGCATCATCCATATACGCTTCCAGCCCTTTATCAATCATGGCTGTCAAAGAGACGTCCAGATTTTCTTCCAGCATAATCTGGATGATACCAATTCCCTGGCGCCTCAATGCATAAGGGTCAGCTCCGCCGGTGGGGATAAGGTCCACTGAAAAACACCCGCAAATGGTATCGAGTTTATCTGCAATTGCCAAAAGACAGGCTGTCGGGTTTTCAGGCAGTTTTCCGCCGGAATAGACCGGTCTGTAGTGCTGTTCAATGGCAAGGGCAACATCTTGTTGTTCACCGGCTTTTTGTGCATAAGCCCTGCCGATAATTCCCTGGAGTTTTGTAAATTCAATCACCACCTGACTGACAAGGTCTGCCTTGCAGATCTGTGCCGCCCTTGCGACATTCTGCTTGAGCGTCTCTTTATCCTCATAAGATGAAACCATGGCAAGATATTCAACCAGAGTTCCGATCCGCAGCGTTTTTTCATACACTGTTCCCAGTTTTTCCTGAAAGGTTACGTTTTTAAGCTTTTGGGCAAATTCATCCAATGAAGACTTGCAATCCACTTCATAGAAAAATTTTGCATCGGACAGCCTTGCCCGCAATACTTTTTCATGACCTCTTGCCACAAGCTGCATATCGTTTGCTTTAGTATTGTTAACCGCAATAAACAAAGGTTTCAAATTGCCTTTTCCATCCACAAGAGCAAAATATTTCTGGTGTTCTCTCATGGCAGTAATCAATACCTCATCAGGTACTTCAAGAAATTGTTCATCAAAGCCACCAACAACAGGGAATGGATATTCCACAAGGTTTGTAACAATATCAATCAATTCATCATCCTCAAGGATGTGGGAGTGATGCTCTTTTGCACAGGCTTCAATGGCATTTGTCAGCAGCTCTTTTCTCTTCTCAATATCAGGAACCACACCTGCTTTTTCAGCAACTGCTATATAATCATCTGCTGATTCAATTTTATGTTTACCCGGACACATGAATGGATGCCCGAAGATTCGAGGAGAGGATTTTATATTTCCCACTTTAAAATCAAGAATCTTATCCCCCAAAAGTCCGACCAGTGAAATTATGGGCCGGGCAAAACTGACGGAAAGGTCTCCCCATTTCATGCGTTTTGGAAAAGGAATGGATAAAATTTCATATTCAAGTATAGATTCCAGGATAGAGACCGAAGATTCGCATTTTTCTTCTATAACTGCGGTCAGGTATCTTCCTTTTGGGGTTTCTTCCACTTTGATTTGATCCACTGCCACCCTGGCTTTGGATGCAAATTTTTCAGCAGCAAGAGTTGGATTGCCGTTTTCATCAAATCCGACTCTTTCGGGGGGACCTGTAATGGTTGATGTGCGTGCAGTCTGCATATCTGCCAGATCTTCAATTATTAATGCAAGACGCCTTGGGGTTCCCAGGGTATGGGCAATACCATGATCAATTCTTGATTTATCCAAAGCTGAAAGGATGTTTTCCTTAAAGGCATCCAATGCAGGGATAATATAACCGGCCGGGATCTCTTCACTGCCAATTTCAATTAAAAGTGTATTCATTTTAATTTTCCCCTCCCCTGTTCAATAGCGGATGTCCCATTTCTTCTCTTTGTATGATATATGCTTTGGAGCAAGCCCGTGCAATATCCCTGATCCGTTTAATGTACCCGGTTCTTTCCGTCACGCTTATGGCCCCCCGTGCATCCAGGAGATTAAAAGTATGGGAACATTTCAGGCAATATTCATAGGCAGGCACAACCAGTCCATGTTTGATGATCTTATGAGCTTCGGTCTCATATTTTTTAAACAGATCAAACAAAAGATCCACATCCGCAATTTCAAAGTTATAGGTGGATTGTTCGACTTCCTGCCGGTGATATACATCCCTGTAGGTGATGTCATTGTTCCATTTGAGATCAAATACATTGTCCACACCCTGCAGGTACATGCAGATTCGCTCAAGGCCATAGGTCAGTTCAACAGACACGGGTTTGACTTCCACGCTTCCTGTCATCTGAAAATAGGTAAACTGGGTGACTTCCATGCCATCCAGCCAGACTTCCCATCCAAGGCCTGAAGCTCCAAGAGTAGGAGATTCCCAGTCATCTTCAACGAACCTGATATCATGTTCAAGAGGATCAACACCCAGAACTTTCATGGATTCCAGGTATAATTGCTGAACATCAGCCGGAGAAGGTTTTAATATAACCTGGTATTGGTAATAATGCTGAAGCCGGTTCGGGTTCTCTCCATAGCGCCCGTCTGTAGGACGTCTTGACGGCTGTACATAGGCCACTTTCCAGGGTTCCGGTCCCAGAGCCTTTAACAAAGTTGTGGGATGAAAGGTTCCCGCTCCCACTTCCATGTCATAGGATTGTATGAGAACACAACCCCGCTGAGCCCAGAAATTATTCAGGTTTAAAATTACATCTTGAAAATTCATTTTACTCCACTTTTTTTATAAAAATTTATGGTTTATGTATGATAATACCTTTGGTTTCAATTTTTGTGTCAAGAATTTTTGCAGCTTCAACAGGTTCAAGAATTTCCTGCCATACGGATCTTAAATGTTGAATATCCCAAGCTTCGCCGACAGCCCAAAGGCACCCGCCGCCGCCAGCACCGGTAAACCTTGCACCGCAGTCACAATTTGCAGCTTTTTCAAACAATTTTTTCCCGGTATTGTCAAGCACATCAGGTGTCATTTCAAGTCTTAGTTTTGTCTCTTGATTCATAAACTCGGCTGCTGCCTTGAAATTTTTGTTCTTTACAGCCTTTGAAAAATTTTTTGTCAAATCTGCAATTTTTTCAAAAATCAATCTTGTTTCACCGCAAACAAAAGATTTAACCCATTGTTGATTAATCTCTTTTGATACATGGGGAATTCCGCAATAAGCAATGAGTATATTCAAATTAAATTGTTCAATATCTTGGTTGGTTTCAAATACAGGATTTTGTTCAAATTCAGGTGAACCCTTTCCCATTTTCCAGGTCCATTGATTTACCCCGCCAAAGGCTGCTGCAAGCTGGTCCTGCATTCCGCATGGAACCCCGGCCACACTGGCTTCCGTATAATGGGCAAGCCAGGCAATCTGTTTTGGATCAATGGGGTTGCCAAGCGCTTTAAAAAATGCAGCTATAATTGCCACCGCAGCAGCAGACGATCCTCCCAGGGCACTTTTGGGAGGTGAAGCAGATTCGATATGGATATGAACCCCATGTGCGTCAAAATACTTTGCCACGGCAAACATAAGCCCCATGGGATGATTGAAAGGTGCTTCGTCTTTTTTAAAAACCGCAGCTTCAAACCCCCTGGATGAGACCTTGACATATCCTTTTTGCCATGGGGAAAGCCAAACAACTGTTCTAAGGTCAAGGGCTATATTAAAAGTTGATGGCGACATGTGATTCATTGGCAGATAAAATGTACTGATATCCAGTGTACCACCCAAATCCACCCTGCATGGTACGGATGCATGTATTTTTTGATGTTCAAGTATTTTTTTAAAATTCATTTTCCTGTCTTAACCGCCTGAGAAATTGTAAACTTTTAAACTCCCTTCCAATATGAAAGGAAATAAAGGCTTCTAAAAGCATTTCACCCTCTTTTATAGCAAAGCTTGAAAATTTTATTCTGTCAGCCCTGTTAATATCATTGTTGTTTATCCAAAAAAGCTGTTTTAATGTGCCTTTTGAAACCGTCATACCATATTTTGATCTTTTTTTAACACAATTTTGACAAATAATTCGACCTTCTTTGAAATCAAATCGAACATTTTTTTGTTCCATCAAATCAACCGGTGTTTTACACACAGCACAAATTTCAATATTGGGAGAGAACCCGGATATGCTCATAAATCTGATCTGGAAAAGAAGGCTTGCAACTTCTCCTGACAAACTTCCGGTATTTAACACATCAAGAGAAAACAGCAGCAAGTCATATAAATCGCTTTGAACTCTACCCTCCTCCAGCCATGACTGAATCAATTCAACCCAGAAACTTGCATAGGCTGTTTTAAATACATCATACCGGATATTTGCAAATGGATGTTCAAGATCAGTCTGAGACAATATGATCAGGGCATCTTTTTTTTTTTTAGGAAAAGTGCAGTGAATATGATTAACTGAAAAAAGGTCCAATGCGCCTGAAAAACGTCTAATACTCTTTTTCGCATTTTTGGCAATAACAGATATTTTCCCTTTGGATTGGGTCAGAAAACTGATGATAAAATCATGATCGCCATATTCAATTTTCCTGAGCAATATGGCATCTGTACTGAAACCCGGCATAGATGACAGCCCTAAAGATTCAGAAGATGACCGGCTATCGTGAAATAGCAATACACACTGACAATATCAATGGAAGTTGTGACAAAGGGTCCGGTTGCAACAGCAGGGTCAATATTGAGTCTCTCAAAAATAAGCGGAACCATTGAGCCCACAAGCGCTGCAATTGACATGGAAGATATTATGGCAAGCCCCACGGAAAATGCCAGGGGCAAAGAAAACGGCTCTGATGCAAAGGTTAATTTGGCGATAACCCCTATGAAAACCCCGTATATGACTCCGAGAATCACACCAACAGCCAGTTCTTTTGAAACAACTTTGAAAAAATCCTGGAGGTTGATTCTTCCGGTGGCAATACCCCTTACCACGATTGTGGAACTCTGAGTACCGATATTTCCACCCATTCCCATAATAACAGGAATAAATGCGGCCAGACTTGTGAATTTTACAAGATTTTCCTCAAATCCTCCGATAATGAAAAATGCGGCAACTCCACCCAAAAAACTTGCAAACAACCAGGGCAGACGAATTCGTGTTCCCCTGAAAACAGTCTGGGTTTCAATATATTCCTCACCCACACCGGCCATTTTCAAGATGTCTTCGTCTGCGGCTTCATGGAGGATATCAATAACATCATCAACCGTTACAATTCCTACGATCCTGTTATCATTATCCACAACAGGAACCGCCAGATAATCATACCGTGACACCAGGCGGGCAACTTCCTCCCTGTCCGTATAGGGTTTTACTGAAACCAGATCTTTTGCCATGAATTCTTTTAAAGGCAGTTGAGGGTGTACAACAACCAATTGTCGTAAAGAACTGACCCCGACAAGTTTTCCATATTCATCCACCACATAGATATAAAAGGGCATTTCAACATCCAGATACTTGTTCTGTAATGCTTCAATCACCTGTTTTGCCCCCATATCCTCTTCCAATGCGATAAAATCGGTAACCATAAGGCTGCCGGCAGTATCTTCACCATAGCTCATCAACTGCTCGACATTGTCTGATTCTTCTTTCTGCATTTTTGAAAGAATCTGGTCGGAAAGCTCTTCATCCAGAAGGTTCAGAAGGGATGCCGCATCATCAGACGGCATGTGATCAAATATATCCACAAGCTTGCTGAGTTCTACATTTTTTACAAATTCCAAAAAAATATTCTCATCCAGCATGGAGAAAAGAAGACCTATCTGTTCCGGATCATTCATCAGCCTGAACAGCCTTTCCCGGTTATCTGCAGACAATTCTTTAAAGGCAGTGGAAAGATCAGCCATGTGGGTTTTTTTTAAAATATTCAGCAACTGTTTGGTTGCCCCACGCCGTAACAGTCTTTTTAAACTGGCTGTCAGAATTTTTATCTGTTCATTGTACATGGTCTTCCCCGTTTAACACGACAAACGCTTAATCAAAGCATAATTTTTATGTGAGCATTTTTCTTTAAGGATTCGAGCCAGGTCTTGAATTGTTTCTCGACCTGTTCACGGTATAGGATTCCGCGAATCTCATCATGGGCTTGCTCATATGTTTTGCGACCCTCCAAAACAATGTCTTGGATATAAAAAATTTGGAATCCCTGGGCAGTTGAAATAAAATCTGTATGCTCCCCTTTAGTCAACCTGGATATGCGCTCTTTAATCGCTTCAGAAAAGTTATGGATATCAAATATTCCAAGATCCCCGCCATCGGATGCATTAGGTGCAATTGAGTATTGTTTTGCAAGGAGGATAAATTCTTTATTTTCATCCAATTGTTTTTTAATTTTTTTAATTTCATCCTCATTATCCATAAGGATATTTCTCAAGTGATATTTTTTTTTGCCTGAGTATTGATCCGCATCAATTTCATATCGTTTTTTTATATCAGATTCGGTTATCACCACTTTTGATTTTACCGCATAGTTTATTAACCTGGCTTGCAATATCTGTTTTTTAATGGTTTCACGATATTCAGTTAAAGTTAATCCCTCCTGCCCCAAAGCTTTTTCTAATTCTTCCAGGGTCAGTGCTTTTTCTTTTTTTAAATTTTCCACAGCATTATCGATCTCGGCATCAGATACCATAATATTGTATTTTTTGGCTTCCTGCTGGGTTAACGAACTGTCAACCAGCCTGTTAAGAATCTTTTTAGTGATGTCTTGCATCATCTCTTGTTTCTTTTCATCCGAATACCCGGAAGCTTCAATATTTTTTATATATGGCAAAGACTCTTTATTCAGCTGGACCAAGGTGACAATATCATTATTCACAATGGCAACAATCCTGTCGACAACATCTGCTGATACCGATCCACAAAAGCTAAAACTTATTATCGCCAAAGAAAAAACAAGCCTATTCATTATCTTTTTCATTTTTGTTTTCCTCGCTTTTTTCAATATCAATTAACAAAGTTTTCAGTTTGTCCTCATCTATTTTAACCGGATAGTCTTTTTCAAGCGCTTGTATCCATTCATCGTAATGGTCTTGGGTCTTTTGCATGCGAAGAAGGGATACCAGTTCTTTTTCATCCTCAATCTGATTTGAAACCAATGCATTTTCATCACTGTTCTGGATGTCGACAATACTATGCTTTTGATAAAACCCCACAATATCTTGGGATGTAATTTCAATTTTTTGTTTAAGATCCTGATCAATGAGTTTATCCATAATCATATTTTTTTTAAATCTTTTTTTCCAAAACAAATAAGATACAGCATTTTTTAACAAAAGCTGATCAAAACTGTCATCGGGATAATCTTTTTTAAATTCATCTTCGGCAGACTGAACCTCCTGGTCCGTAACAGTTACCCCTTTATCAGCAGCAGCACTGAGAAGGACAATCTCCTGGGAAAGCATTTTTACAAGATGAATCACCATCTCATTATATTCTGCCGGGTTATTATTAATATTGTATGGATAAGCCGCTCTTTTAAGATCAAGCTCTTCTGAAAACTCTCCAATCGTAAGTGTTATTGATGGTGTTTTGATTAAAAATTCCGGAGCTGCTTTCTTTTCCTGTTCGCTGCAGCCGGTAAAGCATAAAGCCGCGCACACAAAAAACCAACAAATAAAAATCTTTTTTAAAAAATCAGTCAATATTTTTATCCCGGTCTTAATTTTAATTCAAAAACGACCCGTTTAACAAAGTTGACAAAAATAGCATTACAATCCGATTTGTGCAAGAAAATTCAAGCCCAGAATTAAGGGAATCGCATGAAAAACAAATATCATGGCCCTGATTATGATCAGGTCAGAGGGCCAGGGTTTCTAAACCGGACTAAAATAGCACAGATTTTCAATCTTTAAAAAAGAAGGGGGAGACTGAATGTCTCCCCCCCTGTTCTATGGCGATTCCAGAAAATTTTAAATTAATTAATGGTTATCTGTTTAACCTCTTCTTTAGCGGTGTTTTTTTTCAGGGTTAATTTCAGGACGCCATCTTTATAGTCTGCTACAACCTCATCAATCAGAATATCATCGGAAAGGGAAAATGATCGTTTAAAGCTTCCGTATGATCTTTCTTTCCGATAATAGCCGTCCTTTTTTTCTTCACCCTCAAGTTTTTTTTCACCTTTTATGGTCAGAACCCTGTCTTCGATATTTACACAAATATCTTCTTTTTTCAAACCGGGCAATTCCACATTGAGAACCACAGTGTCTTTCTCGTTCAGGATGTCCACGGCAGGATACCATGATCCATTGGTTTTTGATTTAAAAAAGGAATCATTAAAAAAGTCATTAAATGAATTCCCCCAGAAAGCCGGTTCGTTAAATGGATTGTATCTTACAAGTTTCATTATTAATCCTCCTGTTAGGGTTGTGTTATATTTTAAAATTCACTTTCATTTGAAATAAATTTAATCATGAAATAGAATACGTCAAGATAAATAATGATAGTTTTTTGAATTCATTATTAAAACAAATAATAGCTTAAAAGTAATGAATTTAAAATCAATTTTAAAAAGAGGATGAAACTTATTTGTTTTTTCCGGATAGAACCCAGACAATTGCCCAGCAAAGAAAAACAGGAAGAATTCCATAGGAAATATAGGCAATAAAATTGTCATTCCATGGTTTTAGGTAAAGGGCCATAAACACGGGATAGATAATGGTGAGGATAATTGAGAACCTTGTTTTAGTACTTAGCTTTGTTAATTTTTTTGAAGAAGATCTTTTTTTTGTAGGTTCACCCTTCAGCAGCCTTGGCAAAATTAAGATACAGGTAATCAGCAGTACTAAAACAAGAACTTCACTTATCCCGGTCAAAAGTAACTCCCTTAACATTCCAGCTATGATTTAAATTGTAGTTTTATTTCAAACATTGCCGGATTTGTCAAATGTGTGTGTTGTTTTTATTTGCTAATATCTAATATCAAAGGTTTCAAAATTCGATAAAGTCTTTGTCTTTTCAACCTGGACATGTTCAACATTTGCTGCCGAAGGCCCTTGATGGCACCACTCGATCATCTGGGTGACTATCTTTTGATCTCCTTGAAACACGGCTTCTACGGATCCATTGGAAAGGTTTTTAACATATCCTTTGACGCCAAACCGGTCGGCTGTTTTTTTTGTTTCAGCCCGGTAATATACACCTTGCACTCTGCCTTTAATATTCACCTTTACCTGAGTTTTATTTTTCATGTGGTTTCTTCTCCTGTGGTTTGATTGGCATAATTGGTTTAATGATGCTTTTTTAACGATATGATTGCCAAATTTTTTTAATATTGAATCTACAGCTTTATCCACCGATTCCCATTGTATTTTTTGCCTGTCATGATTTTGAATCAGCTGCATCTGGACCGGGGTATCTTTATCTTTGAGTCCTGTAACACCAATACCTATAAGTCTTATTTTCTTTTTTAACCGGATTTTTTTATACAGGTCAAGTGCTTCATTAAAGATGGCTGATGAAGAACAAATCAATGTATCAAGCTTCCTGCTCCTGGTGATCTGGGAAAAGTCGGAAAATTTCAGTTTAATAAATACATTTTCACATACCAGCTTTTTTTGTCTTAAATCCTTGCCAACAGTCTGGGCTCTGTCCAATATCACATATTTTACCTCTTCAAAATCAAAAACATCTTTTGAAAGAGTTGTTTCGCTGGAGATAGATTTTCTGGTATGATCGGGTTTGACCTTTGACGGATCAATACCATTTGCAAGAGCTAAAAGACGAGGGCCCATTTTTCCGAATTTCCTGTTTAATATGTCAATATCATATTTTGTTATGTCCCCAAGGGTTTTGATCTGTAAATAGTCCATCTGTTTCATCGTGCTTTTTCCAATACCCTGTACTTTTTGAATGGGCAGATTACAAATAAAATCTTTTACCTGATATTTTGTAATAATGGTCAATCCATCGGGTTTGTTCATATCAGACGCTATTTTAGCCAGAAATTTAATAGGAGCAATCCCCACGGAGCTGGTCAAGAAAAGCTGTGTATAAATTCTTTTTTTTATGGCACAAGCAATCTCCTGTGGCGAGCCGAACAGCCTTTCACAACCGGTAATATCAACATATGCTTCATCAATGGAAACCGGTTCCACCAAAGGGGAAAAGCCAGAAAGAATTTCCATGATTTTTTTGGAATCAGCCTTATATTTTTTTATATTTGCCGGAACTATAATCAGGTGATCACATTTTTGCATAGCCTGGAATACCGGCATGGCAGATCGGATACCAAATTTTCGCGCTTCATAACTGGCCGTTGACACCACGCTTCTTTTAGAATTGCCGGACACAATGACAGGTTTGTTTTTAAGAGCCGGGTTATCTCTTTGCTCAACCGCTGCAAAAAATGCATCCATATCAATGTGCAAGATCATTTTTTTGCATCTCAAGAACGTATTTGTGGATCAGTTCATGCTGTTCCAGTGAGCAGTGTTCAAAAATACAGTGACAGATTTTTTTATTGTCAATTCTTAATACCCGCAATCCTGAATAGAAAGTCGAATTACCCTTAAAGTTTGGGATATCAAGCGTGAAGGTAATAAAATCAAAATCAAACAGCTGAAAACCATTATTATTAAATGCTATTCCACCTGCACTTATATTAAGCACCCACACTTTTTTTTCTTTGAACGTAATTTGAAACCCTTGACCCTGTTTGAAATTGTATCTATAGGATTGTCTCTGGTCTTCTGACTCATGAATGATGATGTCAGTTTCTGGGTTCTTTTTTTTCCAGAACAAATTCGACCCTCCTGTTTTGCGCTCTGTTCTCTTCAGAAGTGTTTGGCACCAGGGGCATAATGTCTCCATATCCGGTGGCAGTCAGCCGCTGGGGGCGGATTCCTTGTAATACAAGATATTGTAAGACAGTGGTGGCCCGAATAGCAGACAGTTCCCAGTTAGAAGGGAAAATGGGTGTGGAAATAGGGATGTTGTCTGTATGGCCCTTAATATTAATGTTATATTCAGGATAATCGTAAAGAATTTGAATGATCTCATCAAAAATAAGAATAGCAGCATTATTCAAAAAGGCTGAGCCAGAATTGAACAATGCTTTTCCTTTAATGGTCACAATAATTTTGCCATCCAGAATTCTGGATGAAATGTTTTGTTTTTGTCCGCTGGATTGTACAAATTTAGTAATGTTTTTGAATAATGATTTTTCCCTTGAATGGAGACCTGTAATATCCTCAATAGTGATTTGTGTATCAGCGGTTTCCGGTATTTCCATCAATTCCATTAAACCGATCAGGTTTTCATTTTCTTCCACCTGGACCTTTATGGTTTCAACAGCCTTACGGTATTGTTCCTTTTCAAAAAATGAAAGGGTATAAAGCAGGACAAAAAAGACCAGAAGGATGGTTACAAGATCGGCATAGGTCACAAGCCATGTTGCATCATCATAATCGGCAGGAAATATGCTGTCATAGATGTCAGGTCTCATTCTTTTGTTTTAAATTTGCTTTCTTTATGGGTTTTCGTAATCTTGAAGAGATAAAACTGGAAAGTTTTTCATAAATGATAATCGGATTGTTGTTTTTAATAATTGAAATAGAGCCTTCCAATTTAATTTCAAGATTTATGATTTCAATCACGGTTCTTGATCGCAGCTTCCCCGCAATGGGAAGGAAAAATAAAGTGGACAATAAAGAACCATAAAATGTCGTCAGCAAAGCCACAGCCATTGCCGGACCGATTTTTGATGGATCCTGGAGACGGCTGAGCATTTGGACAAGACCAATTAATGTTCCCAACATGCCAAAGGCCGGGGCATATAGCCCCATTTTTTTGAACACGTCCTGAACAATGAAATGTCGCAATTGAAGGGATTTAATTTCCGTGGTCAGTGCCGCCCGGATCACTTCCTCGGAAGAGCCGTCTGCCAGAAGCCCACAGGCCTTTTTCAAAAAAAGAGAGTCGGTTTGAATTTTACCAAGCTCAAGAAGCCCTTGGCGCCTGCTGATATGACTGAGCTTTATCATTGTTTCAACAGCTTCATTGGGATCTTCCTTGTCTTTTGAAAAAACAAAATAAGCAGCCTTAAAGGCAGCCATCACATCCTTGAATTGAAAAGTGATCAATGTGGTGGCAATGGTTCCTCCAAAGACAATCATCAATCCCTGGATATTTACAAAATTGTGAAGGTCCCCGCCTATATAAATGGCACTTATGATTAACGAAAGGCCGGAAACAATACCTGTAAAAGATGCCATATCCATATTAAATTATTTTATCCTCACAAAAAATATCCATGTCCTTTAACTATAATTATTATGGCGATTTATGCCCATGCTATATGATAATATTTCCATGGTCAAGATTTACTTGTACTCTGATTGCCGACCGGTTAGTTCTCTTGTTTAAAAGGAGGATTGAACAAAAAAGAAACATTGATTGTCAAAGCTTTAATTTGGTATGATCCCGTATCAAATGACTAAAAAAAAGGTCTGAACGTTCAACTTGGAATACCGGAGAAATAATGAAATTCAAACTGATGATGGGTATCATGCTGATGGTGTTTTGCTTCCCGACGGGTTGCCGGAACAATAATGATATAAAAAACAATGAACACCGAGACCCGCCCGGATTAGAACAAAAGATCACTTTCAGGGAAAAAAGTGCCTATGCTGTTTTGCCGGATACGATTCAATGGCTGACCAATAATTCAGATCCGGTTTTTTCATCTGAAAAGGCACAAAAAGGAGGGATCTTTCATGCAGCCATCACCAGTTTCCCCATGACCTTCCGGGTTGTAGGGCCGGATTCAAACGGTTCGTTTCGAAGTGCAATTTTGGACAATCAATTGTCATTGATAAATATTCATCCCAATACCGGTCGTATTCTTCCTGAACTGGCAACTCACTGGGCCTTTGGGGAGGATAAAAAAACCATGTACTTCAAACTGGACAAAGATGCAAGATGGTCCGACGGCAAGCCGGTTACCGCCTGGGACTATGCTTATACCCTTGAATTTATGCGTTCTGAACATATAATCGCACCCTGGTATAATGATTACTACACAAAAGAGATAGAAAAGGTGATTGTCTATGATGAGTATACCATCGGCGTAAAAAGTACCAAAGCCGTGCCGGAGCTTTACTTGAAATTAGGAATTGCCCCCACACCGGAACACTATTTTGGAATCCTTGATGACACATTTGTTCAACTCTACAATTGGGCGATTATTCCCAATACCGGAGCATATCAGATCAGTGAGTTTAAAAAAGGAAAATTTATTAAATTTAAAAGAAAAAAAGACTGGTGGGCCAAGGATAAGACACACTTTAAGAACCGGTTTAATGTTGATTATGTTGTGTTTGACGTGATCCGGGATACAAACCTTCAATGGCAGTATTTTAAAAAAGGCAAACTGGATACATTTGATTTGACGATTCCCAAATACTGGCATGAAAAATCAAACATTTCCTTGTTTCAAAATGGGTATATCCATAAGATCTGGTTTTTTAATGACCATGAGCAATCTGCCATGGGAATGTGGCTGAACCAGGATAAGGAAATATTCAAAGACCGGCGGCTGTGTTATGCATTTGCCCATGCAATGAATATTGAAAAAGTAATCAACAACGTGTTGAGGGGTGATTATTTCAGGCTTTCCCAGGCTTTTACCGGTTATGGAGAATATACCGACGACAGCATAAAGCCAAGACAATATGATATTGCAAAAGTAGAAACCTTAATGCGATCTGCCGGGTGGACAAGAGGAAGTGATGGTGTCTGGCAAAATGATGAAACACGGTTTTCCGTCAAGGTTACCTATGGGTATGAGGAGCATACGCCAAGACTTGTGGTACTTAAGGAGGAGGCATTAAAAGCAGGAATTGAACTTTTACTGGAAAGACTGGATTCCACGGCCATGTTTAAAAAATTTTTGGAAAAAAAGCATGATGTTGCATGGATGGGATGGAGTACAAATATCAGGCCCTCCTATTGGCAGGGGTGGCATTCTGATAATGCCCATAAACCCCAGACCAATAATATCACCAACACGGATGATCACGGACTGGATGAGTTGATTGATACATACCGGTCAAGCTTGAACCGAGAAGAAAGAATAGCGCTTTCATTAACCATACAACAGGCCATTCATGAAACCGGTGCCTTTGTACCCACGTTTATGGTTCCCTATGTTAGGATGGGATTTTGGAGATGGCTTGAACTGCCTGAATTTCATGGAACCAAACGATCCGACAGTCTTTTTGATCCTTTTTCAGTTACAACAGGGGGACTTTTCTGGATGAATGCCGATAAAAAAGACAAAACCCTGAAAGCCCTGAAAAACGACATACAATTTGAACCGGTTGTTATCCTGGACGAACAATTCAAGAAGGAGTAAAGACACAAAGTGCCTGACCAAAAAGAGACTGACCCAAAAAAGACTGAGAAGGAAGTGACTGACCAAATAATATTGGATGTCAGGGATCTTAGAGTAGAGTTTCATACCGAACAGGGAATCGCACATGCAGTTGATCAAGTTGATTTGCAACTCAAAAAAGGGAGAATTCTTGGTATTGCCGGGGAATCAGGCTGTGGTAAAAGCGTTACTGCGCTAAGTATCATGAGGCTATTGCCAAAACCTGTTTCAAGAATTGTTCAAGGCAAAGCAATGTTTAACGGTGTAGACATTTTTAATCTTCCGGTAAGTCATATGCATAAGATAAGGGGTAAAAAAATTGCCATGATTTTTCAAGAACCCATGACAGCCCTTAATCCGGTTCATGGAATCGGCAAACAGATTATTGAGATTTATAAACTTCATTTTTCTGAATTCTCCTCTTACGAAATGACAACGGCTGCCGTTACCATGCTGGAAAAAGTCGGCATTCCTGATCCTGACAAGGTGATGAAAAAATATCCCCACCAGCTTTCCGGGGGAATGCGCCAGCGGGTAATGATTGCCATGGCATTGGCCTGTGAGCCTCAAATTCTTATTGCGGATGAACCTACAACAGCCCTTGATGTTACTGTCCAGGCCCAAATTCTGAATTTGATTAAAGGGCTTCAAAGAAAATCAGGAATGTCTGTGATATTAATTACCCATGATTTAGGGGTAATTGCGGAAAATTGTGATGATGTTGTTGTAATGTATGCTGGAAGAATTGCAGAAAAAGCAACGGTTACAAAACTTTTTAAACATCCCGTGCACCCTTATACCAAAGGATTGTTAACCTCTATTCCTTCTCTTTCTCGAAAACCCAAAACCATCCTTCCGACAATAAAGGGAAATGTGCAGTCAGTATTGAATTTACCGAAAGGTTGCAGATTTGCACCCCGCTGTCCATTGGTTGGGGATATCTGTAGAAAAATAGTCCCACAGGAACGAAGGATAGATCAAAATCATACAGCAGCCTGTCATTTGCCGGGTGCATGAATTTATAAAAAAAGTACTTTTATTTAAATAATACTTGATTTTTTAAATAAAAGTGAATATGACAAAAAAAGCCTCTTGGAGAAAGGCCTCGCAGTTTCGTTCTAAAGGGAAAACCCATCTGCTAGAATGGCAAGTCCTGAAGTTTGAAACTACAATTTTATTCATTTTAAGTAAGGAGAAAGTCATAATGGCAAATGGGATAGTAAAATGGTTCAATGATTCTAAGGGATACGGCTTTATTGAGCAAGAAAATGGACCGGATGTATTTGTTCATCATTCAGGTATCGAAGGAACAGGTTTTAAATCGCTGAATGAAGGCGATAAAGTAACTTTTGACGTAGAAGAAGGACAAAAAGGGCCGGCTGCAGTTCATGTGGTCGTTCAATAAGATTTTTAAAGGGTTTTTCTTTAGAAGAAAAACCCTTTTTTTGCGTCTTTTTTTTGACAACCGGTTTAACCTTTCTGAACCCTGTATAGAACTTTTTCAAGAGGGTCCTCCCTTTTTTGTTTTAAGAAAACTGACATGACGATTCTCGAAGTAAAAAATCTTAAAAAGTATTTTCCTGTGAGCAGCGGCGTGTTTTTAAGGCGTACCGGTTGGGTGTATGCACTGGATGGCGTCTCTTTTGCTATGAATAAAGGAGAAACTCTGGGTATTGTGGGTGAATCAGGATGCGGTAAAACGACTTTGGGAAGATGTATCATGGGGCTTTATGAGCCATCTGATGGGGAAGTCGTTATAAAAGGCCGGCGTGTTTCCAAACTCAATTCGCAGCAGAGAAAAAAACTTGCTTTAAGTTTACAGACGATTTTTCAGGATCCGTTTGAATCATTAGATCCCAGACAGACCATCAAAGAAATTTTGGAAGAAAAGTATATTATCCATGGAAAAAAAAGAAGAAATTTAGAGACGGAAATTAACCGATTGATTGAAACGGTAGGTCTGTTGCCTGATACCTTGTCTAAATTTCCCCATGAGTTTTCAGGCGGGCAGCGCCAGAGAATTGGTATCGCCAGAGCAATCAGCCTTGAACCGGAAATCATTGTTTGTGATGAACCAGTGTCTGCTTTGGATGTTTCCGTTCAATCCAAAATCCTGAACCTTTTACTGAAATTACAGCAGGCAATTGGGCTGACTTATCTTTTTATCTCCCACGATCTATCTATTGTAAAACATGTCTCAGACAAGATCGCCGTCATGTATCTGGGGAAAATTATTGAGATGGCTGATGCGAACGAAATCTATGAGAATGGCCGGCATCCTTACACCAATGCATTGTTGTCTTCCATTCCCATGCCTGATCCAGAATCGAACCGGAATCGTATAATCTTAAAGGGAGAGGTGCCTTCCGTGGAGAACCCTCCTGCCGGATGCCGGTTTAATACGCGATGTGAATATGCTCAAAATATCTGTCGTGACAAAGAGCCTGAACTGCTGAAAAACGAAAAAGATCCAAGTCATTTGACTGCATGTCATTTTTTCTTTTGATTTGAGTCTTTTATTCTGTTCTCATTTGAGTTCGCAATAACGACCATGACAAACTGATCTGCCACAACAAGAACTGAAAGAGATTTGATTACAACAGGTTAGAAGTTCTTTCATATAACTGCCACGGGCAGACTTGGTCTTTCATCTATACTTGCCCACAACAAAGATTTAAAGTCTCTGTATGAATTTCTTAAGACTTTCATATAAAAGTGCGGGTGTTTTATTAAATCAATAAGTCAAAGTTTTTTATACAATTTCTTCAAAATGGAACATCAGGACTTGCAATCTTAGGGTTAATTTATATTTTTAAGTTTAGCTGTTTTCTCATTATCACTTGTTTGTATTTATAAATTCGACAGATACATTTTTTATCTTAGTTTCCTTTTCAATATTTACAGCAATCTCAAAGGCTCCCGTTCGGTAATGATTTATAGGTAAATTTTTATTTACCGAAGTTTCTACAAATCCCATATCAATATTGTCGACATCTTGAAACCTTACAATAATATATCCTTGAATAGGATAAAATGAAGTATTTCTTATTTTTCCTGAAACATAAAGAAGGCTATTGTCAGAAAATGTATCCGCAGCTAAATCAATCACTTCATATTGAACCGTTTGAATAGATTTTTGGTTATCAATTCTATTGCTGTTAGCTGCTGCTGTGCAATGGTATAAAAGCGTACACATACTGAATAAAACCAAAAAAAAATTACGCATAGAATATTCCTTACATGTTCATTATTTTTTTTAATTTATATCATGATATTTTTCTATTGAAAAGCCTTTGAAAAGGATAATTATATTTTCTCTGCACATTGAATCAAGTCAAATATAATCAACTATAATTTTATTGTCTCACAACCCATATCATCTAAAGCAGACATTATTCACATGTATAGAGAAATAAAAATTATTTTTCTTTAATAATTTCAATTTCAACGCGCCGGTTCATTATTCTCCCTTGTGCGGTATCGTTACTTTCAATAGGATTTTGACTTCCTAAACCCCTGATCTGTATCTGCTCTAATTTAATTCCTCTGCCAAGAAAAAAACTCCTGATAATATTGGCTCTGAACTCGGAAAGTTTCTGATTATAACTTTGATATCCTTCTGAATCCGTATATCCTGAAATTAAAATTTTAGTCTCAGGATATAAGAACAAGGCATCTGAAAATTTGACCAGTTGCTTAAAACCTTCTTCTGTAAAATCATTGGTATTATGCTTAAACCTGATAACTATTTTTTCATTGGGCAATGGAAAAGTTTTTTTATTAACATCACTATCTATGGAATTGTCTGAAGATTCAGGATATTTATTTCCCCGAACATATAAACTATTATCAATTTCTTTCGTATGCTGGCGGTTTTCAAGGCTATTTTCTCTGGTAATTGTTTTTAATTCAAGCGCATTCTGTGGTTTAATCATATGTCTTATGACCTGATTTTTTTTTATTTCTCCTTTGTTTTCAGCCAGCTGATCTGTAAAGGCAGGATATGATTCCGAATCAACTCTAAAAATCTTATCTTTTAAAGTCAGCACACTTTTGTTTATATTTTCCATGGAATCACTGCAATACTTTGGAAGCAGGTAAAACCCGACAAGAAAAATCAATAAAAAAACAACGATTCCACTCAAAAAAAACCGAAAGCCTCTTTTTCTTCTCTTGATTCCAATCTTCCTCAGTTGAGATGTATATGCCTGGTGCGTTGCAACAGGCAGCTTCCTTTTATTGTGGCTTGCAAAACCATTTAGATCCCTATTCTTGATATGTGCCGGGATTTTGAGTTCTCTTGCACATTCTTTTACAACGGCTTCATTTATTATTTTTTGTTCTTTGACGTATCCGGATAAAAGGCAGTGATCACAAATCACATTAATTCTTCTCGGAAACCCACCGGAATACATAAAAATCTCCTGTATTGCGAGTACATCGAAAATAGGAGCAGTACCTCCTGCAACACTTAATCGATGTTTTATATATTCACCTGTCTCGCCCGAAGTTAGTGGATCAATATTGTAATTTAAGGTTAATCTTTGCCTTACCGCTCTGTTTTGTTCTCTGTTGAGGATTTCGTTAAATTCATTCTGACCTATAAAAAAAATATTAATAAGCTTGGCATCTGTTTTTTCGATATTTGATAATAGACGAATCTCTTCAAGCATTTCTTGTGTTAAAAGCTGAGCTTCATCAATGATAAGCAGTACTTTTTTGTTGTCTTCACTGGCCTTGATTAAAAAATTTTTAAAGTGTGCAAGAAAAGCACCTTTTGTGGAAAATTCCCGATTGATTCCAAATGCGGCAGCAATATAATTGAAAAATTCCAACTTTTCAAGACCCGGGTCCGGAACAGCCGCACAAATAACATCATCACCCAGGCTTTGAATGAGCGCATTGATCAACGTCGTCTTTCCTGTTCCAACATCACCTGTCAACAAAAGGAATCCCTTATTGTCCAGAATACCATATTTGAGAGTAGCCAAGGCTTCTCTGTGCTTTTCTCCAAACCACATAAAAGCAGGGTCAGAGCTTATCTGAAATGGTTTTGTGTTTAAATTATAGAATGACTTATACATATTGTATTCTTTATAATTTATGAATAAACTCAATATCTTTTGTTTGAGTCTTCTTGGTTCCAACAACTAAAACTTCAGTGATATTATTTTCATTTTTTTTAAAATACAATCTCCCATTATAGGAAAATAAAACTTCAAAGCAGGCGGTTCTATGTTTTTTACCGGAAAAAACCTTTCTCTTTATAATAATTTTATCTGGATTACGGTCCAGCAAGTGTATAATCTCCTCTGCTTTTATCTGCAGTTCATCACTAAGATTCAAAAATCCTGACAATGCTTTTTTATTCATTTTTATATTTTTATAAAGGGCAGAAAATCGTTTTTCAATAAACTCAAGTTCATTATGTCTGAGTTTAAAATTTTTCTTTTTACCATGCTTTTGAATCTTAGATTTAAGTTCAGAAATTTCCATTTCCTTTTTTTGCTTAAGCTCAATAAATGAATTTAATTTTTCTTCTAAGGAAATTATTTCCTCAAACATTTCTTCCTCGTTTATTTTCGCTTTTGTTTTATCCTTTTGATATTTTTTATTGAGTACCTTGATATTTTCGAACAACTCGTGTCGTTCTTTTTGGAAATTTTTAAGCATTTGTTTATGAATTTGTTCTTCTCTCTTTAAATCATTTATCAATTGTGCTTTTGTTTCTCCTTCCACAATAGATTTAGCACTGGCGATTTTATAAAAAACAAAAAAAATAAAAAATGAGACCCCAAAATATAACACCAAAACAATATTACCGATTCTTGACCCATGACTTAAATTGGTTTCAATTTTAACAACCAAGCCGCCATTTAAAATCTCAAAATTATTTTTTGCTATATTTTCCGAATCAAATTCACTGTTAATATCTTTTGCCAAGGAATCGACATCAAGAAAAATCGGATAAATTATTTTTTTATGAATTGTTGTGACAAGAATATTGATATCAAGCTTAGCTTTTTGAATCAGCCAATCCGCTTTACAAAAATCGTGTATATTATTTGCAATCTGTTCTTCCAAACGAACTGAACCATCCAACAGATGTATTGAATCACCGATGAGTATATTTTCAATTTGACAAGAATAATTCTTATTTAAATATTTTTCGCATAATTCAAGTGTAACAATATAAAAAACCGGGGTTATCAGCAGACAAATTATGGCGATCTTTATGGGAAAGAACTTCATATTTATACCGTTTTGCATCAATTAATAATAGTTATGAGAAAAAATAAAATCGGATAAAATATAAGTAATCAAATTATTCGATAAATTTGCAAAAAACTTTATTCTTTTGACGAAATTATCATATCACAGTAAGGATTATTCCCGGAAATCATTTGATAAGTAATTTTACTTTTGCTTATCTCCATACAATGCCTCAATCATATCATTTTCAAACTTTATGATTTTTGAGTTTAATTTTTCCGGGATGGTCATAATATTTTCGTCATTTTTATCCAAAGAACCAATTGTTATACTTCCTTGCTGTTCTTTGATCCAGACACCGCATTTTAAAAGCGAATCCTTTTTGACCTTTTTCATAATTTCTCCAGAAATTTTTGAAAACCACAAATAAGCTTTAGATTTTTTCTATCTTTTAAAATTACCTGCTAATATAAAAAATCACAAGGTAATTTATTCGGCAAGATACATTTCAACATATTAATTTTAAATTTTCAAGGCGATCTTACCTGCTTCCGATTATTTGTTCATATTGAACTTCCAGGACATATCAAGCCCCTTTTGTAAATATCGCAGTTGACTGTTAATGAGACCGGCAAAGACAAAACAATCCATCCGTTTTCATAGGAAACCTATTGGTATTGTTACAAAAAAAATATTAACTTGAGTTGATAAAACAATTAATGTATGATTAATTAATATTTCGCCTAAATGATCATCATTAAAAATAATGCTATCAATATTGAACAAACTAACGATAAACAATAAAGATATATTTAAAAATTATACCTTAAAAATCTTTGTCTTTCTATTTGACAAATGATTAGCACATGATACATGGACATACAAGTATTTGAATATGAATTCGGGGGAGGATGAATGAATTTTTCTTTGAGAATTATTTGCATTATCTTTATTGCTCTTATATTAACAGGATGCAAGTCAGATATTGAAAAAAAAGAATCTTTCTTTGATAAAAGCTTGGATTATTTTCAAAATAAAGAATACAAAAAAGCTCAAATTGAACTTAAAAACGCTTTAAAAATAGATCCAAATTATGTGGACGCTTATCTTCTCCTGGCCAGAAGCATGTTAAAGCTTGGAAATGTAAAGGATGCTTACACTGCCTATAATAGAATTATTCAAATAGATAAAAATAATGTGGAGGCTAATTTAAAACTCGCTGAGTTTTTATTTTTGGGCAAAAAAATAGAACCGGCCATGGAAAAAATTATTTTTGTTCTTGAAAAAGACCCGAAAAATATTGAAGCCCTGCTTGTTAAAGCCCAGATATTCATGCAAAAAAAGCTTTTAAAAAAAGCTTTTACCGTTTACGAAACAGTTCTTAACATTGATTCAAAAAATATCCCCGCGCTTCAAAATATGGCCAAGATACATGCCATGGAAAAAAGAATTGGTATGGCTGAAGAGCTGCTTTTAAAAACAATAGAAATCGATAATAAAAACCTGCGGGTCAGAATGGTTTTGATAGCATTTTATGCTCGACTAAGAGATATGGAAAAAGCAGAATATCAGTTGCGACAGGCCATTAAAATAAACCCTGAAAATAATGATGCCCATATTTTATTGGGCAATTTATATTTTAGCCAAAAAAAACTAGACATGGCTGAAACGGCTTATCTTAATGCAACACAAAAAGCGCCTTCATCATCAAAGCCGTATATGATTACCGCTGCATTTTATGAAAAAATTAATAATAAAGATAAGTCCCTGGAAATGTATAACAAAGCATTGTCTTTGGAACCTGAGAACATGGCTGTTAAAAATACCATTGCCCGATTTCATTATAAACACAAGGATATAAAATCATCAGACCAAATAATATCGGAAATTCTATCAAAAAGGCCTGAATATTACCCGGCAAAAATGCTGAAAAGTGAAATATTAGTTTACAAAAAAAAATTTACAGATGCCTTGCGGCTTCTGAATGAACTTGAGAATGAAGAACCCAAGGCACCTCGCCCCCTCTACTTCAAAGGCGTGTGCTTTATCGCCACTGGAAAATATGATCAGGCGAAATCATCTGTCGCCAAAGCAATTGAATTAAATCCCAACTATTTTAAAGCCCGCAGGCTGCTTGCAGATATTTATCTGAACGAAAGATACTATGAGTTGGCACAAAAAGAAGCGACTTTCGCACTGAAATTGAATCCAGATGATTATCGAGCCAGGATCATTCGGGCAAGTTCATTAATCGGTCTAAAAAGATTAGATGAGGCTGAAAAAGACTACTTAAAACTGATTGAAATATCACCAGATAACCCGACAGCATATTATCAAATGGGTATGCTGAAGTCTGCCTTAAAAGATTATGAAGCCGCAATCAAATATTTAAATTTTGCTCATGAAAAAAACAATACATTACTTGATGTATTTGTCCAAATCATTAAAATTCATGTTGTCAAACAAGAATTTATAACTGCACACAAATTATGTAAAAATCAAATCAAGCTTTATATGGATCAAAAACCTCTAATTGCAGTTGTTCATAATATTGAGGCAGGAATTTATTTAGCTCAAAACAAAATTAAAGAAGCAAAAAATTCGTTAAATAAATCGATATCCGTATATCCTGATTATCTAAAACCATATGAAACCCTGGCAAAACTTTCACTGGCAGAAAAAAATAAAGATAAAGCCATCCAACAATATCAGACGATTATTGATAAAAATCCAAATCTTCCATTTCCTCATATGATCTTAGGAACGATTTACGACAGCAATAAAGAATTCGAAAAAGCATCAAATCACTATAAAAAAGCACTTGAAATCAATCCTCAATTTGCTCCGGCAGCGAATAATCTGGCGTACTATCTTGTGCGAAAAACCGAACAAATTGATGAGGCTTTAAGGCTCGCCAGGATTGCAAGGGAAAAACTTCCCGAAGACCCCGGTGTGATGGATACACTTGGAATGATCTATTATAAGAAAGGCTTATATGGAAATGCTATAAATGAATTTCTGGACAGTTTAAAGAAAATCCCTGATCATCCTGTTGTAAACTATCATCTGGGGTTAGCCTACCATAAAAAAGAAAATAATGAACTTGCAATAATCGCGTTAAAAAAAGCACTTCAACTGAGCGATAACTTTGAAGATGCAGACCATGCGAAACAACTGCTTTCCGAACTTGAAAAATAACCTTATTTTTTGCCATGTGCCTGACTTGTATAAATGAAGCATATTATGTATAATAATATTTTGAGTCACATTCAATCTTTGAAGATTGCTTTTGGTTTTCAAGAACTGCTTATATTACTTGTTTTTTTAACCTTTATATTTTTATCTGTCAGCTTGGGAGGTGGCGATATGAGTGATTTTTTAAAAAACCTTAGAAGCTCTCGTAAAAAAGACCGTTCTAATCCTAATTCTAAAAGGCATATTGACGGTCATTTTTATCCGGAAAATGACCGTAGAAAAAATCGGGACAGGCGATCAAACTATTCTGAAAACCTTGAATCTCTCTTGGTAAGTTTACGGAACATATTGCCGCAAATTGTTGATAATGCATATAGTGTAACAGACCATTTTGAAAAAATAAGTTCACAAAACGGTCTGCTGGTTGAAGCCAAAATTCATCAATATAATGCCATCTCATTTTTTTTTAATAATCTGAACAAAATTTTTACTGAAGATCTTTTTGTCTACTCCCCAGATCAAAATTTTAAAACAACTGCAAGCTATACCTCAGGAACACATTATACCAAGGATGATATTCTCACAATCATCAGAACCATGAGAAAAGAAGGGGCAACATTTGCAATAATTGCTGATTACTTAAAGGAAAAAGAGATCCCAACCTTTTCGGGAAAAGGCAAATGGCATGCTCAAACGATTCACAGGCTGTGCAAATAGGTTTATTTTGTCTTCAATCCTTTGCCGATTATCTTAAATGCAATTTTTAATGTCGGTTTAACGAAATCTTTCTGATTATTTAAAAGCCTTTTGGAATCAACCCATAAAACTATACCGGAATAGGATGCCCATATAATATCGGCAAGTGCCACAGGATGCTCATCTATAAAAGCTCCCTGTTCAATACCCTGTTTTACAACATCAATAATGGCCCCATGAGCCATGGCAGAGTAAGTTTTAATCTGCTGCAAAACTTCATCTGAAAGATTTTGAAGAGTTTCCCCTGACTGGAGATGAAATAAATTAATTAAAATATTGGGATCATAATTATATACCTCAATAAATACATCATAAAAGCTTTCTATCTTTTCTTCCACTGAAATATCCTGACTTACTACTGTTTGAATCTCATCAGCCAAGTGCTTGAGGATCTCAATGGACAGGGATGTATGCAATTCTTCCTTGTTTTTAAAATACAGGTACAGGGTTCCCGGACTCAATTCTGCTTGTGAAGCGATCTCTTCCATTGTAGCAGAATTGAATCCCTTATTGGAAAAAACGGTTCGTGCAGCATTGATGATTTCTATTTTTCTTTGCTCTTTTTCTCTTTGTTTACGTTCATATATACCCATATTTTCCTCATTATTTTTTGAATATGATTCATAAACTAATAACGGAAAGATAGATACATGAAACAATAAAAAATCGCAAGGATAAAGATTCAACAACTAAAAATTCAAGCAAACTTCTTCTTTGATATTTCAGATTTCAAAGAAGAACAAAGGTAATAATAATGGATATTTTCTTTAAAAAAATTTCATATTTATTATAAAAATAAAAACTTTTAATAATCTTAAAATCGTTTTCGTGTTAGTATGCTATCATGTTTTTTAATAAATAACGGAGATACAACATATGCAGAAAACAAGTTATTGGGCTGACGGTTATGTCCAAAAACTAACCAGTGCGAAGCAGGCATTGCAACATATACAACCCGGCCAAAGGGTCTTTATCGGCTCTTCATGTGGAGAACCACAACATCTGGTCAATGAATTATCAGAGACTTGCGCCAGATTTACGGATCTTGAGATTGTCAGGTTATTAAGCATTGAAAGCGGCCCCTTGACACTGGTTGCCAACCGATCCCATTCTCAACAGTTTAATATCCGGTCCTTTTACCTGGGTTCAGCCTCCCCTACAAAAATACACCGCAACAAAAGATTTATTACCCCCATCAACCTTTCACAGATTCCCCATTTATTCAAATCAAGAATGATGCCGCTCAATGCAGCATTGATACAGGCGTCACCGCCTGATGATTTCGGATGGATGAGTTTGGGGGTTTCCGTGGATATAACTCTTGCGGCCTGTGAATCCGCAGATATTGTGATTTGCCAGACAAATCCGAATATGCCAAGGGTCCTGGGCAGAAGTTTTATCCATGTCAATGATGTGGATTATATTGTGGAACATGAGGAAGAGCTTTTAACCATTCAACCGCTTCCGGAGCTTGAAACCGCCAATACTATTGCCAAACATATTTCGCGACTGATTGATGACGGTTCTACCCTTCAGACCAATTTGGGCGTCACAAATGAAGCCGTTATGCTCTGCCTGTCTGAAAAAAACGACATTGGTGTCCATTCTCAATATTTATCAGACAGCCTCATGCGGCTTTTTTCCATGGGAGTTATCACCAACAAAAAAAAAGGGTTTAATGACGGTAAGCTTGTGGCGGGAAGTGCGGTGGGATCTAATCTTCTTTATGAATTTATTGATGATAATCCATCCATTGAATTTCACCCTTCAGATTATATTAATAACCCCTCCATAATTGCCCGGCACAATGCCATGGTTACGCTGAACACGGCAATGGCAATAGATTTGACAGGACAGGTTGCAGCAGACGCACTGCCTTTTAATAATTATACCGGCATTAACGGCCTGCTTGACTTTACACGGGGGGCTGCCATGTCAAAGGGCGGCAAATCCATTCTGATTATGACCTCTACATCAAATCACGGCAGGGAAAGCCGTATCATTCCCAGTTTATCAGAGATTGCCGTGGTGGTGCCAAGAGGTGACGTTCAATATGTGGCAACAGAATACGGCGTTGTTAACCTTTTCGGAAAAACCCTCCAGGAAAGAGCCATGGCACTGATCAGCATTGCCCATCCCGATTTCAGGGATGAGTTGTTTTCAAAAGCCAAAGAGCTTGAATTAATTGATATCGGCAGAAAATTCAAACAGGCAATTAAAGGCGTTTATCCCTTAAAATATGAAGAAACCGTTATCATTAATGGAATACACGTCATGTTCAGGCCTGCAAAACCCATTGACGAAAGAAGCATACAAGAACACTATTATACAATGAACCGAGGAGATATCGTCTCCCGGTTTTTTCATGAAAAAAAGAGTTTTGTCCATGATCAGATTGATACGACATTTGAAATTGATTATATCAATGACCTTACCATTGTTGCCACAATTGGAGAACTGGGGTTTGAAAAAATAATAGCTGTTGGCGAATATTTTAGAAATTCCATCATCAATATGGCTGAAATTGCATTTTCCGTATCAAAAGAATACCAGAACATGGGAATTGCGCAGATTCTTCAAAAAATGCTGGCAAGGGCGGCAATGGATAATGGAATCAAAGGGCTTGTGGCATATACCTCTCCTGAAAACAAAGGAATGAAAAAATTATTTTATAAGCTTCCATATAAAGTCAGATCAGAAAAAGATGAGGATATGATTATTCTAAGCTGCCTGTTCTCTGAACCTAAAAAAGATCAAGAAAAACAAGACGATCAAGAAGAATAGACCCACCAACCCGGCCCTTTTCACGGGCCGGGACACTTGCAAAATTTATTTTTTCAAAAGCAATGCAACAGATTCAATATGATAGGTATGGGGAAACATATCAACGGGTTGTATCTCTTTAATATCATATTCCGGGGCCAGCATTTCAAGATCCCTGGCAAGGGTTGCAGGATTGCATGAGACATAAACAATTTTTTCAGGGCTGATGGAAAGCACCTGTTGAACAACATCCTTGTGCATGCCAACCCTTGGAGGATCAATAATCATCACATCGGGTTTTTGTTTTAACCCTGGCAGGACATCTTTGATATCCCCTTCAAAAAATTCACAGTTTTCAATTCCATTCAATTGGGCATTGAGCTTTGCATCAATAACAGCACTTTTTACGATCTCTATGCCATACACCATTTTTGCCTGATCAGACAGCCAGATGGGAATTGTGCCGGTTCCGGAATAAAGATCAATCACAGTTTCTTTGCCTGTCAAAGCCGCATAATCAGATACTTTGGCGTATAGATTTTCACAAGACCTTGTATTGGTCTGAAAAAATGAATTTGGTGAAATTTTAAACACAAATTTCCCCAGCTTTTCTTTTATATGATCTTTACCATAAAGACAGATCTCTTCTTTGCCAATGGAAACACCGGATTTGGCATCAGTAATATTGTTCATAACAGATTTAATCTGCGGATGATTTTGAGTCAGAACAGATGCAAGATCCCGGACCACATCCATTTGTTTAAAGGTGGTAACAATATTGACCATCCATGTATCAAAGGCCACCGAATGTCTGAGCATTAAAAACCGCCAGAACCCCTCGTGAGTCCTCAAATGATAAGCCGGCAGATCTGATTCTTTTATGAAAGTTCTAACATCGTCCAATATTTGGTTGCCCAGATCCGGCATAATTTCACAGCGTTTAATATCAATTACCTTATCAAAGGTGCCGGGCACATGGAGTCCAATGCCAAAATCTTTTTTAATCTCCTCATTTTCAAGTTCCCACGGCAGCAGCCATCTTTTTGAAGAACAGGAAAATTCCATTTTATTACGATATTCATAAATATTATCTGACGGGATAACGTCTTTTACCCGGACATCTTTTAACCCGCCAATATGCTGCATGGATTCCGTGACATGTCTTTTTTTATACTCAAGCTGAATATCATAACCAATCTGCTGCCATTTGCATCCCCCGCAAAAATTGCAATATTGACATTTCCCCTCTTTTCTAAGGGAAGATTCCTGTAAAATTTTTATCAGCTTTCCTTCTGCCCAGGATTTTTTCTTTTTTGTTATTTTTGCAAATACCACATCTCCTGGAATACACCGGTCAATAAAAACCGGAAACCCGTCAGGCTTTGCAAGTCCCCTGCCCCCAAAGGCCAGATCCGTGATTTCCAGTTCATAGGCCTTTCTTTTCTTAATGCTCATAATTTTTATTTCTTTTTAAATATTCTTTTTAAGTATTTAAGTTTCATCCCAAATTTTCAGAACTTGATATTATAAAGGTTTAATGGCATAAAGACAAGTTATGGAAACGACCACGCATAAAATTGAATTTATTTCCCAGGGATTTTTGCTCAAAGGGGTTCTGCACCTGCCGCAAGCTGGCCAACCACCATTAGTTGTCGGCTCCCATGGCCTTGAAGGCTCAAAAGAATCTGCAAAGCAAAAAGTTTTATCCACTCTGCTTGTAAAAAACAATATTGCCTTTTTCCGGTTTGATCACAGGGGATGCGGAAAAAGCCAGGGTGACTTTATCACGGACACCTCCCTTGAAAAAAGAACGGCTGATTTCATCAATGCGGTACAGCATGTTCTGGATCTTGGAAAAACCAGCCGAGATCTGGCTATTTTCGGGTCCAGCCTGGGCGGTTCAACCTGCATCAATGCCTGGAACACACTGTTACAAATGGATGTCCGTCTTTGCGGAGCTGTGCTGTGTTCTGCACCGGCAAAAAGCCGCACCGTTGAAAAAATTCCAACAGGTGCAAATAATGGCCGGCCTGCCCTGCCTTTAAGCTTTTTTAAAAAAAATCTTCTCTTTAACATAACAAAAAAAGCCGTGAGCCTGTCCAATGTACTGATTTTTCATGGAGATGCAGATGAAGTTGTACCGGTTTCAAATGCCCATGACATCTACACTCTGGCCAAGGAGCCCAAACGATTAATCATCCATGAAAACGGAGACCACCAGATGACATCAAAAAAAGATCAGGCTGAATTTGAAAAAGAAGCCGCAGCCTGGTTTTTACACTGCTTTAGCCAATGAAACCAGATGCCGTCTTAAGCTTTCCAATGCGCTCATGGCAAACATCTGTTTGTTCTTAAACCTGTCCTCAAAGGAAAATCGATAAGTTTTAGCCGTTGAAAAAGACGGTCCGGCAAGTCCGATACACACCATTCCCACAGGTTTGTCGTCAGTTCCTCCACCGGGCCCGGCAATTCCGGTGGTTGATATGGCAAAATCAGCACCGACTTTCAATCTCGCACCTTGAGCCATTTCAAGAGCAGTCTTTTCATGCACGGCTCCATGTTCAAGAATAGTTTTCTTTTGGACATTCAAAACATTCATTTTGGCTTCATTGGAATAAGTAACAGCGGAAAACAAAAAATAGTCCGAGCTTCCGGCAACATCGGTCACCATGTTTGAAATAAGGCCACCCGTACAAGACTCTGCAATGGCAAGTGTTTTCTTTTGTTGAGTCAACAGGCGGCCAACCTCCTGGGCAAGGGTCAAGCCCTGGTCGGACACTACTTTGTTTTCAAGCTGCGCCACCACCCATTGCTTTGCCGCTGCCATATCTGAGTCGGCTTTGTATCTGTTTTGAAAGTTAACAGATAAAATTATTTTAACCTCAATCACTGGAAAATCAGCCTTAAAGCCCAGGCGCATGCCAAAAAAATTCATGTCAAACCCGTTTAACAATGAGCCAACCTTTGATTCGGGAAGACCAAACACGGTGAGCCTTTCAATCAAAATATCCTCATTCAGATCAAATTCAGTGACCAGCACTTGTTTGATCTCTTGTTCAAACATCAGTTTCATTTCAGATGGAACACCCGGCATAAAGAAAAACATGCACTGGTTGATTTTCATATAAAACCCGGGGGCCGTGCCATTATGATTTACCAGCATGTTTGAAGTCAACGGCAACATGGCCTGTTTTTCGTTATCTTTGGTGAATTTAAAACCTCTCTTCTCAAAATAGGATTGCATGGATGCCAAAGCAGTCACATTCAATTCAAGAGCTTGACCTGAAGCTTTGCTGCAGGCAACAGCAGTCAAATCATCCCGGGTTGGCCCCAACCCCCCGGTAACAAAACAGAGATCTGTCTGCAAGGAAATATCAACAATATTTGAGGCAAGGGTGTCAAGTTCATCACCTACAGCTGTGATCTTTTGAACTTTAATGCCCAACTCTTTGAGTGCAGTACAAAGAAAGGCTGAATTTGTATCAATAATATCCCCTAAAAGAACTTCATCTCCTGTTGAAAGAATGTGAGCCATCATAATGCCTACCCCTTAAATTTTAAAAAATGCTGCATGGTTTGATGAAAAAAACGCTGGATTTTTGCGAATCCCTGATCCTACAACAACCTGTTTTTTAAATGTTTTATCCAAAAATTGTTTGACTTTGCGCCTGTCCCACCCATATGGATGTGTAAAATTTAAATATAAGGAAAGATCACCATGGTAGAACTCCTGAGTATCCAGATTTTTGGTATCTTCACTGAATTTGGGAAGGTTGAATACTGCCAGGTTCAAATAATTAATATAGGCTTTATGTGCCTTGACATATTCAAGGGTTTTAAATGCCGCAGCCTTGTCTTCAAAGCTGGTTCCAAAAAGAAGGTAAACAAAAGTTAAAATTCCTGCATGATGCAGATTTTTTAACATGGTTGACACAAGATTCAGATCCGTGCCTTTATTCATCTGATCCAGCACATCCTGGTCTCCTGATTCAAGCCCGAGCTTGAGCATGTCACACCCCGACGCTTTCAGGCCAAGACAAAAATCCAGGTCCAGAAACTCTTTTTCAAATCTTACAAACCCATACCATTTAAATCCAAATTCATTGACGGACAAAGCTTTTAAAAAAGCCGGAGTAACTGCATTATCAAGAAAATGCACATAATCAGGCTTATATGTCTTATCAATGGTTTTTAAATCCTGCAAAACCATTGATGCCCGCTGAGAGCTATAAGGACGGGTTTCAGCCTTTTCCGGGCAAAAATTGCATTTGCTCCAGTAGCATCCAATGGATGCCCTGAAAGGCAGAACTTTTCCAGGTGCAAGATACAGATCTTCTTTGACAAAATCATAATCAGGAACATAATGCCGTTTTTCAACATTTTTTTTGCCGAGAAATTCCAGCAGAGGCTGTTCCCCCTCCCCCCTTATGGTCACGTCAATCAAGTCCTTAAACGGATTATTGTAATCGGGCCGGCTCATCCAGGAGGATATCAGGCCGCCGCCCATGATAATTTGTTTGTCTTTAAAATTATCTTTTATCCATCCTGCCAGGGCAAAACTGGTCAGGGCCTGGTTCAGGTAACAAAGGGAAATTCCAATAAATTTTGAATCTGAGTTTAAAACCTGTGGCCGGACTTTGTCTTCAAAAAAACGGTAAAATGGATTCTCTTGATATTCGTTTGCGCTTTTGAGCAAATCCTTGCTGTTAACACTTGAAAGTTTGGAATCGGAATAATCGCTCAAGGTAATCTTGAACCTTTTATTGTCCACACTGATGGACAAAAGCTTGTTCAAGTCATAAACCCTTTGGTGATACCGGTCCATATTCTCATACAAAGAGGACTTTTTCAGATCAGACAAAATCTGATCCCTGTTCTTTAATGCTCGTTTTGACCATGAGTCAACAGGAACAAGATCCGAATTGATCAGGTATAAAAGCCCTTCAATATTTGCATCAAACACATGGCAGTCAAATCCATGTTCTTTTAAGGCGGAAGACAACAACGCCACCCCGGCGGGCGGTTCACACGGCTTGGCTACGGGCGGAAAAATCAACAACATGGTTAAGCATCCTAAAGCAAAGAAAATTAAAATCATCATTTTTATCACATTTGTATCAAATGCTCACCTGATAATTTTTTAATCTGTTATTTGTACTGTTTTTATGGTCTGTAAATCGTGCGGCACAAGTATGTACTCGTTGGGATTATGTAAAAACATGCATTTAAATTGCGCCAAATGCCTTGACCAGGGCTGCAATATGTGCTGATTATGATGCGCGCTTTGGCAAAGAAGAAATTTCAATTTTGTTTCTGTTTATAGAAACATTTTTCTTGACACTAAATCAAATTTTAGGTATTTTACCCAAAATAAAAAGAAAATAAAAACTATGAAAAAAAACATCTTACATATTCGCAACACACTTACCTGGTGGTGGCAAAGCTGGATATGGCTCTTGCTGCCGTCAGGCTAATCGTTCAATAAAATACAAAGAACCAAAGGCTGCGGCAGCAAAACAATTAAAATAATGTCGCAGCCTTTGTATTTTAAAAGGCTGCATCTTGATAAACAATTGCACGCCTTTTTTAATTTTAAGGAAAACAAATGATTTTAAAGCAATTTCCTGAAAAGCAAGATTTTTTAACACTTGCCAAAACCTGCAATGTCATACCTGTCTGCACCCGGATTCTTGCAGACACGGAAACACCGGTTTCAATTTTACAAAAATTTTTCAGCAAAGAAAAAGAGAGCTTTTTGCTGGAAAGTGTTGAAGGTGGTGAAAGATGGGGAAGATACAGTTTCATGGGGGTATCTGCATTTGGTAATATCAAAATATTTTCTCATGATGTTGAGATACAAACAAAAAATGAAACAAAAAAAATACCCCATTACAATGACCCGTTAGATATTATCCGAAGCTTTTCCAAAGGCTTTATACCGGCTCAAATTTCTGAATTGCCAAGGTTCTGGAGTGGATTTACCGGATACTTTACCTATGAGATGGTTTCATTTTTTGAAAAAATCCCGGTTTATCTGCCCCATGATATGCCCTATGCCCATTTTATCATTCCCGATGAAATGATTATTTTCGATAATATCAAACAAACCTTAACCTGCCTGAAAATATGTTACACAGATGGTTGCAATGATCATGAAGCCTTGTTTGAAAATGCGCAACAAGATCTTAACCAGATGCTTGAAACCATAAACACACCTTTTATACCCCAAAAAAGTGTGCAGTCCCAGGATGTTAGTTTGGAACCGGAAACCCCGGCCCAGGAATATATGACAGGCGTTGAAAAAATTAAAGAACATATTGTTGAAGGAGATGTTTTTCAGGCGGTTTATTCCCAGCCGTTTTCATGCAATGCCCATGTTGATCCCATCCTGATCTACCGCGCCCAGCGGTATATCAATCCTTCACCCTACATGTTTTTCATGAATTTTAAAGACATCATTGTTGCAGGCTCATCACCGGAAACCATGGTCAGGCTTGAAAATAATATTGCCACATTACGGCCCATTGCAGGTACAAGGCCCAGAGGCAAGACAGAGCAGGAAGACCGAAAACTTGCAGACGAACTGTTGAATGATGAAAAAGAACGGGCCGAGCATGTGATGCTCATTGATCTGGGCAGAAATGATCTGGGCCGTGTGGCAGAAGCCGGAACCGTCCAGGTTACGGACACCATGGTGATTGAACGCTATTCCCATGTCATGCACCTGGTATCCAATATCACCTGTGACATGAAAAAAGATGTGGATGCCTATGATCTGTTCAAGGCTACTTTTCCGGCCGGCACCTTGTCAGGAGCCCCGAAAATCCGTGCCATGGAAATTATTGCCAAACTTGAGAATACTCCCAGAAGGGTTTATGGTGGGGCTGCAGGGTATATTTCCTTTACCGGAAACATGGATTTTGCCATCACTATCAGGACGGCTGTCATGGAAAATGACAAACTGACGGTTCAAGCCGGGGCCGGTATTGTATATGACTCTGACCCCCAAAAAGAATTGCTGGAATGCCAAAACAAGGCAAAAAGTGTGGAAATGGCATTAAAACTTGCCCTTTCAAATAACAGCGGAGGCAGATAAATGTTAGTTGCAGTGATAGATAATTACGATTCATTCACCTTCAACCTGGTTCATTACATACTTCATACCGGGGTGGATGTAAAAGTATTCAGAAATGATAAAATATCCATTGATGAACTTAAAGCGTTGAACTTGGGCGCCATTGTTATTTCCCCCGGACCAGGACGCCCCGAAGATGCCGGGATTTCCCTGGAGGTGGTCCGGCAGTTTTCCGGCACAGTTCCCATTCTGGGTGTCTGCCTTGGCCACCAGGTGATTGCCCAGAGCTTTGGCGGAAAAATCATCCATGCCAAAAAGATTATGCATGGAAAGACATCCGTGATAAGTGCTGACGGAGAGCATATTTATTCAGGCATCAAAAAACCATTTACCGTCATGAGATACCATTCCCTGGCGGTTTGTGAAAAAAATCTTCCCGACTGCCTGATGGTGACCGCAACAACTGAAGATGGAGAAATAATGGGCATTCGCCATAAAGAACATCTCACTCAGGGGCTTCAGTTTCATCCGGAATCCTTCATGACCACAATGGGAAAAAGACTGATCAGAAATTTTATCAAAGGAGCAGCATAAGAACATGACCTTTATAGAAAATTTAAAGAAAATCATTGCAGGACAGGATCTTGACCAGGACAGCAGCGCTTCCATGCTCATGGATATTTTTTCAGGAAATATCACAGAAGCCCAGATCGGAGCATTTATGGCGGCTCTTGCCACCAAAGGAGAAACCTTTGAAGAGCTTGCCGGTGCTGCAAGAGCCATGAGACGCAAGGCCATAAAAATCCAGACCCTGTCCAAAAATGTCATTGATATTGTCGGCACAGGCGGAGATGAATCAGGATCATTCAATATTTCCACCACTACAGCTTTTGTGGTGGCAGGTGCCGGTGTGACCGTTGCCAAACACGGCAACAGAAGTATCTCAAGCCAATGCGGCAGTGCCGATGTTTTGGAAGAATTAGGGGTAAATCTGAATACAGACCCTGAAATTGTTGAGGAAGCCATTAATGAAATCGGTATCGGATTCATGTTTGCACCCATGTACCACGGTTCCATGAAATATGCAGGCAAAGCCAGACAAGAATGCGGCATCAGAAGTATTTTTAACATGCTGGGTCCCTTAACCAACCCGGCTGCGGCCAGTTGCCAGCTTTTGGGCGTGTATGCCCCGCAGTTGACAGAGATGTTTGCCCAGGCTCTGAAACTTCTGGGTGTCAGCAAAGCATTTGTCGTACACGGCCACGACGGCATGGATGAAATAACGACCACGGCACCCACAAGAATATCAGAGCTGAATAACGGCACTATCCGATCCTATGACCTGGACCCGCTGGATTTCTTTGAAGACTATGCAGCTCCTGAAGATCTTAAAGGCGGTGATGTTAAATTGAATGCAGCCATTACACTGGCCATCCTCAACGGTGAAAAAGGACCCAAAAGAGATATTGTACTTTTAAATTCCGGTGCGGCCCTGGTTGCGGCGCAAATAACAGACACAATCAAAAATGGAATTGCTTTGGCTGAAAAATCCATTGATTCGGGCAAAGCCCTTGAAAAGCTGAAACTGCTTGTGGATTATACCGGGGAGGCTGCATAATATGGGTATTGACGGATTTTTAAAACAGGTGCTGGAGATAAAATCCCTGGAAGTATCAAAAGCCAAATCCAATATCCCTTTGAACACAATTCGAAGGGAAGCCGAAAACACAAAACCTGCGGCAAGCTTTTTAACAGCCCTTCAAAAGAGCAGTCCCGATGATATCGGCATTATTGCAGAAGTTAAAAAAGCCTCTCCATCCAAAGGGGATATCCGCCCTGACCTTGATCCGGTATTGTATGCCCAAACCTATACTATGGCAGGTGCCCGTGCGATTTCCGTTCTGACGGAATCCCAATATTTTAAAGGCAGTTTAAAAGACCTGGAAGCGGTCTGTGCCAATACTGAACTTCCGGTATTAAGAAAAGATTTTACCATTGGTTCCTACCAGATTTATGAAGCAAAAAAAGCAGGTGCATCTTCGATTCTTCTGATCACCACAATTTTGTCCAAAGATCAGCTCACAGATTACATTCTTCTTGCAAGGGAACTTGGCATGGAGCCGCTGGTTGAAATCACCTCGGAAAAAGAATTTGAAATTGCCTATGACTGTGATGCAAAAGTTGTGGATATGAATAATCGGAACCTTCAAACCCTTGAAACCGACTTGAATGTCTCAAAACGAATTGCCGCAATTATTCCAGAAGATATCATCCCGGTGGAGGCCAGTGGTATTTCTTGCTTTGCAGACATTGACAACGGCCTTTCATCCAATATATTCAACTTTCTTGTTGGAGAAAGCATTGTAAAGGCCAAAGATCCTGAACTGCTTATAAAAGAACTGAGAAATATCAAGTGAGCATGTCATGATAAAAAAAGAGACAAAAAAAACAGGCAAAACGCTAACTGAAAAATTATCAAAAAAAATACCCTGGATCAAAATATGCGGACTGACTGATATTGAAAATGCCCTTGGATGTGCAAACCTGGGAGCAGATGCCATAGGTCTTGTGTTTTTTGAAAAAAGCCCCAGAAATGTATCTGTAAAAAGAGCGGCCCAAATTTCAAATGCTCTGCCGGATCATATCCTTACCATTGGGGTGTTTGTGAATGAATCCTATGAAGGTATCATGGAGAAAGTCAATGCATGCGGTTTAAAGGGAGTTCAACTGCATGGCAATGAACCCCCGGAGCTTATTGATGACCTGTTAAAAGAGAATCTTGTGGTCATTAAAGCTCTTTTTGCAACAAGAGAACCCTTTATAACCCAGGCCCCTTTATACCAAAAGGCCTCTTTTCTACTGGTTGAATATGGAAAAGGAACCCTGCCCGGCGGAAATGCGGAATCCTGGGATTATGAACTGTCCCTTCAATTGGAGACAAACAGATCGGTGGAGACAAGCACACCTTTAGTTCTTGCCGGAGGACTTCATCCGGATAACATCTGCCTGGCCATAAAAACTGCTAAACCAGCAGCGGTAGATGTCTCTTCAGGTGTTGAAAAAACTTATGGGATAAAAGATTTAAATAAGGTCAACGCTTTTATAACAAGGGTAACGGCCATGAAGGATTGACCGATACCCTTTTCCGATTTTTAATCTTAAATTTCGTCCTGATATTTAAACGCCAATCTCAGATTTGCTTTTTCTGCGTCAAGCAATCCAAGGTTCTTTATTTTCACTGCTATACTTAAATGACAAACGCATATTGGCCCTGAATTGCGTAGGCTTGCCCCCTTCTATTTTAACATCAAGTTTCTGAACTTCTGCAATCCTTAAATCCTTTAATGAGGCACTTGCCTTTTCAATGGCTTTAGTGGCTGCATCTTCCCAAGATGTGGGGCTTGAACCGACAAGATCAATAAGCTTGTAAACACTGTTGTCACCCATAATTACCTCCTGTAATAAACAAAAAAAATTAATAAAAAAAGAGGAGCATGAAAATCAGATCTTTTAAACGCTGGCCAAATTTAAGACATGGAATATTGTTGATTATATAAAACTATAAAAAATTGTCAAACCTATTTTAACCCATACTCTGAGTTAAGGCCTCCAAATTCAAAACTATCGGATAATAATATTATTTCCAGGATAGATTTTAGCATTGTCGGACATATTATTCAATTTTCGTAAGGTGTCAACACTGGTATTATACTTTTTGCTTATACTGTAAAGAGTTTCGCCTTTTTGAACTGCATGAGAAACTGAAGCCTTTTTCTCTTTTTTCACGGCCTTTTTTACCGGTATTAAAGGTTTGGATTCAACTTTTGGCGGTACTGCTTTTATCGGCAACGCTTTGGACGGTATTACTGCACCCGGCCCGGCTTTAATCTGAGAAATGCTTGTTTCAATTTTCCCCATTCTTTCTGTTAAAGAGTCAAATTTAACTAAAAATGCAGTTTCAAGTCTTGTCACCCTCTCTTTTATGGGATCAATATCCTTTACGCCGTCTGTCGATTGATCATTTGCAGATCCAAAAGAATTTTCCCCGGCTTGAAGTGCTTGTTCCAAATTTTCAATTCTCTTTTCAAGATCAGTAAAGGATGAGCTTGATGTGTTTTTTTCAACCGTTTCAGTTTTCGTATCCTGTTTAATATCCGATTTAATATCCGATTTAATATCCGGGGATCTAAAAAAAAGAAAAAACACGATAAGAGTCAACAGTAATGCCCCGAAAATGATCATCGCAAATTCATTTTTTTTTAACAGCGCGGTATTAAACTTTTCACCAGTACCCGTAACATGGGTTGCATTTTTCTTATTGGGTGTGATTTTTGCTGTTGATATCTTTGCTTCAGGTTTATCTTTGTGGTCCATCTCAAAGCTCCTGCATTAATTTTTGTTTTGAATAACCATTTAATACCATTTTAAGCTGATTTTTCAAGCTAATAAACCTCAAATGCAGATTAATTTTCATTATTGAACAATCAATCAATTGTATGATAGGGTTCTTAAGTAACAGTTATATGAAAGTCTTAAAAAATTCACACAAAGACTTTCAATCTTTGTTGTGGGCAAATCCGAATAAAACAGCTAATTTGCCCATGACTATTGTTTTGATTATATAGCAGGATACTTTCATGAAACATGACTTTAAATTTATTACAACCTCTTTTTTCATCTTCTTTTTTACCCTTTTTATACTTCTTGCCCTTTTTCATCAACCTGTTTTTGCTCAGAGTAAAACTTATACCAATAAACTTGGGATGCGGTTTGTTCTCATTTCCAAGGGAAGTTTTTTAATGGGAAGTCCTGTATTCGAACCGGGTCGCCAGTGGAATGAGAAGCGCCACAAGGTTTTGATTTCAAAAGATTTTTATATGGGCGAAACAGAAGTAACCCAGGGACAGTGGGAAAAACTGGTTGGATTTAACCCGTCCTCGTTTTCAAAACTTGGAAAATCCTTTCCAATAGATACTGTTTCATGGAACGACTGCATGGAATTTATACGAGTGTTAAATAAGTGGGAAGCAACGGACAAGTATAGACTCCCCACTGAAGCTGAATGGGAATACGCCTGCCGGGCCGGTTCCACATCAGCTTTTTCAAACGGTCCCATCACAACCTTTTCCTGTAATGAACCCGAGCCTGCCATTGTCAATATGGCCTGGTATTGCTACAACTCAGGACTGGCAAGCCCTGCAAGGGATTTCAAGCCCCACCCCGTTAAAACCAAAGCCCCTAATAAATGGGGGCTTTACGACATGCATGGTAATGTCCAGGAATGGGTCCTTGATTCATGCAAATGGCGCGACATATTAAGAGCCAGAGTAGGAGCAGTAACAACAACCTATAAGAACAACATTGTCGACCCTCTGAACAAAACGGGAAAACATAAAATAATTCGGGGAGGGGGCTGGTATCAGACAAGCAAATATCAACGGTCTGCTTACAGAAGCTATTATAAACCAAAGACAAGAAGAAACAGTTTGGGATTTCGCATTGTCAGGATGCGCTGATTTTTTTCCACAAATAAATTCCGGCTCCCAACAAAAAAACATCCCTTACCAGCAATGAAACATTGGATGCGGTATTGCTTTGACCTGAGAATGAAAAACAGCCGCAATCAAATTGATGCCCACGCAACAGATTAAATCCAATGATAAGAATAAACCCTGAAAGCAATAGATTCATAATCAAAAGTGCGGATCTTGGATATACCCCCAGGATCAGACTGAACCCGGCAACTAACTCTAAAAATGGTATGGCTATGGCCAGAAGATTGATAATGGCCCCCGGAAAAACAGCATATCCATATATTATCCCGGCAAATCCGGCAGGGTCCTCTATCTTGTGGTAACTTGCAACAATAAACGTAATGCCCAGAACCAGCTTGATGACAAAAGCAAATACTTCTGTGTAACTATTTTTCATTTTTTTCTATTTCATACCCCTTTTCCTGCCATAGCCGAAATCCGCCTGAAAACACCTTTACATCAGTATATCCCATATTTTTCAAACGTTCTGCAAACTCATGGCTGTCAGTACAGGCAACGCTTGAACAATAGACCATGACAGGCGACGACCTGTTGATCAAATTTAATAATTCAGGGAAATCATCATCAAACGTCATTAACGGGAAAGACAAGGCATGAGGAAGATGACCTTGATTATAAATTTCACTTGGTCTTACATCCAGAACGGTCCTTTCCTTTTTTTGCACCATCTGCCAAATGATGTCAGAGTTGGTTATATCAATTGAATTATTAACGGAACCGGTTTTTGAAACAGCAGAGACAACCCCTTTTGATGTCTCCCATTGGCCAAACAAAGCAATGCCGGAAGGGGAAACATAATTATAAGAAAAAGCGGTCACCAAAGCCCCTAAAACAATGATTAAAGCTCCTGTCAAATCTTTTCGGATCATCGCTGCAAGAGCCCTGATTTTACTTTTTTTAATTTATCAAACCGATGTTTTAAAACCATCAAAGTCAACCATTTTTCACAAAGCCGGGATATGTTTTCTTCAGGATAAGCGCCTTGGACTTCATGACCTTTTTTTTTGATCTTTTTTTCCATACGCTTTAAACCTGCTGAAATCTCATTAAAAGATTCCTGGTTATCCGTTTTTTGCATACATAAGAACGAATAAATTTCAAAGGCATCTTCATAATATCCCTGGCGTTCATAAATCCTTGCCAACTCAAGCGTTTGCATACTCTTACTCATGGTCTATTATCCCTTTTATCACATGATTTATCTTTAAAAATAAGTTCGTCTTCTTCAGCCATATCATGCTCATGCTTTGCCACATGTTTGATATAATCCATATCGGTTTTTAAACTTTGAATTTCATTTTCAAATTTATGATTTACAACCTCGACAGCCCGTATCTGATCCTGAATAACGGCTTCTTTTTCTTTGAGTACCTTATAATCCAAAACACCGTTTTTTGAAAAGACAATGATGCATAACAGCGCCAGAAAAATAAATATGGCGGCAAAAAGGCCTGTTTTTTCTATAATAGTCATGAATTACTATTTAGTCATTCCTTTTTTCAGCATTTTAAGTTCAGGGGTTGAAATAAAAACATTTACACTAAAGTAAAATATCATTCCAAAACATATACATCCCATCACTCCTGTTCCAAACCAAAACCTATTCCACTCTTCTTTCAGTATAAAAGCTGATGCCTGTCTGACAAGAAAAAACATTATAACAGACAGGAAAACAGATCTGCAAGCAGAAACAATGATCCCGGATTTATCAATATTCAAGGCTCCCGGCATATTGATCAACAAAAATACAAACCCTGCCATGCCGGATATTGAAACGGATAATGCAAGCCCTTTAAGCCCAAGGCTATCGACAAACAGGCAACAAAAGATCAGATTCAACACTATGCCAAGGATTCCCGAATAAAAAGGGATACGGATACTGGACAGTGCATAATGCAATGTGACAAACAACCTTATACCTGTAAATGCCCACAAGCCTGAAACCAGAAAAAACAGGCAGTCCGCTGTCTGTTGAATGGCAATGCCTTTGAACGCCCCGTGCCCAAACAATAATGCAACAATTTTTTCATCCAGGGCCATCAATCCTGCCATTGCAGGGATGGTGATAAACAGCACAAGTTTGACCCCGTTTGAAAACAGGTCTGCTATTTCATCCAAATGCCCCAAAACAGCTTTTTTTGATAATTCCGGCAGAAAAACCATAGAAAACGAGACGGCAAAAAGTGCCAATGGAAACTGTACCAGCCGGTCTGCATAATAGATAAAAGACACACTGCCTTCTTCAAGTTTTGAAGCAAAAAATGAAGCCACCATGATATTGATCTGATACGAGGCTGCACCAACCATACAGGGAACCATTATTTTCATGACTTTTAATAGTCCTATGTGAAAAAAACAAACCGATAACAGACGGGGAAATTGAAATAAAGGAATTTTAAACATCCCAAGACGGATCATAAACGGAATCTGTATGGCAAGCTGAACAGCGCCACCAATGGTAACACCGGCAGCCAGGCCTATTACGGGAATTTTTAAATAATTGGAAAAAAAAATGGCAAACACGATTAAAACAAGATTAAAAACAACAGGAGCAACGGCCGGCGCACCAAAATGCCCCAAAGAATTTAACACGCCCATGCAAAGGGCAGCAACGAGAACCAGCCAGAAATAGGGCAGCATAATTTTAAACAATATCATTGTCAGTCCGGACGTGTATGAATCACCAATAAATCCGGGTGCAATCACCTTAATGATCAAAGGGGCACAAAATATCCCGGTCAGTACAATAAAAATACCGGCCAGGGAAATAAAACAAAAAAAAGAAAAAACCATTATAACTGCCTTTGAAAGGCCTTCATTTTCAAGAGCTTTAGAGAAGACCGGTACAAAGGAAACACTCAAAATCCCTTCGGAAAGCAGTTTGCGTAAAAGATCAAAGGGCCGGAAGGCAATAAAAAAAGCATCACTTTGAAAAGATGTCCCAAAACACATGGCAATGAGGGCATCCCTAATAACCCCGAGCATACGACTGCTAAATGTTAAACTGCTTATCATTGCTGTCTTTTTTAGTATTTTTCTCACAAGTTTTCCTTGACAAAAACCAACAAACTCTATAATATTCTTAATTTGAAATATGGAAAATTTTTAAATTAAATACACTTAAATAAGGAGCTATACCAAGTTGGCTAACCATAAATCTGCAAAAAAAAGGGCTAAACAGAGTCAGGTAAGACGGCTTAGAAACAGATCTGTAAAAACCACACTCAAGAATATGGAAAAAAAGGTTCGCGCTGCAAAAGAAGCCGGGGATGACAACAGGGATGAAATCCTGAGAAAAACTCAATCTGCGATCCACAAAGCCGCTAAAAAGGGTGTTCTCCATAAAAAGACTGCTTCCAGAAAAATCTCAAGACTATTCAAGTTTATGAACACATAGTATTTATATTTTTTACTTTTGTTGATAACGACTTAAGTTATAACAAGACAGGATTTGCCTATTAATTTAATACTGCAGATCCTGTCTTTATTATTTTCAAGCTGACGTTCAAGCTAAAAATTATTCAGCATTCTGCTGATTACTTTTTCAGCACTTCTTGTGGCTATTTTCTCCACAGCATCCCTTATATTGTTTTCATCTTCGATATTATCTTCAGATACGGTATATTCCTCATCAGTCGCAAAATCCTTGACAGACCATATCGTTTCGCCATCCTTGTTCACCAGCCTCAAATCAAGGACAGCACAAACCCTCCTTTCTATAACGGATTCCGTAGTTGAACGGGATAAGGTAGAAAAGGTGATCGCATTAATGGTTCCTTTGATAACAGCTGTTGCATGGGATTCATCAACAACAGCCGTATCGGTTTTTTCAATGATCTCCCTGATCAAGGCATTGGTAAATACAACACCTGCTTCTGTTTGCAAACTATTATTATCCAGAATATTTACAGCAACTCGAGCCACATCTTTGTTAATATATCCGCCGCCTTCAAACTGGTAACCACAGGATGCAAAAACTGCAAACAAAAAACCACATAAGATCCAATTAAATTTTTTCATATCAAATAACAATATTAACAAGTGTTTGTTTTTTCTTGATCACAATAATCTTTTTGGGTTGTTTATCACCCATATATTTTTTGATCTTTTCATCAGCCAATGCTGTTTCTTTGACTACAGCATCTTCAGTGTCCGAACCAATTTTAAACTTGGATCGAAGCTTCCCGTTTACCTGCACAATAACAAGAACTTCATCTGTTTCAAGAGAGTCTTTTCTGTATTCAGGCCAGGGCTGCTCAAGAATCGACCCGGTCTTGCCCAGCTTTTCATAAAGTTCTTCACAAAAATGCGGAATAATGGGAGACAACAGCAAAAGGATGTTTTCAATACTGAACAGAATCACTTTTTTCACTTCATCGTCTACACAATCAGAATCAACAGCATACAGGTCATTTACAAGCTCCATGACAGCAGAAATGGCTGTATTAAAATGAAAGCTCTTATCAATATCTTCCGTCACTTTTTTAATGGTCTGATTTGCCTTGATATAGAGATCTTTTGCCTGTTTTGATGCAAGATCACAAGCTGAACCTTTAAAGGGTTCAATGCCATCAATCTTTTCCACCCATTCCAGAACAAACCGCCACACCCTGTTTACAAACCTGTTGCTGCCCTCAACACCATCCTCATTCCACTCAAGGTCTCTTTCAGGAGGAGCGGCAAACAAAGAGAACAACCGAGTCACATCAGCCCCGTATTTTTCAAGCAGCTCGTTGGGGTCCACAACATTTTTCTTGGATTTGGACATTTTAATAACACGCCCCACTTCAACATCACTGTTGCATCGTGTACACACAAGTTTCCCGTCATCGTTTTTCACAGCTTCTTCCGGAAAAAGAAATCCATGATCCGGACAGGTCATGGTCTCCTTGCACACCATACCCTGGGTGAGAAGCCGGGTAAACGGTTCTTTAAAATCAATCATGCCAAGGGTATGCAACACCCTCATAAAATACCGGGAATACAGCAAATGAAGCACTGCGTGTTCTACACCACCAATGTACTGGTCCACGGGAGCCCAGTATTTCACAGCTTCAGGATCAAACATGCCCTTCTCATATCGAGGGGAACAATACCTTAAATAATACCAGGAAGACTCAACAAAAGTATCCATGGTATCGGTATCTCTTTTCGCGTCCTGCCTGCCGCACGCAGGACAGGTGGCCTTGGCAAAAAAATCAAGGGTCGGCAAGGGAGACCCACCTTTTTCGAGAAGGTTGGCGTCTTCAGGCAGCCGTATTGGAAGATCCGCCTCAGGAACCGGAACAACACCGCAATCCGGGCAATGAATCACCGGAATCGGTGCCCCCCAGAATCGCTGTCGTGAAATCCCCCAGTCTCTTAATCTATAGGAAACAGTTTTCTTTCCCCTGCCCTTTTCTTCCAGCCAGTCGGTCATCACATCCATGGCTTTTGTACTGTCCAGCCCGTTAAATTCTCCGGAATTCACCATAACACCTGAACCTGTAAAGGCTTCCGGCATTGTATTGCCGTCAAGTTCTTCACCTTCCGGCTGAACCACAACCCTGATTTCAAGCCCATACTTCCTGGCAAAATCAAAATCCCTCTGGTCCCCTGCAGGAACAGACATGATGGCACCGGTTCCATATTCCATTAAAACAAAATTGGCTGTATAAATGGGAATTTTCTCAAGAGTTGCGGGATTAATGCAATACGCACCCGTGAAAACACCCTCTTTTTCATATTTTTCTATGCCTTCGGCAGATCGTTCCTGGCTTGATACTTTTTTAACAAAAGCCGCCACTTCATCTTGCGTTTTTGTCCCTTTAGAAAGGCTTTCAACCAGCGGATGTTCCGGAGCAAGACACATGAAAGTCGCACCAAAAACCGTATCCGGCCTTGTGGTAAACACCACAAGATCTTCATCCCTGCCATGGATTTTAAATTTCAATTCAGACCCGACGCTCCTGCCGATCCAGTTTTTCTGCATCACAGTTACTTTATCGGGCCATCCCGGCAACTGATCACAATGGACAAGCAAATCCTGAGCATAATCCGTAATTTTGAAAAACCATTGCCACAACTTTTTTTGCTGAACCGGCCGGGAGCATCTCCAGCATTTATCCTGTTCAACCTGCTCATTGGCAAGAACTGTCTGGCATTTTTCACACCAGTTTACATAAGATTCTTTCCGATAGGCCATACCTTTTTCCAGCATTTTAAGAAAAAGCCATTGCTCCCATTTATAATATTCCGGACGACAGGTTGCTATTTCACGGTCCCAGTCATATGAGAACCCCATCTTCTTGAGTTGCGCACGCATGGCACTGATATTGCTATATGTCCAGGCTGCAGGGTGTGTGTTATTATCAATGGCTGCATTTTCAGCGGGCATGCCAAATGCATCCCACCCCATGGGATGGAGAACATTAAAGCCTTTCATCCGTTTGTACCTGACAACCACATCACCAATGGTATAGTTACGCACATGACCGATATGGATTTTACCGGAAGGATAAGGAAACATTTCCAATAGATAATATTTTTCTTTTGAAGGGTCTTCAGTAACTTTAAAAAGTTGATTTTCCTTCCAGTATGCCTGCCATTTTGGTTCTACCAATTCCGGATTATACCGCTCCTCCATTACCTTACTCCTTGTGAAAGCTTCTTCTACAGTGAAATACAATTTCTTTAATTTTGAGTTTTAATAGATGCCATAATCAACGGCAAATAGCAAGAAAATCAAGAGAATTCTGTGTTTGGATTTTTCTTTTCTTGAGGGACATCCAAGCGTTGGATGAGGTCGGACCTAAAGTTCGGAAGTTGACAGGCAATGAAAAATGCTATGCTATCTATATGTTTAAACGCTTCTTTAATTCGGCATTAAACAAAGAGATGTCTTTTCCAAGCAATAACCGGATATTTGCTTTCAAGTTTGCCGATTCAACAAATTCTCCAGCAATTTTAAAACCGGGAATATCTTGAGCCAATTTTTGAGCATCCTTGTAATAGCCAGGGGCATAATAAATTCTTGTAGACGGATGATTAAAATGGTTTGCATTTAAAGGAACACCAACATTAAATCCTTTTTGTTCAAAATAAATACTTACTCTTTTAGCCATACGATAAATTCCGTTGCCGTTTAACACTTCAATATTCAAACGACCATGATTTAAACTGTCACGATTCAAATGTTCATTTTCTGCATAAAAGACATCTATGGGATAAGTTTCAATAACGGTTAATGAAGGTTTGCCAACTTTATCTAAATTTTGAGATGCCACCACCTCAGCTTCCGCCCTGGTTTGATATTTTCCAAACCGCACCCGATAATAGGGTTTGTTTTTTTCTATTTTTGTTATATACGGCCTATCATATCCTTTTTTTATGGCTTTTTTCAAAACCTTGATGGCGGCATTAACATCATAATAGACACCAAGCTGTACTGCGTAATAATTGGTTTCAATTTTTATTTCAACAGGCGTTTCAACAGGTGAGGTTTCCAATTGTCTGTCACCCAACCTATCCGTTATTTCGGTTGTTTTTTTCCGGGTAACTTGCTTTGTATCGAGAGTAGAAGTTAATATATCCTGCTTTTCAGGTGTGTAAGAATCCGCTGTAAAAGAATAATCTTGTCCTAATTTTGCCTGGGCCAGAGCCAGATTATTTTGATAAATCTTATTTTCCGAATTGATTGCAATGGCCTTTTCAAAGGCTTTTAATGCTGCCTTAAAATTTTGTTTCAGTAAATTTGAATAACCGATGTTGTTATACACATAATCCAGTTCTGGATTTATTTTCAGGGCGTTATGATACGCCTCAATTGCCGAATCATGTTGTTTTAAAAAATCATAGGAAACCCCGAGGGCATTATAAGCATTATAAAATTCAGGATCTGTTTTTAATACTTTTATAAACTCTTCAACAGCAATTTCATGCTGATTTTGTTTTTGGAAATGCCTTGCCAGTTTGTACTGATTTTCCGCATAATCTGTAACAGGTTTCACAGTGGATATAAATTGTTTAAAATCTTTTTCATCTAACTTATCAACGGTTTTAAACATGTTTGAATCAGTGACAAATGAGAACCAGTTCTTCATGGCAGCACAGCCTGAAAGAATAAAAAAACAGCAAAAAAACAACAAACATCCCATGAATAATTTTGACATTTGATTTCGAATTACCATTTTTTGTTCTCCCATATTTAAATTTATCATCATCATTTTAAATTGATTATTGCTGTTTTAACCTGCATTTTTTAAGATTCTCATTGGCTAACACATAAAATCTGGGACTCAGTTCAATTGCTTTTTCAAAACATTCTGCTGCTTTGGTTGTATTACCGTTTTTTAAATACCCCACCCCTATATTATTGTAGGCCGAAGCTTTGGTTCCCCCTTTTTCAAATGCTTCAAGGGCGTTATCATAAAGTTCCAATGCCACAAATGCCCGTCCCAGATTATTGTAAACCTTTTTACTGTTATAATTTGATCTCAAGGCCTGATAAAATGAATCCACAGCATTTTTATACCTGCCGTACATATAAAGAGAAACACCCATATTATTATGGATATACCCGGCATCAGGCTTAATGGTCAAAGCGGTCTTATATTCTTGTACAGCCAGGTCATATTCTTTTTTTAAATCATATAAATTGCCCAAATATGCATATGAACGCCATAAAAGAGGATTCAAATCAACGGCTTTCTCAAAATTCAATTTCGCAATATGATATAATTTGTTTTTAAAATTAACCCGTCCCATGCCTTCGTGGGCAAGCGCAAAGTCAGGTTGTTTCTGCAAAATCAATTTAAATATTTTTTGAGATTCCTCATTTCTGCCTCCGCCAAGAAGAGATACTCCTTTTTTATATTCAACCCTTATATTATCCTTGTTTTTTTTCAAAGAATTTTCATACTGCATATACGCCATAAAATACTTGCCCTTTGAAAGCAGGGCATCCCCTAATTTTTCATATTCATCCGCATTAATTTCAGGCAGTTGTTTGTTTTCAATGGACTCTGAAAGAGCTTTGTAGCGAACCTGTGGGATATCCCTTATGTGATCCTGAGAAGGATTGCCATAGGTTACACGGGGTTCAACCATAACCGTTTTTGAGCCACAGCCGGTCAAAAAAAAACAAATTAAGGGAACGATAATAATTGCAGATCGTTTTATCATTTTTAAAATCATAAGCCTCCTGGTTTTTAATAACGGCCATGGCAAATTGACCTGCCACAACAAAAAATGAAAAAAATCTGATTCCAACAAGTCAGAAGTTCTTTCATATAAAAAAGCTAATCATTATTTTAAGATAATATTATTATAAATTGTAATTGCAGCAGGTCCCAATATTACGACAAACAAAGACGGAAAAATAAATAGAATCAAAGGAAATAATATGTTTACAGGCAACTTTGCGGCAATTTCTTCTGCTTTTTGAAATCTTTTTGTTCTGAATGAATCGGAAAACACTTTAAGGGCTGAACCCACACTTGTACCGAATTTATCTGTTTGAATCAATAAGGTAACAAGACTTGCCATCTCGTCAATGCCGGTTCGACGGGCAAGATTCCTGAGTGCGTCCTGCCTCATTTTCCCTGCTCTCATTTCAAGGTTCATAAGAGAAAATTCCCGGCTGAGATCAGGATACGTTAATCTTAATTCCTGCCCCACCCGGTTCATTGCACTGTCAAGCCCCATACCGGCTTCTACACATACCAGCAGGAGATCTAAAGCATCCGGCAACCCTTTAAAGAGAATCTCCTTTCTTTTATCTGTTTTTTGTTTCAGCCATATTTCAGGCAGATAAAATCCAAACAAACCTAGTAGTACGGTAATGCTGACTGTCATGGGGTCGGCCATCACCTTAAAAATAAAAACTCTTGAAAGAATAAAGCATCCTACAAATAACAAAGGAAAACATAATTTTGCACCCCAGAATGCTGATTCAGCATTTTCCCATTGAAGACCCGCCCTTAAAAACTTGATTTTCATTTCACCCGGATCTGAAAGATCTTTTTTGCTGCTTTTTTTGGAAAAAAGACTGAAAAATGCAGCAAAAGGATTGATTGACTTTTTAGACGAAGCAGAGGAATTTTTTTCATGATTCGCAGCACCATCATCAAACCCGCCTCTTTTAATCTTATTGATCATTTCCTTGTTTTTTTTTCGAACATTTGAATATTGTATTATCCCCATGCATAAAAGGAAAAAGGCGACAAAAAAAAGAGGAAAAATCATCATGGAAAAATTCTGATCTAATGAAAGCATTATTTAACCCCCTGTTAAACTTTAATCTGCTAAACTTCAATTTTAACGATTTTTTTAATTACAAACATCCCGATAATCATCATGACTCCGGCAACTCCCAACAATATCCTGCCAATAGGTTCGATAAAAAGAGGTTTCATAAAACCTGGTGAAGATATCTGCAGCCACAAACCGATGAGAAATGGAATCAGGCACAGTACCACTCCGGACAACCTGCCTTCAGCACTCAAAATTCTTACTTTTCCTTCAAACTTGAAAGTTTCACGGACAATATGGGCAAGGCTCTCTATCAATTCAGCCAGATTACCCCCTGTATCTCTTTGAATAATAACCGCCACCACAAAATAATTTATCTCCTTGCAGTCAACGCGCCGGGAAAGATTCCTGAGTGCTACAGGCACACTGACACCAAAATTAATTTCATCCAGGGTTTCTTCAAATTCAATTCCCAACGGGTCTCCAAATTCATCCGCAGCAAGCTTCATACTGCTGGTAAAAGAATGACCTGCACGCAAAGCCCTTGCTATCAAATCAAGAGCTTCGTGCAATTGTTGTTTAAATTTTTGAATTCTTTTATCTTTTAAATATTTAAGATACAGGCAGGGTGAGTACATTAACAACAGCCCCCCCCCCACGGCAAGCAATATATTATTAAGAAAATAAAGAAGGCCTAAAGCACCTAAAGCACCCAGCAAAAAAGACATCAAAATATAAAACCCTACGGGATATTTTGCATTAGCCTGCATGACAAGATTGTCCCAGGATTTCACAAAAGGAAGTGACAATAAAATATTGTTTAAAAAAGGGATATCGCTAAGATCCCTTTTCTTTAATATCCCCCCAAAATCATCTTCCACAAAGGTATACTTTCTCAGCCGTTTTTTTATTTTTGCATTACGATTGCTCAATGAGTGGCGATAAGCATAAAGGCACAATTCAATAATAAGTAAAGACACGATAAAGATAATAACACTTAAGATCATGAAATCCATGGCATGCTCCTTTCTAATTAAACTTCAATTTGAAAAGAAGGATCAAATATATTACTTTTGACATTTATTCCCGCTATCCTGAATTTATCAAGAAATTTCGGCCTGATCCCGTTAAACCGGAAAAACCCCTTAACATCTCCTTTTTCATCAACCTTTGTCTGTTTAAATGAAAATATTTCCTGCATGGTAATCATGTTGCCTTCCATTCCGGTAATTTCCTGCAGACTTACAACCTTTCTTTTACCGTCAGACAGCCTGGATACCTGAATTACGATGTGTATTGCAGAACTTATAAACCGCCTTATGAATTCACTGGGTATATCAAAATTTGCCATAGCCACCATTGTCTCAAGTCTCATTAACGCATCCCTTGCACTGTTGGCATGAATCGTGGTCAAAGACCCGTCATGCCCCGTATTCATGGCCTGCAGCATATCAAATGATTCAGACCCTCTTACCTCTCCTACAATAATCCTGTCCGGTCTCATTCTAAGGCTGTTTTTAAGCAGATCCCGCTGAATTATCTCTCCTTTGCCCTCTATATTTGCCGGCCTTGTTTCCATTCTTACAAGATGCTCCTGTTTGAGCTGAAGTTCAGCCGCATCTTCAATGGTTACAATCCTCTCAGTTTCAGGAATAAACCGGGAAAGAACGTTAAGCAGCGTTGTTTTTCCGCTGCCGGTTCCCCCTGAAATAAGAATATTTAATCTTGATTGTACCAATCCCTCTAAAATACTCCTGAATTCAGGTACAAGAGTTTGATTTTTAATGAGATCATCAAGTTCCAGCGGCACAACTGAAAATCTTCTAATGGATACCATGGGGCCGTCAAGGGCAAGGGGAGGTATGATAACATTAACCCTGGAACCGTCGGCAAGCCTTGCATCCACCATGGGATTGGATTCATCAATCCGTCTTCCGATTGAAGAAACTATTTTATCAATGATTTTCATCAAATGTTCATCGTTTCTGAATCTTGCATTGGTTGACTCAATTTTTCCAAACCTTTCCACATAAATCTTTTTGTAAGAATTAACCATAATATCTGAGATGGTCGGATCTTTTAAAAACGGTTCCAAAGGTCCAAGCCCCAGGACTTCATCAATCAATTCCGTTAAAATTTTCTCTCGTTCGGAAAAATTTAACGGCATCTCATCGGATTCTTCTCGTAAAATTTTTTCCGTAACATGCTTGATTTGTTTGACCAGTGTTTCCTTGTCCATGGTATCAATGATGGACAGATCAATAATATCAAGAAGACGTTCATGAATCATGGCCTTGAATTCAAAATATTCATCAGGGATATATTTGTTTAAGCCGGACTTCGGAGCTATAGTCATTGAATACTCCTTGTATTTTTATTGTTTTTACCGGAAACTGTCTTAAAAAAACCACCTTTTTTTTCTCTTTATATTTTCAACCCCCAGAAGTTTTTCAACATAATCATTAAAACTTTTAACAATCCTCGACTTTTGTGCAACCTGGTAAAGAGGTTTGCCCGAATTGATTGCCGACATGGTTGTAGAATAATCGTTTGGAATAACCCAGGACAACTTTTTTCCTACTCCTTCCTCGGCACTGCTCAGGGAAACCATGCCTTTTTTAAGATATCTGTTTAATACGATTTTTACATTTTCTTTATCAATATAACCATACTCAACAATTGAATTAACAAGCCTGTTTGTATTAGACAGACAAGGAAGGCTTTGAATGGCAATAACATGGACAAGATCAGACATTTGAACAATTCTCAAAGCAGTTTCATTCATAGACTGACCAAGATCAATAATGATATAATCATATTTGTTTTTCATCAGATCCAGAAGTGTTTCCATAATGGTAGGTGTGGGTGACGGATGGTTGTTTAAATACCTGGGTGACGGTAAAACATGTACGCCTGTGGCGTGTTCGGTTAAAATATTTGCTAAAAAAAACTCATCCAGACGTTCTATATTTTTGGTGATGTCACCCCAGTTATGTTTGGGGGAAATGTCCAGTAATATGGGCACGTCTCCAAATATTATATTCATATCAAGCAGTGCCACAGAGGAATTTTCTTGATTGACTGCTATACTTACCGCAAGGTTGACTGCAACAGTTGTGGTTCCAACCCCTCCTTTACTGCCGAGAATACTGTAAATTTTCCCTAAAGAGCCGGATGTTGTATGCTGCAGCTTTTCATGTCTTTTTTTAAACCGGACTAACGCTTCCTTAATAAGTTCAGGTTTCAAAGGAACCGGGAAAAACTCCTTAATACCGATTCTCAATGCCTGGATTAAAATTTCAGGATCTGACCGTTTGGATACCAGGAATATTTCCGTTGTATCAGCCTTGTCCAAAAACAACTGAAGATTATTCAGGTCTTCTTCATGATTTTCGCCCAATTCGCATATCAGCAAATCCGGTTCTTGCTTTTCTTCCTGAGAGATGACTTTAAATACTCCGGTTTCATTAATCGCCGTTTTAAATTCAGTATTGAGTTCTTGATTTTTGACATCTAATTTTACATGTATCAATTTCATAGGCAGACTCAACTTATATGATATGATTTATTGAACCAAATTGGGAATAGTACCCTTAACATTACCAAAGTTTCCACCACCACCGCGTCCGTCAATATAAAACAACTCACAAGTAATTTTTACGTCCATGGTACTGTCAGGAGGCGGATTAATTCCCCAAACTTCCAAAATTGCATAACCAATGATAGTGTTATAACCATTTACCGGATCACAAGGATCCGGGCTGTAATAAACCGGAACGCTCGCAGTCCAGATTGAATCGTTTCCATCTCCGTCCCTGAAGCGAAAAAAATCAAAAAGAGCTGCAAGGGGGGCTGGTTTCTTGGTAGGAGCGCTATATCCTCCCGGCCAATCCTCATTATCAACATCAACTATTTCCTTATCTTCAACCCAAGCTATCCAATTCGTAGAGCCGGGATTTGTAATCAAGCTGTTAACACCCTCCGTAAAATAAAATTCGGTTTCACCGGATTGAGAACTTGGTGAAACTTCAGACCAGATTTCATCATATGTGATTGATTCACCGTAATAGCCTCCAAAATGAGTAAGAAGCCATTCTTCTCCGCCATCGGAATTTATGATGAAATTTAAACATTTTTGACCAAGATCGGAGGTTGCCTCCGGATCTCCATCGAATTTTGGTTTTTTATACGGGGGTTCATATATAAAATCGTGCCATCCTGCACAATCATCGTTTGATTTAAAGGTTACGGTATCTGAACAGTCCGGTATGCCATCACCATTTGAATCTTCAAACCATGAACTTGCAAGTCCGAAAGGAAGTATTAATTCGCCTTCTTCCACAAAAGACGGCCCTGAAAGGGCGGCAGTCGCTACGGCAGAAACTTCAAATGTTTCGTGGCTACCGCCGAACAAAGAGAAAATCCTTGCAAAAAAGGTGCTGACAGCATTGTTGACACCGCCCTCCCTTCTTGCGGTAACCCTGACGGCATCAGGTTGATTTAAATTTTCAGACAAAACCTGATCCGGACCGCTCTCCCAGTTCCATTTACTGATAATAATATCATTGGGATCAATTGTAATGGATTTTCCGGCCCCTTTGTTCAACAATGCGACACTGGTTGCCGCCAAATTGATATCATCCTGGTCAGCAGAAGCATTATAGGTTTGCTGAAGTATAAAATCCATTCCCGAATAAATGTTTCCTAATTTCCCAGTGGCTGCCAGTGCGGCTGCATCTGCAATATTTTGAAGTTCGTTTCTCGTGGCATACATATATCCGACATCAATAGCCAAAGCGGTAAACCCAAGCAGTACCGCCAAAACAATGGCCACGATAACAGCAGACGCGCCTTTTTGGTTTTTTAATATTATGACCGATTTTTTTTTCATTTTATCACTCCATTTTCATTCTTGAAACAGGTTTTATATCAATGGGTCCTATACCAAGCGTTGAAATAAATAAAAAATCGTAGGTAAAATTTGCCGTGACGATTAAATCCTTACCAAATCCAAGATCCCCTTCAACTCGAGGCATAGGGTCTCCTGTTGATTCATCCACAACAGAATAAACAATGATATCGTCTTCTCCAAAGGAAAAGTTTCCAAAAGTAACAAGATTATTATCGACAAATTGCATTACCCTGGCAACAACAGCCGCATCTTCCTCGCTCACAGACCTTGGCTGAGACCTCATGATCACACCTCTTCTGGCTCCTTCCCTGGCAGCATTGGTAAGAACCTGAGTATTAAACAAATATAAGCCAAATTCAATGGTGCCGAAAATCAAAATCAGAAGCAACGGAAGAACAATGGCAAATTCTATCAGGGCTGCCCCTTCATCTTTTTTATTTAATTTATTTAAATTTTTCATAAAATAACTCAAAACGTTTCCTGTCTCATAATAGTTTTGCCGGTTATGGTTGTACTTTCTATTCCCAGAAATGAAGTGAAAAAATGTTCATAATCATAGCTGATGCTCACGGATATGTAGTCGGCGACCGAATCATCAATTTCTATTTTAGACGGGTCCAATGCATTCTTTGCCGTGTTTCCAAGATTGATAAGATTTTTACAATATTCAACAGCAATTTTTTCGTAATCAATGAGATTATCCGGATCAATTTTAACAATCCTGGATCTTGCAACTTCCCTGCTTGCATTGGTAAGAATCTGTTTGTCATAAAAAAGCAATGCAAAATCAATAGTGCCAAACAAAATTAAAGCCAGTAAAGGCAAAACAATTGCAAACTCCACTGCTGCACCGCCTCGCTGATTTTTAAGCATGCTTATCCCCTTTCCAATTTTGTACTGCGTTCTAATCACCACTCAAATCATTACCTAAATTTATATTAAAAATCTGAGAAGGTGCTTTTTGTTTTTTAAAATCGCCTTGATATTGATCGTAGTTATACTTACCGGCCACTCCATCCATGCTTTGATCTTCCACCATGCCCTCACCTGCATCAGGATTTATAATCTGGCTGAACCGGGCGGTTTCATGAGATCTTCCCCAATTTTTTTCAACCATTAATTCTCTTTGACTCATATGGCCGCAGCCGGACAAAACCGAAAATATAATTGTTATTGCAATAATGATGATTATTTTTTGCACGATATTTTCCTCCATGGCATCTGTTTAGCACCTTGTTATTCCTCAAATGAATGACCAAACTGTCCATCCATATTTACTTTAACATTGGTGTTTTCTGATATTTTTTGAGCAGATTTATCAACATTAAAGTAAAACTCGGGATCATCGGGTTCCCCATAATAATCAGTGGGAACAGGTTGTGCTTCTTTATTAATGGGGTTAACAAACCGTGGCGTAACGAGAATCACCAATTCTGTTTCATTTTTCAAGAATGACGAACTTCTAAAAAGCGTTCCCAGCAATGGTATATCACCCAAAAAAGGAAATTTTTTCACATCCTCACGAATGGATTCAGACAAAAGCCCGGCAATGACAAAGCTTTGTCCATCAGCAAGTTCAACTGTTGTTGCTGCTCTTCTAATACTGACTCCCGGAACAATATACCCTGAGAATTGAACGGCAGTTGTGAAATCAAGTTCTGAAACACTGGACTGAACTTTAATGTTGATTTTTTCCTGACTAAGCACATTGGGAGTAAATGAAAGGCCCACACCAAAATCCTTATAATCAATTGTAATTCCATTCTCATCCGGGACAGGGATGGGATATTCGCCCCCGGCCAGGAAACTTGCAGTCTGGCCGCTTAAAGCAATCAAATTAGGTTCCGCTAAAATTTTAATCAAGGAATTTTCTTTTAATGCTTTAATCATCGCATTCCATGTTAAATCTCCCTGAGAGTACTGAAAGAAGCCTTCAAGTCCGGATGTCGCTTCTGTAGCTCTCCCGAGAGTCAAGAGCGGTTGTACAAGCAAATTATCACTTACAGAAATATTCCCAAGATTAATCCCCAAATCTCTGCCTACGGAACGGGATATCTCCGCGACTTTCACCTCCAGCATCACCTGGTGGGTACCGCCTACTTTAACCAGGTTGTTTATTTTTCCCTCCGGCGCATAAGCACCGGCAATTGCCATGGCCCGGGATAGATTTGCCGCATTGGATATTTTTCCTAAAAGCGTTATGGAGTTATTCGTGGCCGTTACCATAAGATCTTTTTCGTCCGGAAACACCTGATATAATTTTTCTTTCAATCGTGACACATCAAATTTTACTTCAATATCATATATGGCAATCAGATCGCCTTCCTGCCACAATATCATATTTGTAATTCCGGCTGTTTTACCTTTAATATAAATTTCATTGGAAGAAAGAACAAGACAATCCGCTATTTCTTCCGATCCAATTGAAATTCTCATTTTTTTCTTTACCGGAGCCGGCAGTTTCATCACAAGGGATTTCCCCAATATGATTTCAATTTTATTCGGCTCAATTGATTTTGGAATTAGAACATTTTGAGCATTAGAATTAATAAAAACAACAAAAGAAAAGAGAAAAACAAGACCTATTATCTTTGCAAATCTAAGTGATTGTAACATTTATAACAGTCTCCTAAACAATAGTTAATATATCAAAGTGTAATTTCCTTCCTGGTAAGACTTAATCCCTTAATAATTTCAATGGTTGCTTTGTTGCTTTTCTTTGGTGCTATATATTTTATTTTCCTATAATTTCTTTTTGTTGAAGATCCAACAGAAGAAACAGCCGGTTTGCCGGGATTAGCGTCAACAATAAGTAAAGATTTAAGCATTTCAGGGACAGTTACGCCTTTGGTAAGAACAATATCTGAATCAGTCGCACCTCTGAGGGCAAATTGAAGACGGCCTTTAGTGGCAGCTAAAGTTAATCGTTCCCCCTGATCAGGCGTGACCTCGAGTGTATATACATCAACAGGTGCCGCTTCCCCTTTACCGTTTTCCTGGATTTGCCTCCCGGATGCCAGTACCAGAATGTTTTCAAGTACGATTTTTGTGACATCCATATCCTTGTCAGGGTCTTCAATGGTAACCAGGACATCCACCCGGTTTCCCGGATTTATAAATCCGGCAATACCAAGAACATTGTTACCTTTAACGGAAACAGCACGTTTTCCCGACTCTAATATGGCAGCCACACCGCCTGTTTTCATACTGGTTGGTGCAAGCCTGTGTTCCAGGACAGGCTCGCCTTCCCTGAGCGTAGAAACGACAATCCTATCAACGATATCTCCGGGTTTGGAAAAGGAACCTATGGGAAGACTTTCCTCTAAGTAAGGAGTTGTTGTCAACATTTCCGGGATGAGTTTTACCCCCCATGGGATGCCGGCTTTTGCAACAACAACCGGAATAGCCTTGCTTTCCGTTACCGTCACTACTTTGTCAGGCGAAGTTTTTTGTTTTACCCATTGATATAAATAGTAACTGCCGGCCAATGCAATCAATATTGAGAGCAAAATTGGAACAAAAGTCCGTATGTTTCCCATTAGTTTCCTCCTTTATTCAAGGTAAAAATTTATATCCAAAAATATGTAACCCCATATATGTAAATGTTCCCAGGGCAATGGCAATACCATAACAAAGCCTTGGTTTTTTTTTGTTTTCTGTTAAAGGAGCAGGTGAATATTTTCTTGTTAAAAGAAAATTTAATATCGAATGAAACAACTGCCTGAAATAACCCTGAAATATTTTCCTGAATACTAAAATAATTATTAAAGCATAAACACCGCCAAACAAGGCAGTGAACAAAAATGAAATAAAGACGCCTTTAGCCCCAAGGAATGAACCGACAGCCCCCATCAGCTTTACATCTCCTGCACCCATGCCTCCCATGGCATAAGGAATGATAAGAACAACAATGCCGATAAAAACACCGAAAAGACTAAAAAGGAATCCTTGAAAGCCGCCGGAGTACAAATGATAACTTATCGCGACGAAAACACTTGTAAGTGTAAGAATATTGGGTATCTTTTGCGTGCGAAAATCGGTAAATGAAGCGATAAGCAAAATTATGGTTAAACAGACAAGTGGAAAATACTGAATAATAACATTGTGGTTTAATTGTAATGTCATAGTTTCCATATCGCCCCGATTCAGGTTCTGTTAACAAAATCAAATACCTGTAAAAACTTTGAAGAGAATTTTCAGATCGTCTGACCTATTTACGAATAGATCAGACGATCTGAGTTGCGTTAATTAATAACAAGGTTAAGGATCATCCTGCTGCTGGTTCAGCAATAGTAACTGCGGTCTCCACTTCCTCAAACGTATTAACTAATTGATCACCAATTCCCGTAACCGCCACAACAATTACAGCAGCTATAAGCGCCACCATAATCCCATACTCTACAGCAGTTGCACCCTCTTCATCCTTGAAAAAACTAAAAATTTTCTGCATGATTTTCTCCTTATTTAATGATTAATATGTGAATCACACTAAGTCAGACTTGACTTTTAATAAGGAGCTGATGCAAATTGCAGACCATTTTAATAATAATTTTCCAATGAGCTTTAAATATGAAATTGATTTAGCCTTGATCCTTGATAATAACTATATACATAGATTGATCTACTGGTGCAGTCAATAATTAAATTCATTTTTCATTTAACTTCCGATAAAGTCAAATGCATTAAATAACGATTAATCACAATGAATCAAGACAGTTAAACCACAAAAACCTTGTTATCTTATAATATAAAAATATCGTTAAACACGAAACATGATTCAATTCTCAGATACTTTCAAATCATCACAATCAGAGAAATGATGGCAAAAAGGTTATAAATTATGGCAAAAAGGTTATAAATTATGGAAAAAAAAGTTACATTTAATAAAAAATAACAGCTAATTTTCATAAGAGTCGTCATCAGGATAAATTTTTCGCAGCTAAATTATGATTGATGAGTAGATTATTTCAGGGGGGTATGCTTTATAATTAACTTATAACCTGGTGACTGACAAACAGATCAAATACATACTTGTTTATGCTTTTTTAGAACAAATTGTTTTTTTATTCAAATTTAATTCTAAAACTTATCATGAATTGTACACAAGTTGCATACAATTCAAGTAATCATAGTTTGATACGTTTCAAATGATAATAAAGAAAGGAGAGTATTATGCAAAAAATTATTAGTTTTCTATTTAACGAAGAAGGATCGACTGCAGTAGAATATGCAATTTTGGCATCAGCCATAGCTGCTGTAATTGTTTTGGCTGTTACTGCAATTGGTGTTAATACAGATAACTTGTTTAACAAGGTAAAAAATAACTGGTAACACCCTACTTTTTGTAATTATTCTCAACAACCAATACGTCAGGAGAAATAGTATGCACAGCTTAATGGGAAAACGACTAATCCAAAAAAAAGAACTGACTCATGAACAATTGCAACAGGCTTTGGAATATCAAAGGCTTAATGGTGGAAGGCTGGGAAACAGTATTGTCACCCTTGGATTTCTCACTGAAGAGGAAGTTCTTGAGTTTTTCAAATCTGTCCCAAAAGTACCGGATACCCTGGAAAAAATTGATCTGCCCTACTCTTCCATAGAAGATCTGGTTATTAAACATGCATTGAATTTAAGGGTATTCAACATACACGACATGTGTAACAGCACAAAGCTACCCATGTTTATCATCAGTGAAACCATTGATATATTGCGTCAAAATCATTTCCTCCAGGTAAAAGGTTCAGGAGGACAGCTGTCCAGACTTTCATACACGTTTGATCTTACAGAAGCCGGTGTCAAAAAGGCAAAGGAATTGCTTGGCATCACAAGATATACAGGACCGGCTCCTGTTTCCTTTCGTGATTATCGCAACCAGGTGGAGGCCCAAACCATTAAAAGCATTTTTGTTGATGAAGACAAGATCAGAAATGCGTTTTCCGAAATAGTCATTTCCGAATCCCTTATTCAGCAGTTTGGGCCTGCAATCAGTTCGGGCAAATCAATATTTCTTTACGGACCTCCGGGCAATGGGAAGACAACCGTTGCTGAAATCGTCGGAAGAGTCATGCCTGATGAGGTTTATGTCCCCTATGCCGTCCAGATCGAAGGTGAAATTATTACGGTTTATGACAATGCGAGCCATGTCAAGGTTGATTCTGATGACGCAAAAGAATCCCGGGATCAAAGATGGGTAAAGGTAAAAAGGCCGGTAATGATGACGGGCGGGGAAATGACATTAAAAGGACTGGATCTTGATTTTAACGCCATTTCAAAATTCTATGAGGCACCCTTGCAGATGAAGGCGAACAACGGCATTTTCATTGTCGATGATTTTGGACGCCAGCGGGTGGATTCCCAGGCGCTTTTAAACCGGTGGATAGTTCCCCTGGAGCGCAGAACGGATTTTTTAACCTTGCATACCGGGATGAAAATAGAAATTCCATTTGATCAGCTGGTGATTTTCTCCACAAACCTTGAGCCTGAAAAACTTGTTGATGCCGCTTTTTTAAGGCGAATTCGCTATAAAATAAAGATTGGATATCCCAACCTTTCAGAATACAAACAAATTTTTAAAAGAATTTGTGACTCCAATGGTATTACTTTTGATGGAGCTGTCTTCAATTTTCTGATTAATAACCTGTATAAAAGAACCAGGACCAATCTGTCTGCCTGCCATTGCAGGGATCTTCTTGACTGGATTATAGACAATGCCCATTACAGGGACGAAAAACCTGAACTGACGGAAGAGACAATTTCTGCTGCCTGGAAAAGCTATTTTGTGGAGATGTAGCCTGTTTAATTATTGCAGGATCTGATTAATTTTATATCGTCACCCACCACCTGGAACAGTTCAAGAAATTTGACAGGTTCTCCTGTCATATCAAACGATGTCGGGCAGGTTACGCCCTTTTTAAACATGTTTGACTGAAGATATGTTATCACATCTTGTCTTGACCTGACCCTTGGAGAAGACAAGGCGTCCATAAACATCATGGCAGTATCATAGGCAATTGATTCGGTATAACCTGGAAAATTGCCCGTGACTTCAAAATAGGATGAAACAAAGCTTGTCACCCTTTTTGATTCGGAACCCAAATAAAACCCATCCGGAAAAACAGCTGCCTGGACATAATCTTTTGTCTTGAGCAGTTTTTTTGAATTCCAGAGATTGGTTCCCATTAGCGCTACGTCAATCCCGTGATATTTGAGTTGGGGTGCAATCATGCTGATCTTGGCTGCCGTATCAGGAATAAACAATACGTCAAAATCAATCTTGGCCCTGTATATCCTGTTTTTTTCTTTTGTTTCATCATCGTTCATATCAACATATTCACCGTTTTCATCAATCTTTTGATATCCTTTGATAAATTGATTAATCTGATGAAAAAAATCGGTTTGAGACGGCTCAAAAGAAACCATTGAAACCAATTTTGCATTATAATGCGAAACAATATCACTGAAACTGTCTTTAAACGAAATGCCGTATTTTTCATTGGGATATAAAATGGAGAACCTCGTAAATCCGTACTCTTCGACAAAATAAGAGATTCCTGCTCTTATCTGCATGGCCGGCGTCATAAAATTTCTTAAAACATACTTGCCTGCCTGTGTCACACCGGATTTCTGGGACATAATAATCATTGGAATGCCACGTTTGTTGGATTCAGCCGCAGCAGAACCAACATTTACCATCGGGCCGATAATGCAGGAAACCTTTTCTTTTTCCAGTTTTTTGACTGCCTTTACAGCCTTGGACGAATCAGCGGCAGTATCTTCAACGCAAAAATAAAATTCCTTTGATTTATGAGTGTCATTAAACTCTTTAAGTGCAAGTTTAAGGGCTTCCAATACACCATGGCCTATTATTTTATAATATCCGCTTAAAGGCAGCAAAACGCCTATTTTCGTTTTTTTAAAATCATTTTTTTCTTTTATTTGCTTTATCAGCGATTGAGCATGCTCCCTGTCTTTGTGCTGCGAAAATTTTTCAACAAACTCATTCAAAAGGAAAATCGCATCTGCTTCTTTGCCGGCCTCTATTTTTGCTAATCCTGACTGAAAAAGGAATAGTCCGGAAATATTTGGTTTGTTTGTCCGGGGTGTTAAAGATACAATCTTTTGAGTCCTCATATGAGAAGTAGCCTCAACCATTTTTTTTATCAGGGTTTGGGTCTTGGAGTCACTTATGTCATACTTCAGGACTTCTTCATAAAAATAAAATGCATTTATATGCTCTTTTCTCGCTTTAAAAACGTCACCGATCAACTCCACAGACGTTAAATAATTTCCAACAGAACAAGGGCTTTCAACAATTGTACCCGCTATTTTTAATGCTGCTTTGAATTTTCTTTTCGACAACAGCCTTCTTATCTCTTTTAGCTCATGATTTTGTTGGTTACAGACTTCAGGATTTGCCAGACCAGGCGTCATCTCAGGAAGCGGAGGAAAATAAATGGCCTCCTGATGTTTTTTTTGAACACAAGAATAAAAAACAATAAAACAGAGGATAACCAGCACAATAAAAATTTTATGAACCAAGTTTAGTTTCACAATACCTCAAAAATCAGTATAGACCCAAAAAGCAATATAAACCCAAAAAAGCAGTATAAAATTGTGGAGTCCGCTACAGTATTGACAGTTGCAAAATTCCTTTGAATTATTGATATATGACATATGATGTTCGCTTATACAAGTACGAATATGCGATTTTCAAACAAAGGTTGACATTTCCCGGAATTTTAAACATACTGCTTGTATACATCATCATAGCAGGCAGGCATAAGTTCTTCCAAAAATATAATTGAGATCAATTATGAAAAGAAAACCATGCAGACATTGTGGATATAATGTTTCCATTAATGATTTAGAATGCCCCAAATGCAAAGGTAAAACTCCCTACGAAAAAAAGTCTTTCTCGATATCAATGTTAGTCTCTTTGTTTATTCTATTCTTCCTGTTATTTTATCTTATTGATAATTTGTTTTTAATGAGGAGCTGATTTAATGATAGAATATGCCCTTGTGATTGGAAACAATTTTATAAAAACTTTTCTTGCTCACCTCCAGGTGGGAACCATGCCCGTAACACAATTTTTTTCCAGAATGGGCATATCTTTATCAAGTAAAGAAACCCTCCTTGTTATCCTTGCCTTGTTAGGCGTCTTGGTTGGAATGCTGTTTTTCCCAAAAAGGCACTAAAGTCTTCGTCGCAAAAGCCGAATCAAAATTAATATTGACCAAAAAAGGCTTTAATGATATTTATAATAGTTTTTTATACCGGATCTGATAACCAGATCCTTTTTTTGTATTAATCCTTGCTCTGATAAATTATCAGGGCTTTATATCCGTAAGGAGAAAAAATGAGGAAGTATGAAACTATTTTTATTTCTGACCCTGACCTTCAGGATCAAACTCGTAAGGAATTGTTTGATAAAATCAGAAATATTATTACCAAAGAAAATGGTATCCTTTTAAATTTTGATGAATGGGGCAACAAAAAGCTTGCCTATGAAATCAAGAAAAAATTACGTGGCCATTATGTTTGCATCACTTACGGCGGAACAGGCGATCTTGTAAAAGAGCTTGAGAGAAATATGCGGTTAAGCGATGCTGTATTAAAATTTATGACAATCCTTCTTTCTGATGATGTGACAAGAGAACAACTTGAAAAAGAGGTGCGCGAAGCACAGGAAGCAGAAGAGCAATCCAAACAGGCAGAAACGGCAAAAGCTGAAACTGCTGAAGCACCTGCAGAAGAAACCGTAGAAGCACCTGTACAAGAAGAAGCTTCCAAGGAAGATGAAAAAGTTGCAGAAACCGAAGAAAAAACGGAATAATTAAGCCGGAATAATTAAGAGTGGAGGATAATAATAATGTACGACCGTAAAAACAAAAGAGGCGGTGGTAAAAACAAATTTTATCAACGTCGTAAAATATGCAGATTCTGTGTGGACAATGACCTTGAAATAGACTACAAAACTCCGAAAGCACTCAGGCAATTCATTACGGAACGCGGAAAAATAATCCCCAGAAGAATCACTGGAACCTGTGCCAAACACCAGCGTCAGCTTACCGTAGCTGTCAAGCAGGCTCGCCAGATAGCATTGCTGCCGTTTGTCGGCAGACCAATGTATTAAAATCGATTTTCAGGAGTACTACAGGTGACAGGCACTCTCATACAAATTTCAGCAATCAGGGATATTCTAACCGGTATCCTCTTATGTATGCTGATCATTGCCATCATGTACGTCATACCGTTGATCGGTATCTTTGCCTGGATGTTCCTTCCTTTGCCGGTTCTGTTTTACAGACTCAAGACAGGAAGAAACGGTGGCGGGATTATCATGATGGCCAGTTTGGCTGTGCTGATTGTATTTACCAGTAATGTTGCATTCAATACACTCTACTTTGGTTCATTATTGATGACAGGTTTTTTCCTTGGCGAATTCATAGAAAAGCACTTGAGTATTGAAAAAATAATACTATACACATGCCTTGCGGTTTTCGGGGCATGTGTGTCTGCCGTGCTTGTTTATTCTTCAACTCAAAGCCGGGGAATTGAACAATTAATTACAGATTATGTTTCCAGGTATCATGCCTTGTCATCCCAACTTTTTTCAGAATCTGCTCAGCTCTACCCGGACATGAAAGTTGACCGGCAAATGCTTGAACGAGCAAGTTCATTGTTTGTCAGTGCTTTTCCGGGAATCTTTATCAATTCATACCTGACAATGGTATGGCTGAACATTTTATTGATAAAAAAACTATTGTTGAAAAAAGGGATCACAGTTCAAAGTATTGAAAATTTAAATCAATGGAAAGCACCCGATTACCTGGTCTTTGGTGTAATTGGTTTATCTGTTGCAATATTTTTACCCTTGGGAGTGTTAAAACTGCTTGCGGTAAACTGCTTGATCATTTTAATGTTTGTATATTTTTTCCAGGGAATTGCAGTGGTATCATTTTTTTTTCAAACAAAAAGAGCCCCTTTTGCATTAAGATTTTTTTTTTACGTCTTGATTACAATTCAACCTCTTTTTATGTTCCTTGTAATCGGATTCGGATTATTTGATACCTGGTTCAATTTTAGAAAACTTGATACGGTTGTGTGATAAAAAATAAACTAAAAGTCAGCCGAATTAAAGAAAACAGAAGCTGAACTTTTTTGGAGGTTTAAATGAGAGTTATATTAAAAGAAACCATTGACACGCTGGGCATCGCCGGGACAGAATGTGATGTAGCGGCCGGTTATGGCCGCAACTATCTGCTGCCCCAGAGCAAGGCCATCCTTGCGACCCCCCAGAACAGAAAAGTCATGGAACAGGCAAAAGCAAAGCTTGAGCTTCAAATTGCCAAAGAACGCAAACTTGCCGAGGAAATGGCTGATAAAATCAAAACCGTGGTATGTACAATTAAAGCCAAAGTACATGAAGATGTCCGCCTTTATGGGTCTGTTACAACCCATGATATCAAAGAATCACTGAACAAACAGGACATCACGCTGGAACGCCGTGCCATCCTTCTTGCCGAGCCCATAAAAGAGATCGGTGAATATAAGGTTCCCATCCGTCTTTACAAGGATGTTGAGCCTGAAATTACGGTAAATGTCATTGAAGAAGAAAAAGAAGAAAAATAAGAAGAATAAGGTTCAAAACGCATCCGGGAAGATTTATAAATTTTCCCGGATGCATATTTTGAAATCATAAATTGTGCCCATAAAAAACAAAATTGCCACAGACCCGCTTCTCAGCAGAACGCCTCCCCATGACCTTGATGCGGAAGAATCCATATTAAGCGCCATATTTATCAATAACAACAGTCTTCATGATATTATTGATATTCTATCTCCGGAGGATTTCTACAAAGGCGCCCATAAAAAAATATTCAAGGTAATTATCGAGCTTGCCCTCAGAGAAGAACCTGCAGACCTTGTTACAGTTGCCAATCGGCTCAAGGAAAAAGACGAACTTGAAAGTATTGGTGGCGCCGCCTATCTTGCAGCCATTTCCGATGCAGCCCCAATTGCTGTAAATGCCGTCCATTATGCCAAAATCATTCATGGCAAGGCGTCTTTAAGACAAATGATCACGGCCGCTTCAGATATTATTGAAAGATGTCTGAAAGACAAAGGTGATGTGGAAGAAATTATTGATTTTGCTGAAAGCTCGATCTTTAATATAGCAGAAAAAAAATCAAAGAGTTCATTTCAAAGCCTGGGAGAGTTGATAAGTTTAAATATTGACAAACTTGAAGAGCAGCAGGGAAAAGACGGCGGATTATCAGGACTTTCTACCGGATATACAAAATTAAACAATATCACATCAGGACTGCAAAAATCCGATCTGATTATTCTGGCGGCAAGGCCCAGCATGGGAAAAACCGCTTTTGCCTTGAACATGGCCAGGAATGTTGCCGTTGAAGAACGCAAACCCGTTGCCGTTTTTTCTCTTGAAATGTCCAATGAGCAACTTTCCATGAGGCTTTTGACATCCGAGGCCCGCATAGATTCAAACAGGCTTCGAACCGGTTTTATCAACCAGGAAGACTGGCAAAATGCAACAGATGCGGCAGGCGTTTTAAATGATTTGCCCATCTTCATTGATGACACGCCCAATATTACCGCAATGGAAATACGGGCAAAGGCAAGAAAGCTGTATCAAAAACACAATGAAATCGGGCTGATTATTATAGATTACCTCCAGTTGATGCGACCTCCGTTTAAAACAGATCGAAGAGACCTGGAAATTGCCGAAATCTCAAGATCTTTAAAAGCTCTTGCCAAAGAACTTGAGGTGCCGATCATTGCCTTGTCCCAGCTGAACCGTATGCTTGAACAACGCGCGGACAAACGTCCCATGCTGTCTGATCTTCGCGAGTCAGGCGCCCTTGAACAGGATGCGGACATTGTGGCTTTCATTTACAGAGATGAGGTCTATAATAAGGAAGCAGACAATCCTAAAAAAGGCACTGCGGAAATCATTGTTGCCAAAAATAGAAACGGTGCTACAGGAACGGCTTTCATGCATTTTATGGGTCAATATACCCGTTTTGAAGAACTTGCGCCGGATTCATACCAGGAATTTCAATGAAGAAAAAACTGCACGGTAACACTTCAGGTCTGAGAAATACTCAGATCAAAAAAATAGAAACTCTTTATAACCACAGTACACCGCCCGAGTATCTTGCAGATCCTGAACTGGCAAGATTCCTGGTTGATCTGTCCCATGATATAAGGCGTCAGATAGGTCTGCTCATTGACCGGAACGGAAAAATTATTTATGTCATTGTCGGGGAACCCCACAGAGTCGTCATCCCGATAACATCCGGATATATGGCCATTCCCGGCAAGCTCAAGGGGCTTCGCCTGATCCACACCCATTTAAAAGACGAACCCCTGACCCGGGATGATTTAACAGACCTTGCACTCTTGCGCCTGGACTATATCACGGCCATTTGCATCACACAGGACGGGAAACCCGGATCTGTGTATTCAGGACACATTCTCCCGGATGAGGACTCAGATCCTTACCAGGTTCTTGAACCCGCCACCATCAAAGACCTGAATAATGATTGCCTGGCTCAAATCATAGCGCTTGAATCGGAATTAACCAGGAAAAATTCTTTATACAGACCTGAAACAGGACGGGAAAACGCATTTTTAATCAACGCAACCACTTTGGATACAAAAGAAGCCTATGCCTCTATTGAAGAACTCAAAGAGCTTTGCAAAACAAGCCATATAAATGTAATCGGCACAGCCGTTCAAAGAAGAAAAACAATTGATCCAAAATTCGTGGTGGGCAAGGGAAAGCTCTCCAGCCTTATTATCAAGGCGATTCAAAACTATGCCACCCTGCTGGTGTTTGACCGGGAATTGTCGGCATCCCAGATTCGGTCCATTACTGATTTTGTTGAAATGAAAGTCATTGACCGCACCCAGCTGATCCTTGATATTTTTGCCAAACAGGCAAAATCAAGAGAAGGCAAGTTTCAGGTGGAACTGGCCCAGATGGAATATCTTCTGCCGAGGCTGATTAGCAAGAATACTGCCATGTCAAGGTTGACAGGTGGAATTGGCGGCAGAGGGCCGGGTGAAACAAAACTTGAACTCAACCGGCGGCGGGTCAGAGAAAAAGTCAACCAGCTGAAAAAAGAGATCGCTAAAATCCGCAAACAGCGGCAGCAGCAAAAATCCCGGCGTAAAAGAAAAGAACTGCCCATTATTTCAATTGTAGGGTATACAAATGCCGGCAAGTCCACTTTATTGAACACGTTGACACAAAGCAGGATTATGGCAGCCAACCGCCTTTTTGCCACACTTGATCCATCCAGCAGACGCCTGCGGTTTCCCAGGGACACGGAAGTCATTATCACCGATACGGTCGGGTTTATCCAGGATCTTCCCAAAGAGCTTATGGAAGCATTCCACGCCACTTTGGATGAACTGTCGGATGCCGATATTATCCTTCATGTAATAGATATAAGCAATCCGCGTTACCGGCAGCAAAAAGAATCAGTTGAAAAAATTCTTAAAAATTTAAATTTGGAACAAATTCCAACCCTTTATATTTTTAACAAAACAGACAAAATAAATCTTGATGACTTTGATGATCAATGGTTGCTGAACCAGGGTTTTCCTGTTTGTGCAACTCAAAAACAATCCTTAAAACTGTTGGTGGAAAAATTAGAATCAATGGTTAAATCTAAAATAAATAAGGGTTGACCTATAAATTATTTTACACTAAATAAAAATATCACAACTTATATATGGAATGACTATGGAAATAAAATCGATGAACCAAATCGTCATTAATGATACGCCCATGAAGGACTCTGTCGATACACCGGATTGTTTTGGAGAATTTAATAAAAAGAATAAACTTTGTTCAAAATACTGCTCAATATCGATAAAATGCTGTGTTCTGCATAGTAAAAGCCCAAAAATTGATGTTTTGGAAAAAATATTAATCCAAAACCATTATGCCATAAAGCCACATTGATTTTGAGTGTTGGGTATTGGATGTTAGAAATGGATTTTTGTTGCTGAGTGCAAGAATTTTAGCAAAAAATCTTGCCGGGGTTTAATATATTCTGAGGATCAAATACCTTTTTAATCCCTTTCATCAGTTCAATTTGTGTTGTACCTATTTCCATGGGCAGGTATTTCATTTTGGTTATACCGACCCCATGTTCTCCGGTAATGGTGCCCCCCAGATTCAAGGTAGCTTCAAAAAGTTCATCTACTGCTTTTTTGGCTCTTTTTGACTCATCTTTATCTGCTTTATGATACATGATATTACAATGGATATTTCCGTCCCCTGCATGACCGAAACTGACCACTTTTAAACCGAACTTTTTTTGTAAATCCTGGGTCACCTGAACCATTTCAGGAATTTTATCAATGGGAACAACAATATCTTCATTGATCTTGTTGGTTGCAATTTTATACAGCACCGGTGACAATGCTTTTCTGGCGTCCCAGAGTTTTTGCGCCTCTGTTTGATCTTTTGCGACCATCACCTCCATAGCACCACAGGACAAACATAATTTTTTAATCTTTTTGGCATCTTTTTCAACACCTGCCGTATCTCCATCCAGTTCTATGATCAACAGAGCTTTAATCCCTCTGGGCAACTCAAAACTGAGGGACTCTTGTACAAGATGCAGACAGGCTTCATCCAGATATTCAACACATCTTGGGACTACGGCTTCTCTCATAATATTGGATACGGTTTTCGCAGCCATTTGCATGCTGTCAAAAAACACAGCCATTGTTTTAACGGCATCCGGCTTGGGCAACAGCTTTAAGGTAATTTCAGTGACCACGGCCAATGTTCCTTCAGATCCTACAATCAATCGGGTCAGATCGTATCCGGCCACCCCTTTTGCAGTGGATACGCCGGTTTGAATCACCTCACCGGAAGGCAATACCGCCCTCAACCCCAGGACATAATCCCGTGTCACTCCGTATTTTACAGCCTTTGGCCCACCTGCACATTCGCCGATATTCCCTCCAATTGTACACACGGATGAACTTGACGGATCAGGAGGATAAAAAAGACCTTTTTGCTCTGCTATTTTGTGGATATCCGCGACAATCACACCTGGTTGTACCCTCACGATAAAATTGTTTTCATCAACATCAAAAATCTTATTCATGCGGGTTGTTACCAGCACCAGTCCGCCTTTAACCGGCACTGCCCCTCCGGTCATCCCGGAACCCGTGCCACGGGGAACCACAATCAATCTTTCTTTTGATGCAAATTTTAAAATCCGGGAAACTTCTTTCTCAGACCCTGGAAAGATAACAGCATCAGGCAGAAAACATGTCCCTGTGGAATCATATGCGTAACACAACAGGTCTTCTTTTTCTCTGGTGCAATTTTGTTTTCCTGATATCTTTTGAAGCTGTCTGTAAAGAGTACCGGAAAGTCCCATTTAGAGTTTTCCTGCTTCGATTTTCTTGGAAAGATAGTTCATTTGCTCAAACAGAACCCCTTTTTGCTTTAACTCTTTTTCAACTGCATTGATGGAATATATGGCAGTCGCATGATACCGGTTAAAACTTGTGCCGATTTTTTTTATGGGTTGGTCTGTATATTTTTTGGAAAGAAAAATTGCCATTTGCCGTGGTTTTACAATTCTTTTCTTTCTGGAAGGCGATACGATATCTTCTTCTGAAAGCGAAAATTCTTTGCAAACCAGCTTTTTAATGGATTCAATCGAAATTCTTTTCTTTACATTGGTAATATTGGCCAACACGCTTTTTGCAAGCTCAATATCAATATTATATCCCATCAGCTGACCTTTTGCCGCCACACCAAACAGACCGCTTTCCAACTGCCGGACATCGTCACTTAATTCCTGGGCAATATACTCGGTCACATGATTGGGAATTTTACACCCGAAACTTTTTGATTTCTTTTTTAATATTCTGACTCGTGTTGAATAATCAGGTTTTCCAATTTCCGTAACAAGCCCAAGAGTTAACCTTGATCTTAGCTGATCATTGAGCTTGGGAATCTCATCTGGAAGTTCACACCCTGAAAAGATAATTTTTTTATCCGCTTCAAGAAGATAATCCAAGGTAACGGCAAGTTCACTTTGTGTTGCATCCTTGCCTGATAAAAAATGAACATCTTCTAAAATCAACACATCACATTTTCTTCTGAATTTCTCTTTAAACTGTTCTATAGTCTTATTTTTCAAAGAAAAAATCATCTCATTGGTAAAATCTTCCGCTGTTACATAATAGACTCTTTTTGACTGGCTGTTCTTAATAATATGATATCCGACAGCCTGGGACAAATGACTTTTTCCAAGACCTGTTTTTGATAAAAGATAAAGAATGCTTGATCCGTTGATGTTTCCCTGGGCAAGGGACAAAGATGCGGAATAGGCAAAATTGGAATTATCCCCTACGACAAAATCATCAAATGTAAATCCTTTTTTAAACATCCGCCCATTGTTAAATTTTAACTGTAGTCCGGGAAGCTCCAATTGTTTTGACCTGTTAGCCACCAGAGGAATGGCTGAACCAGTGTCTGAAGTTTTATTGTTTTTCCCTGAACCGGTTTCTTTTTTGGAAGACACCTTAAAATCAATACGTATATCATCCACCCCTAATTTTGAAAATTCTTCTTTAAATGTCAAAAGATAATTATCTTTCAACCGTTTGATAAAATAGTCATTAGGGCTGGACAATTCAAGATGATCCTGATCAAAATCCAGAAGTTCAACCGGGTCTATCCACATTCTATAGCTATGATCAGGTAATGTTTTTTTAATACGGCCTTTTACTTCTGCCCAGCATGATTCTATATTTTTCAAAAAAAAGCCCTTTCTTCCAAATTACAAGTTGAAATACCGAATTAATACGGTAAATTTAATAATTAACGACGAATAACATTGATGTTCGAAAAAGTATGAGGGTTTTTTTATTGAAATATCGCGTATCGGTCAAATCGAATCAGCAGCATTAAATAAATATTAGATTTTAGTTTGGCATCATTTTTCAACTATCTTATTTTATTTGATTTTTTTTGTGAAACAAGATTTTCCCCTAACATTACAATTGGTTCGACAACCTGCTATATTTCCAAGAGATCCTCATGTGTCAAGGCAAAGTTTTAATTATTTGAAAAAAATTTTTCCTCTTATTTCCTCTTTTTTTCTATTATTTACTCCAAATTAAATTAAAATTTCTTTTTTTTTTCAATTCTTAATTTAATAAGGGTTTCACAATTTTGAACATAGTTTTGAACATAGTTTTGAACATAGTTTTGAACATAGTTTTGAACACAATTTATATTTACACTTTTATTTTCCAATAGTATATTGCACTTTGTTTTGCAAAATTTATCCTTAAATACCGGCCATGGCAGATTGAGCCGCCACAGCAAAGTATGAAAGATATTTGATTACAACAGGTTGGAAGTTCTTTCATATAACTGCCACGGGCAGACTTGGTCTTTCACCTTGGTTTGCCCACAGCAAAGATTGAAAGTCGCTGTTTGGATTTTTAAGGACTTTCATATAAAAAAATAAATATTTTAAAGGTATGGCTATTTATTATGAAACATTCAAACGCCCGGCCCGTTATCGGCATAACCATGGGAGACCCTGTGGGAATAGGTCCCGAGATACTTGTAAAAGCCTTAAACGATTCAACTCTTTATGCTGTGTGCAAACCGCTTATTCTTGGTGACTCCCATATTATAAAAAAGGCCTTAAGCCTTTTAAATATCAGCAAAAATATTAATATCATAGACGACCCTGAACAAGGTCAATATCAATCCGGCACTCTGGATATCATGGATATTTCAACTATTGACACAAATAAATCCGATCTTTCATACCCAACAGTTGAAACCGGAACCGCCATGCAGAAATATATCACCTGCGCAATTGATCTTGCCCTTGCCGACCGCATTTCAGGTCTTGTCACCTGCCCCATTACAAAAACGGCCATGAAACTTGCCGGTTCTCAATTTCATGGCCACACGGAACTGCTGGCGCATCGGACAAATGCCGAAGAGTATGCCATGATGCTGACCGGCAATAAGCTTAAAGTTATACTGGTCACAATTCATATTCCGTTATCCCTGGTGTCCGCAAGTCTTACCACACAAGGGATTCTCAAAAAAATAAGACTGGCCCATACCTCTTTAAAAGACCGGTTCAATATTCCAATGCCAAACATTGCCGTTGCAGGACTCAATCCCCATGCCGGAGAAGAATCCATGTTTGGAAGAGAAGAAGAAGACATCATCTCACCTGCGGTCAGGCTTGCCAAAGAAGAAGGATTAAAAGTAACAGGCCCCCTGCCCCCGGATACTGTTTTTTACCAGGCCGTCAGTGGCCGGTATGATGCTGTTATATGCATGTACCATGACCAGGGTCTGATTCCATTTAAACTCATTCATTTTAAAGACGGCGTCAACACCACCCTGGGCCTTTCTATTATCCGAACATCCGTAGATCACGGAACCGCCTATGATATTGCCTGGAAGGGAATTGCAGACCCTTCAAGCCTGATTCAAGCCGTTAAAACAGCAGCATTCCAGGCTCAAAATAGAAAACGAGAACTAATAGAAAACGAGAACTAATAGAAAACGAGAACTAATAGAAAACGAGAACTAATAGAAACAAATGGAGATAACCGAAAACAACCGGGGATAAATGAAAACAAATGGTAATAAATGGATACTGATAAAATCATCATTGAGGGTGCAAGGGAACACAACCTTAAAAATATTAATGTAGAAATACCCCGAAACAGTTTTACGGTGATTACAGGGCTTTCCGGGTCAGGCAAATCCACACTGGCTTTTGACACATTGTATGCCGAAGGCCGGAGACGGTATGTTGAGTCACTTTCCACCTATGCCAGACAATTTTTAGGCCAGATGGACAAACCCGATGTTGACTCTATCATAGGGCTTAGTCCCGCCATATCCATTGAACAAAAAACCGCAAGCCACAACCCCAGATCAACGGTTGGCACGGTCACGGAAATTTACGACTATCTTCGATTATTATTTGCAAGAATTGGCAAGCCCTATTGTTATAAATGCGGTTCACCCATTTCTTCCATGTCCGTTGACCAGATCACCGACAGGGTCATGGCCATGGAAGAAAAATCAAAAATAATCATCTTGGCCCCCTTGATTACAGGACAAAAAGGCTCCCATGAAAAACTGTTTGCAAAGATAAAAAAAGAGGGCTTTGCCAGGGTCAGGGTTGATTTTGACATCTATTTAATGGATGATCTTCCCAAACTTGAAAAAAACAAAAAGCATGTCATTGATGTGGTTGTTGACCGCCTGGTCATTAAGGACGGCATTGAAAAGCGCCTGGCAGACTCTTTGGAACTTGCTCTTTCCATGTCCGAGGGACAGGTCACTTTACTTGATCTCACCCATGACAAAGAAACCCTTTTTAGTGAAACAGCCTCCTGTGTTAAATGCGGGATCAGTTATCCTGAATTAACACCCGCGTCTTTCTCATTTAACTCGCCTCAGGGGGCATGCACAAAATGTGACGGGCTGGGATCAATCACACAGTTTGATCCTGACCTGATTGTTCCTGACAAAAATCTTTCATTAAGACAAGGTGCGATCATCCCCTGGGAAAACAGGGATTCGGTTCAGTTCATGGAATTTCTTGATGCCCTGGTTACCCATTATAAAACCGATATTTATACGCCGTTTAAAGAGCTGTCTCCTGAATTTCAACAGGTGTTGCTGTATGGATCAAAAAAAGAAGAAATACCTTTTTATGTCGAGAGGATGGAAAAAAAAATTGTTTATAAAAAAACCTTTGAAGGCGTGATTCCAAATTTAAAAAAACGATATCATGAGGCAGACTCAGCTTACACAAAAGAATCGATAAAAAAATTTATGAACTATAAACCCTGCTCTTTTTGCAATGGGACTCGACTCAATAAAGCATCGGGTTCCGTCAGGGTCGGGGATAAAACCATTTGGGAGATCACGTCTCTTTCAATACGGCACTCGGGTGAGTTTATCTCGTCATTGAAGCTTAAAGACAAGGATCAAATAATTGCAGATCGAATCACCAGGGAATTGGCGGAACGGCTGGGCTTTTTACAGAATGTCGGCCTTGAGTACCTTACCCTTGACCGTTCGGCTGCAACCCTGTCCGGCGGAGAGAGTCAGAGAATCCGGTTGGCCACCCAGATCGGATCAAAACTGACAGGGGTGCTTTATGTACTGGATGAACCCAGTATCGGGCTTCATCAACGGGACAACGCCAGATTGCTGGCCACCTTAATAAATCTTAGAAACCTTGGCAATACCGTTTTGGTTGTGGAACACGATGAAGAAACCATTCTTGCGTCCGATCATATAATTGATATCGGACCCGCAGCCGGGGTAAAAGGTGGTGAAGTGGTTTTTTCAGGTCCGCCGGAAGAGTTGATCAAAAGTGAAACCTCACTCACCGGCCTGTATCTGTCCGGAAAAAAAAGCATCCAAATTCCTGAAAAAAGAAGAAAAGGGACTGGAAAATTCTTAACCATTTACCAGGCAAATTCAAACAACCTTAAAAATATTGATGTTTCTTTTCCTTTGAGCTGTTTTACATGCGTTACAGGTGTTTCAGGTTCGGGAAAATCAACTCTTGTGTTGTCCACTCTTTACCAAATTCTTGCAAACCGGATCAACCGGTCCAAAAAGATGACCGGAAGTTTTCAAGATATCAAAGGTCTTGAACATATCGACAAGGTTGTCCACATTGACCAGTCTCCCATCGGAAAAACCCCCAGAAGCAATCCCGGCACTTATACCCAGGTCTTTAACCCCATACGGGATCTGTTTTCCAAAACCAGGGAAGCAAAGGCAAGAGGTTACAAACCCGGCCGGTTCAGCTTTAATGTTAAGGGCGGCAGGTGTGAGGCCTGCTCAGGGGATGGTATCATTAAAATTGAAATGCATTTTCTGCCCGATGTTTATGTGGCGTGTGACGTCTGCAAAGGGAAACGCTACAACAGGGAAACCCTTGATATCAAATATAAAGATAAAAATATTGACCAGGTTCTTAATATGACAATTAACCAGGCAGTAAGGTTTTTTGAAAATATTTCATCCATCCGTACCAAACTTGCCACACTCCAGGAAGTGGGCTTAGGGTATATAAAACTTGGGCAAGCTGCCACAACCTTGTCAGGGGGTGAGGCTCAGAGAATAAAGCTGGCAAAAGAGCTGACCAAAAAAGGAACCGGAAAAACCATCTATATATTGGATGAGCCCACCACAGGACTGCATTCAGATGATATTAACAAATTATTGTTTGTCCTGAACAAACTTGTGGATGCAAACAATACAGTGGTGGTGATAGAACACAACCTTGATGTCATAAAATGTGCGGATCACGTCATTGATCTTGGGCCCGAAGGCGGCGAGAAAGGCGGGCAAATTGTTGCATTGGGAACACCCGAGGATATTGCTAAAAACAAAAAATCCTACACAGGCTTTTACCTGGATAAGATGCTAAACAAACCCCCAAAAAAACACTAAAAAAGATTAAAAAGACCGTTATCCTTACACATCGGATTGATTACTTAATGATACAGACATCTGAATCACATGGACAGGCTCCGTCCACTTCACAGGCGTATGCAATCCTTGAAGCCTGATCAAACCTGACCGTTTCAACCGGTTCAAACAAAAAAGATGCCATGTTTTTTGTTACTGTGTTTTTATCGGGCAAATTTTCAAGCCCGGTTGCAACGACCTTTCCTGAATTTCCATCAAGGATCTCGGCATCCTCACCGTTTGTGATCACTACAATCGGAACCTGGTACGGTTTGATTATTCTGGACAGGGCCAGTGTAGAAAGCCTTCTGGTAACCAGAGAGCCTGGCGCGAACTTGATCAATGCAATGATTTTTTTCTTGTGCCGGACAAGAAAATCAATTTTTACGGCAGCCTTTTTCTCCCCGGCAGCAACTTCAAGGGTTATATTGCTTTGAATATCTTTTTTTTCAAACCCGCAGACTGATACAAGATGTTTTGCAATTTTCTGCCGATATCGTTCATCAAGCGTGTCTGCCAAAACAGCGCCGGTCAAAAAATCATTGAGCTTTCCAAGAATTAAATGATGAGGGTTAGATTGAGTTTCCATTTATGCTTCACCTATGTTTAGGGTTATAACAAAAGGTCATGGCAGATCACCCTGCCACAAAAAAAAAGATCCATCCAAATTTTACCGACTCTGAAAATTAAGTTACTTTAATATTAAGAATAATCAATAAAGATTACAAGCCTTGTTTTGAATAAACACGGATTACCTCACCCACACTCTTCTTTTTGATGTAACGGTTATTTATGGTTAATTTTAGTTTAAATTCTATTTATTTCTTGACTTAGCTTAAACTGAAAACTATAGATAACGGTGGTTTATAATAATTAATAGGAGAAAATATAATGAAAAATCAAATGTTCAACCTGACATCTGTCTTTATCTGGCCTGTTTTATGCGCCTTAATCCTGTATCCGTTTTCCGCACAAGCTGCACCAACCGGCAAGCTGACCATTTTCCATGCGGGAAGTTTAACCGTACCGTTTGCAAAGATTGAAAAAGCATTTGAAGCCAAATATCCCGGAGTTGACGTACAGCGTGAAGCCGGCGGCAGCACAAAAATGGCACGCCTTATTTCAGAAGTCGGCAAAACCGCCGACATCATGGCATCTGCAGATTACAAGGTTATTGATAATAACCTGATCCCGAAATTTGCCGACTGGAATGTGCGGTTTGCCACAAACCAGCTGGTTCTGTGTTACACAGACCAAAGCAGGTATTCAGATCAGATCAATGATAAAAACTGGTATGAAATTTTACAAAAAAAAGATGTGGTCTGGGGCCATTCCGACCAAAACATTGATCCCTGCGGATACCGCAGTATTATGGTGTTGCAGCTGGCTGAAAAATTTTACAATATCGACGGACTTTATCAAAAACTCATTGACAACCGTCCCCAGAAAAACATCCGGCCCAAATCCGTTGAACTGGTCAATCTGCTTAAAACCGGGAACATGGATTATGCCTGGGAATACATGTCAGTGGCTATTCAGCATGAATTAAAATTTGTAACGCTTAATGATCACATCAACCTTGGCAATTACAAATATGACGACTTTTACAAACAGGCCCAGGTAAAAGTCACGGGTAAAAAACCCAACACATGGATTACAAAAAAAGGAAAATCCTGCACATACGGGATTACCCTTATTAAAGACGCTCCCAATCCTGAGGCGGCAAAAGCCTTCTTAAGCTTTCTTCTTTCTTCCGAGCATGGTTTAAAGACTTTAAAAGAGATGGGACAGCCTCCTTTTATTCCCTGCCGTGTGCCGACCCAGGAGATGGCGGCCAAACTTCCGTCTGAAATCAAATCCCTGGTTGAAGTAAAAAATTAGATCAATGAAACGGATCGAACCCTTAAACTGGCTGTTCATGTTTTTAAGCCTGCCGTTGATTCTTCTTCTGACATTGCCTCTGATTAAAATGACATTTGAACCCACTTTTGAAATGCTCATAGAGACAATATCAGACAAGGATGTAGTGGCTGCCATCGCAAGATCCATAAGCCTGTCTCTTTGTGCAGGCATTCTTTCTTTTGCAATGGGAACCCCTCTTGCGTATCTTCTGGCCAGAAAGAGCATCATGGGGAAAAAAATAATAGAGGGGATCATTGATTTACCGATCATGATCCCCCATCCTGTTGTGGGTATTGCCATTCTCAGCCTTGCCGGAAGAAACCATCCCATTGGCAGGTTCCTGTCTGAATTTGGAATCCAAATCATGGGCACCCGGACCGGTATTGTCTGTGTGTTGCTCTTTGTGGGTCTTCCATTTTATGTAAACACTGTAAAAGCAGGTTTTGACAGCGTCCCGGTCCGACTTGAAAACGCCTCCCGCACACTTGGTGCGGGAGCATTCTCAACCTTTATGCGCATCACATTTCCGCTGACCTGGCGGCACATGATACTGGGCATCATCATGTGTACGGCCAGGGCAATCAGTGAATTCGGAGCGGTTGTCATCGTGGCCTATCATCCGATGACCGCACCTGTTATGATCTATGAAAGATTTACGGCTTACGGACTGAAATACTCACAACCCATTGCTGTCTGGCTGATTATCATTTCATTTATTTTATTTGTTGTTTTGCGAATGCTGTCACGATCAATTAATCAATCATAAACATTACTAAAAAAATAATAATAGTATACATAAAAAAATGATCCGTCTAAAAAACATCAGCCTGACCTTGCCTGACTTCACATTGGAGGAAATAAACCTTCATATAAAAAAGAATGACTTTTTTGCATTGATCGGTCCCACAGGCTCTGGAAAGTCGTTGCTGCTTGAGGGACTGATTGGGCTTATCCCGTTTTCAAGCGGGAATCTATTGCTTGAAAACCATGACAGCACAACCATGGCTGTTGAAAAACGAAACCTTGCCATTGTCTACCAGGATTTTGCATTGTTTCCCCACCTGGATGTGACACAAAATATATTTTATGGTGTGTCCTATCACAAAATCCCCAGGCAGACCGCCCAAAAAAGGTTTGATGCCCTTGTTTCCACACTGGGACTGGAAAAAATAACCAAGCGTCGTCCGCAGAATTTGAGCGGCGGTGAAAAACAGCGAGTTGCCCTTGCTCGATCCCTTATTTTAAATCCCAGGGTACTGCTTTTAGATGAACCCTTATCTGCATTGGACCCGGTATTTCACGAAGAAGCCAAACAACTGTTAAAAAAAATCCACGCTGATCTGGAAATTACCATCATAATGGTATCTCATAATTTTTCAGATGTATTGTATCTTGCCAACAGGGGCGCAATCATAAAAAACGGCAGAATCATGCAGCAAGGCGAAATCGTAACCATATTTGAAAGACCCAATTCAAAATTTACAGCTTCTTTTGTCGGAATGAAAAATATCAATCCCATCTGCAAACTAAACGGCGAAATGGTTCTAAAAGCCAACGACATTAAAATAACACCTGCCCACAAACCCGGTAACACGGATCAATATATGGGCATTCGACCTGAAGATATTTCTTTAAACACATTTGATTCAAATAATTTTAAAAATTGCTTTGAAGGGAAAATAAAGAGAATAACCAGCCATGGGATTTTTTTAAATATTTATCTGCAAACAAAAAATTTTGAGTTTGAAGCCATTTGGCCGCGAAGCTATCTTCGAGATCATGGACTGGATATTGGCAAACGCGTCAGGTTTGGATTTCACCCGGAATCCGTCCATACCTTTTGAACAAGCTTTCCACACTTCAAAAAAGCGGCCGAAAAAAATGTAATCGTTACATACCTTATCCCTGTAAGAAAAGGCAAAAGACAAAAAAGGTTATACATTGTGAAAAATAGTTCACAATGATTGTGAACTATTTTTCACAATGTATAACCTTCCTGAAAAATACCATTTGATCTTCACGCGTCATAATTGAATTTTGAAATAAATATCGGAATTAAGGTCTTTATTTAAAGAATATCTTCTATAATTAGTTTCAAACTAATAACTTTCTGACAAATATCTATCATGGCATTATCATTGCACATTTTATCTTTTTGATTATCGGAACCATAAATTTACAAACGACAAATTTACGAAATTAAATTTTTTAAAGAAAGGAGGTGATTACCACACAGAAAACACAAAGGCATTAAGGAAAAAGGTTGTAAATGAATGACGAAAGGTATCCCAAGGATACCGGCAATTAACTTGATTAACAATTTTTAATGGAGACGATCAAATGAAAAAAATAAAAATTCTATTAACATTTTTATGCATCATGGCTGGTATCGGCATAATGGCGAACTCTGGCAGTGCATATTTGTTACAAGAAGGCGATAACACCCTTTTTTTTAAAAATTTTGAAACGGTATTTGATTCGGCTGGTAATGAACTTAACTTTGATACCGCAACCCCACCGACCTTACAAATCGGTGATCACTTTGTCGGTATTATCGACGTGCAGGAAATCACTGTAGGTGGTACAAGCACCTGGTTTAAAAGTGGGACAGAACAACTCACCGGTCTTTTTGCACAGAGGATTGAAGCGATATATGCACCTAACAAAGATCCATATGATGCAAATAACAGCCTGACCCATATCGTTTTGGGTGCGCCCACGGTTTCCACATTCAACCCCTTGGGGGGTGGTTCATTCACCACGGGACTTACCGGTGATGAGTCCATGGCGCTTTATTACGATACAGGCGCAACACTCTTTGAATCAAACGGCTCAATCGTTAATGACGTAGCCAAAGCAACCGATGGCAGCTTGTGGATGACTTTGGGATACAATAATTCCGGTACAGATGATATCTCTGATGATGACGGGTATAATTACTCACACACCGCACAATTGGGCACTACCGTCAATAACTTCACAGGTGAAAACTGGGCTGCTCTAAATGTTTATCGAAATCTTTTTGGCGAACTTTTAACAGGCGATATGAACGACCCGAACGAAAACGAAATTGACAATATCATAGCAGGGCTTTTAACAGACGTATACCTCAGTGGTGAATTTGAAGGAAATCCTGACTGGCTGGCCGAGACACGCACATCTCCCTGGGTTTTTGCCAGCAACGACCCTGCTCATATTGGTATAATTCCTGAACCGACAACAATTTTTCTGTTTGGCTCCGGGCTACTTTGCCTGGCCGGCTTTGCCAGAAGGAAAACCAGAAATCTGTCCTGATTTTCAAAACGGAACATAACCAAAAGGGTGGGCAAAACATTTAAAATGCCCACCCTATTCAACCCTATTCTGGATTACCTTACCCATCTGACCACAACTATTAACATTAACAAAATCGTTAACCTTTTTAAAAAAAGAGGAGTAGAACAATGAATCAAAAAATAAAAGGAGGATTTTGGACACTTGTGATTATTTTCACGCTTACTTTTTCTCTCCTAATCCTTCAAGCCTGGGCATCAGAGTTGACTCCCGACAAGAGCAACGTACTTTACTATAAAAATTTTGAAAATGTATTTGATAAGGACGGCAATTACAAGGAACCTGGTTCTCAAATTTTAGAGGGGGATCATTTCGTCGGAATCATCAATCTTCAGGAAATAGTAGTCGAAGGGGCTTCTACCTGGTTTCAAGGGATTGACGACCAAATCACGGGTATTTTTGCATTAGAGGTTAAGGCGATATTCAATTCTGACCCATATGGAGTTCAGAGCCTGCCTCACCTTGTTCTGGGTGTTCCAACGCAAAATTCTTTTTGCAAAGGCGCAGATTGTTTTTCCACCGATGGCATACTGGGAACGGGTGAAATAATTGCTTTTTTCCATGACGCATCAGGAACACCGTTTGAGTTTAACGGTGCTATGAAGGATGATGTGGAAAAGGCTACCGACGGTGAACTCTGGTTGACGTTGGGATACAGTTCAGACAATGGCTACTTTTACAGCCACACGAGTTTTACCGGGACAATTGCCAATTTCACTGGAGAATCCTGGGGCGGGCTGAATGCCATTAGAAATAATACAGGATATGCCTTTGCCGGAATAAACGACCCGAATGAATTTGAAATGGGAGGACCCACTGGTGTAATACCGGGGCTTCTCACAAACGTGCATCTCAGCAATGAACTTGAGGGCAATCCTGCCTCGGTGCTGCTGCCGGGCGGATATTCACCCTGGGATATCCGAAGCAACGATCCTGCCTATATATTACCCATAGAAAAAGAAATTGAATGCCGCATGACCGGGGGTGGAGTCACTGAAGATGGAGAAATTCTTCTTCCCGAACTGGACAACAAAGGAATACCGATTGAAGGAACCGTAGCTGAAGCTGATGATGAAATGATAGAGGCATTAAATTCCACGGAGGAGGATTTGGACAGATATCAGTTTGGCGGCCAGGTCGGAGCTCCCACAGCATCCCAGCCTCAACCATATGGCGAATGGACCCACCACCAGCAAAAAGGGCCTGATGGCATGTTCACCTTTCATGCAGGAACAGCAAGTGCGCCTGAAGGCACTGAGATTTCTTTTGTCGAGTGCAGTGACCCGGGCTTCTGCGATCCGGCAAGACCGGCACCCGCCAAGCAGATCTATTTTGAAGGGATTGGGACATTCAAGAACATTAAAAGTGAATTTCTCGAAGGCATGGTAGTTACGGATAAAAATAAGATAAAGTGTACTTTACATTGGTTCAGGGTTCATGTGGAGGATATCGGTGAACCGGGTCCTGGCGGAAAACAGCCGGGAAGCCCGGACTGTACCCATGATATTGGAACCCCAGTAGACCCTGCAGCGGGGGACTGCGAAAACTGCGCCGATGTCTATCAGATTTCAATCCATGAGACAAATGATCCAAACAGCCCTGTTATTTACGATGTTGGTGGATTTATTGACAATGGCAATTTGCAGATACACCCGGCAATAAAATAGGCTGAGAAACCATTTTCCCCAAAAAAGAGGCGATAAATCGCCTCTTTTTTGGTATATATGTTCCGCACATCAACACGGAACATAAAAATTTCAAGAAAAAAAAAGATTCCAAACGGATATGGCTGTTACTGAAAATGGATTGTTTTTTCATTCTGTATTCCGCTCCTGAGGCGATGAGCAGGCACGCCTCCCCATACTTCACCCGATTTGATCTGCGTATCCTTCAGCACCAATGCACAGGAACCAACAACGGCACCATCACCGATGCTTACACCGGACATGATAACGCAGTTGGCACCGATTGTCACATCATCACCAATGCGAATCGAAGCGTGGGATAGATGCCTCCCCTCGATGGCATGGGAAAACAGCACTGCATCCTGTCCTATGATGGTATTGGCACCAATAAAGGTAAGTGGCGGATCGAGAATGGTCCCGGAGCTGTAAGTATTTGGCCCCAGGTGTGCCCCCAAAGCAAGATAGACAACACGCATCAAAGGTACAGGTATGAATTTACTCCGGGTTAACGGATAAAACATGATGAGGTAAAATAACAGGTAAACATGATAACCGAATTCCTCATGGGAACCTTCTTCAAAGTATCCTTCCCTGAGGGGTATAACACAAAGAAAAAGCCTGTAAAAAAAAATAGCATAGATATAAAGAAAAAAAACCGCAGCAGCCACAAAGGTTATGCCGCGAAAATCTCCGAGAGGAATGAAATGGAACAAGCTGGTGGTAGTAATAATAGCCAGTACCAGTGACGTGGAAAAAATGAAAGTAAAAATAATGACAGGGGCTGCCTTAATTTTTCGCATGTGTGTCCCTCTTTTACAAAAGGTATAAAAATAAAATGATAATTCTTTGTATCCCTTATACCCATACTCTCTCACATTTAAGCCGTCCCCTTGTCCTGGCAAAAGAACTCAAAAGCAGAGGGCATGAAGTTATTTTTGCCGGTGAAAGCTCAAATACGGCTTTTATCCGGCAGGAAGGGTTTAGCGTTCTTCCCGTTTATGAACCCGATCCCGAAATTCTTTTCGGCAACATCCGCAAAGGAAAACTAAGGTTTATCAGCAATGCTGAAATTGAACATATGATAGAGGCAGACCTTGCTTTGTATAGCGTGGTAAAACCCGACATTGTCCTTACTGACGGAAGGTTCACAGCACCCATATCAACCCATATGGCAAAAATTGTACATGCGGCAATCGTAAATGCCTCATCCACTGAGTACAGGGCACTTCCTTATATTCCCTTTTTTGATTGGCTCCACGAACGGCTTATAAAAAGAGATACAAGGCTTTGGAAAATACTTGACCAGCTTAATCTCAGACTTGAAATGCTTGTCTTTGACAATATTATGAACATTTTCAAACGACTGAGCAAAAAGCACGGACTCAAGAAAACAATTACCTCAACCAATTGTCTGACAGGCAAGGATATTACTTTCCTTGCGGATATTCCTGAATATTTTCCCACAAAAAATCTGCCTAAAGACTATTACCATATAGGGCCGATTACATGGCAAAGCAACCTTTCGCCTCCGGCATGGTGGCCACCCAATGCCCGGAATCAACTGATCTACATAACCATGGGAACCACCGGCCTGGGTGATTTTTTCCAATTAGCTTACAATCTTTTTCAAGAGGGTCAATACACATGCGTAATGACAACAGGCAGACAATCTGAAAGGATGCCAACTATTCCGGGCCATATCTACATTGAAGAATATATTGATGGAGATATGGTTGTGAAGGCATGTGATGCAGTCGTTTGCCACGGAGGGAACGGCACAATTTACCAGGCATTGCTCCACGGCAAACCGATCATAGGAATTTCAACGATACCGGACCAGGCCTATAATATGAGGAGAGTTGAGAGCCTGAGAGTTGGAATGTCACTCTCATGGAAAGAATTTTACACAAATCCAAAAATGCTTTTGGATACGATTCATGCCGTATTAGCCAATACATATTTTGCTAAAAATGCCAGGCAGATGCAAAAGATTCTGAAAACCTGTAGGCCTGCCAAGACAGCCGCAGATATCATGGAGCGGTATATGAAAACAAAAAGTTAACTTGATCAGTAATTGTGCCGCACTGAAAAAATTAACAGTTGCGACATTTTTCATGCAATTGCCGAACAGAACATCACTCTTGTATCCGAGTTTAAAACTTATACAGGATTTCAAAGTAGACCCTGTCATTTTCATCAAAAACACCAAAATCTCCGTCTAATTCCCCAAAAAAGACATCAGCCCCCAAAATCAATTTGAGATTGTCTCTATAATTATAGATAATCTTGGGACGAAACAGAGCATCCCTTTGGTTAATGCTTGAGACAAAAAAAAGTTCCGGTTCAATTAGGTTGTCATAAAATCCGGTTTTCAGCCAGATTGAAAAAGAGGTGGCAACTTTGTTTTGTACCATAATGTCTTTATGATCAAATATGATCCTTTGCATGAATTGAAAATTTGTATCCAAAGAGTTAAAAAAGGTATAATCAACCCCCAGCAACCAGTCAAAAGAATCACTTTTTTCAATCCCATCCAGGTCAGCAGGATCAGAAGATTGAAGAAACATGTTATTGCTGTAGATGAATTCTCCTTTAAAAATAGCATCCATCACCTCTTTGGAAAAAGTGGTTCCAAGCCTGTGCATTCTTTCATATTCAGGCAAATAGGTTATGGTAACGGGATGTTTTGAACCAGATGGATTTAAAGCAATCCTTCGGTAATTCACGGGAAAATTGTAAACATCATACAAATAAAACACGGATATATCCCAGCCATCTGCCAGTTGGGAAAACCGAAAGCCGACTTCGCTGTTATCAAGGCTGTTAGAAGGTTCTGAAGGATGGTTGAAAACATAATCCGCATTACGGTTATAAAGTGATCGTAAAAAATCAAATTCCGATCCTTGTTTCCCAAATTCATTAAATTCGGGAAAAGGAATAAAGATCATTTGGAAATAAAACCTATTATAATAATACTCCAGGTTTGCCGCAGGCACAGGTATCCTGATCTGGTCCAAATCAGACAAAATGTATTCTCTCAAATCCTTGGGGTTTACAATATCGGCAAAAAACAGGCCGACAGCCTGCCCCCATACTATCTGCTGGTTTCCCAGCCTGAAATCAAAATTTCCAAAACCAAGGTCAAGATATGCATCTCTTACGTCTGCTCTTACTCTTTGATCGTCTTCAACTGTATTGTTATAATTGTCTGTTAAATCAAAAACAGCATCATATGAAAACCGTGAGCCTATCACATAAGATAAAGTGTTCGACAAATCTCCGGAGACTTCCAAATTTAGTGAATTTTTGATTTTTGAGAAATGATGCGGCTTGTTGATCCGGTATCCTGTTTCATTTCTCAGATCACCTCCCATGGATAATTTTGAGGGGGCTTCAATGGAATCCAGCGGATCATCCTTTATAATTTCTTTGTGTGTGGCCTTGGAATCATCTTCTAAAATATTGAATAAAAAGTCCGGGGTTTCATCAGTGATCTCAAAGACCTTATTTTCCTGTGTGTTTGCCTCCATAACCCCACAAACTTGAAGACCGAAACACAAATTAACAAGCAGCGCAGATATGAATACCATTGAAACAATGATACACCCCGAGAATCTTTTGATTGTCTTGATTTGCATGTCGATTAAGAACCTTTTTTAATATTTCAATTTTTTCATATGATTTTTAGTAAAAATTTTATCGGAAAATGTGTCCCGCCTCATATCGTAATAATCGATAATGGTTCTTTGGCCCTTAACCAGAGGATTATCAAGGACTAATCGTGTGGGACGCATTTTATCCAGGACCTTTTTATAATTGGTATAATAACATGTTTTCAGAAGTTTACCGGAAAATGCATAAAACTCGCCTTTTACAGGATAATATGTATCTTTCATCACCCACAGCTTTATTTTATGATAAGTTACTTTTTCATTTTTGGCTGTAAGTTCTAAAAAATAAAATGGTTTTTCTTTGATTGTCACAATATCCAATAATTCAGGATCATAATCCCCGGAAAAATTAACCCTGGCAATGTCACCATTGGCAGCCTCGCCAAAAAGTCGCTGTTGCAGAGAAATCCTGAGGGGTTTTGAAACGGTCTGCAAAAAGACCCACAAATCATATTTCAGCATCAGAAGAGATGTTCCTCTATCTATTTCAGGCTTAAGCGTTTTAATGATGGTTTTATCCTGCCCCTTTATCAGTATTTCGTAAATTGCGGTTTTATCTTTTTTTCGGGGTTTTTTGCTTGTTATTTTTGCAGTCACCCGGTAATCCGTCCGGGGATTTCTAATCTCATCGGTATGTTGCAGTATGGTTTGAGCTGTTATTGTTTCAGACACAACCGGAGTGTAATAAAACAAAAGAAAACACATTACAAAAACACAACCGTTTAAAACTGATTTTCCCATAAAGAAAACTCCCTAATAATGCCTTAATGCATCTGTAATAACAAGATTGGAGGCCTTAAATGCAGGATAAAAAGATGAAACCACAGATGCGGATACGGATATAATCATTGACGAGCCCAAAAGGCCGGGCACGACTTTAATAAAGGCAGTCCATCCGACCGTTGCACCGGGCGGCGGCGGCATTGGAATCCCGAAAAAAGAGATGATCCATGCAAGTATTGTCCCGGCTATAATCCCTGTAATCCCCCCTAAAAGGCCGAGTATAAACCCTTCGGCCAAAAAAAGTTTCATAATATCAATTTTTTTATATCCCATGGCCATAATGGTTCCAATTTCCCGGGTCCGTTCCCATATTGCCATATTGATAGTATTAAAAATACTTAAAATAACAATAATTGTAATGATAAGTTTAAGTATAAAAAACTGTCTGCCGTATAATTCAACGGTTTTATTGTAAAAATCCGCCAACTGACTCCATACTCTTATTTCAAGTTCCGTGTCCATTGACCAAATCGTTTTCAGGATCTGTTCTTTAACCGCTAAAGTATTTTCTGTTTGATCCAGCAACACAACCAGTGTCTGGACACCTTCGGTTCGAATGAGTTTTTGAGCCATATCAATTGGAAGTCTCAAGGCCCGGTCGTCAAATTCCTTGGAAGCCGTAAAAAAAACGCCTTTCACATTCATGTCAAAAGCGTTCAATGATCCGCCCACCGTATTGGTTAATAATACAAGAGAATCACCTGGTTTTGCCCCGATGTTTTTGGCCAGGCCTCTGCCTAAAATCATATCAAACCGGTCATTTTTTGTAAGATTTGATCCCTCCTGGATGGCGAGACCCGTGCTTGCGTCCTTAATATTTTCAATCTTATTTAAAATCAACTCTCCTTCCGGATCAACCCCCTGGCAAAAGACGGATACCGTATTGTCGCCAGTACTGATCATTCCGGAAAAAGAAATTCTCGGGGTTATAAGTTTTACATGATCCAAAGGGACAATCTTCTCTGTCACGGTATTGGGTTCCTCAATCAAATAGTCGAACGGTGCGGATGATCCGTGATCATTATATCCTTTGCTGTAAATTTGAATATGTCCCAAATGGCTGTGAATGACAGCCTCTCTCATCTGCATGAACGTGTCTTCAAAAAATCCGCCGGCAATGATAATGGACACAGAACCGAATGCAATCGCTGCAAGGGTTATCAATGTCCTGATTTTATTTCTAAAAATATTTCTTACTGCCAGTTTAATGCTTATGGGAAAATTCATTTTTTAACCTGCCCGGGTGAGTGGGTTCCACGACGCGGCCGTCGGTAATTCTAATTATCCTGGAAGCCATCTGCATGACTTTTGGATCATGGGTTGAAAATATAAACAGGGTATTGCTATCTTTATTTATGCTTTTCATAATATTCAAAACATCTTCACCTGTCTTCTGATCCAGGTTTGCCGTGGGTTCGTCCGCAAGGATAATCCGGGGTTCAGTGACCAGGGCACGAGCTATTGCAACCCTTTGGCGCTGCCCTCCGCTGAGCTCATCCGGTCTGTGTTTTACGAATTTTTCAAGCCCTACGCTTTGTAAGGCATAAAAGACACGATCAAAACGTTCAGTTTTGTTTTTAACGGTTTTCAATAAAGGGTATTCCACATTTTCACAGGCTGATAAAACAGGTATCAAATTAAAGGTTTGAAAAATAAAGGCTAATTTCGCCAGCCTGATATCGGCAAGTTTGTTGGATGAAAAACCCGTGACAATCTCGTCGTCAATCTTGATGATTCCTTTGGTCGGTTTATCAATACAGCCGATCAGGTTGAGCAAAGTTGTTTTCCCACTTCCGGACGGTCCTGCAATGGCAAGAAATTCACCTTCAAAGGCTTTAATGCTGATATCTGTTAACGCCTGAACTTGTGTCTTTCCCAATAAAAAAGTTTTTGAAACATGTTCTGTTTTAACGATTGTTTTCATACCTGCCTTAAAAAATCTTTCACATTTTTCCGTTTTGTAAAATGTTTGATTTCCCGACCAAAGCCGACCCTGAAAAGCATAACCTGGCCATTGCTCAAGTTAAATCCGGGAAAAAGATTTAAATAATATTTTTTCACTGAATCAAGCAGGCGGATATGTTTTGGTAAGAATTCATGTTCTTTTTTAAAGGCAAATCGCATAAAGAAAAGAGTTGCTGCGGTCATGGGCTGCACATGATACCCATGGCGCGTCAATTCGAGCCATACCCTTTGAAGGGCTCTTCCACCGGCTAAAAAATCTTTATCCGTCATTCCGCCAACGGTCAGCAGCATAACGGCAGATGAATTGATGATACCTAGGTATGAATGCATTGCAACCAGTCGGCCAATCCCTGTTTTATTTAAAAAATTCATTACCTGCCAGGGTTTGGTGAATTTTAAAAACTGTTCTCCGGCAAACCCTGCTTGAAGATTTTTTAACGGAAGCCCGTCATTGCTCTCATTAATTTCACGCGAACTAAATCGGATCATTTTGTTTAAATGCTCATGCAAAGGGCGATGTTCAGTTCTGATACGATCAATTTGATAAATAATACCGGCAAGCTTCTTTAACCCGTCCTTTCGCGCTACAACATGAAGTCTTGTCTCTGGAAAACATGAAATCGCCTCCCTGCAATTTCGTAAAACATCACCTGAAATATTTTCCTGTCTGTACATGGTTCGATTGGTGTGACGTTTCCATATACACTCATACAAAGGATCATTTTGGGCCTGCCCCGGATGAAGTGCAATAGATCCGCCAACACCTGTTTCATCAGAGAAATATTCAATATCAGGTTGAAAGCCGATCTGACCGGATGCAATCCGTATGTTTTCAATAACCGCTCCACAGGAGATCATGGAAGCAATTTGATTGACATTAAAAAAAGATCTGTCTACATCAGGATCAAGAAAAACAAATATTTTATTTTCAGATATGGAAAATTTCCAAGGTTGAGAATTGTCACCGGAAGGAGCCTGAATACCGGCCTTTAACAAAAAATATTTCACATCATCAGGCAGAGTATCGCGGCCTGGATAAAAAACCTTCGGCAAAGGTGGCGGGCTTTGTTTTTGAACCCCTTTGCCTGCTTCGAGCAATCGTTTTACAATGCTCATTTTTATTCTTTGAACCGGGTTTCGGTTCCCAAAATATAATTTACCTTTGCTCAGCTTCATAAGATACGGATCAAACTGAAAATAATAAGGAACAGGTTTAAGGCCCTTTCTGTTCAAAATAATCCGAAGCGCTTCTGTTCCAGCCATGCCGGCACATAGTTGACAGGCGACATTAAGCGAAGGGCCAGCCATTTTTTCAAAGTCAACCTTTGAAAAATCCATGTATTGAACATGTGTAGGTCTTGGGGCCAAGCCCAGCGCAAAAGACAAAAATTTGTCTTCCGGTTGCATATTATCAACAATATTAAAGTATTCATCAAATCCCATCCCACGATCAGGCGCAAATATCAAAAGTGCGGAACTGAATCCCATGGGGCCTGCCGTAATAACATAAACACCTTTTTGCCGTGCTTTCTTAAAAAGCAGCCTGCGAAGATCAAAATTAAAGAAATCAAGTCCGTCAATAACAACATCAACGTCCTTTAAAAACCCATCCATATTGTCAGAATTGATCCCTTCGGAAAATGTATTGATATTGATATACGGATTTATTAAAAGCGCCTGTTCTTTCATGACATCCAACTTGGATCGGCCATATGACGATGTGTTAGCACCATATTGACGATTGGTGTTAACAGGTTCAAATATATCAAAATCAGAAATATTAAAATTTCCAATCCCGGATCTGACCATGGTAATCAGATGAATTCCGCCAACCCCTCCCATACCGGGTATGGCAACCCTTGAATCTTTTAATTTTTTTTGTTCTAAAACAGTCAGCAAACCTATATTTCTGGAAAAGGCGATTTTATAATATTCATCTTTTGTATGAATATCATTTTTCATTAAACCGGACTTAAAATTTGAATTTTCAGACATGATTGAATCCTGCCAAACAATTGACCAAACAACTTTTTGCCGAACATGGTCATTTTATATTTTTTTTTAGGCTGATCTTGAACAACTATTTTAACAAACAGCTTGACAAAACATGGGGAAAATAATTACTCTTATCATATTACCCCTAATTGCTTTATATTTCAAGACAATTTACTTTCAAAACAGGATCTTTATTAATGATTGATAAAAGTGTTCAATACGGAAAATTCCGATTCGGACTGGTGGAAGATAATAATGTGTTGAAAGATAGTTTTCGCATGCGGTATGAAGTCTATGTTCAGGAATTTAGATTTGAAAAAGCAGCAGATCATCCAGGCGGACTTGAAAAAGATGAATATGAAAATGATTCGATCCATTTTGTCTGCCTGAATGAAAACGATTCCGTGGTGGGTACAATCAGGCTGGTATTTGATTCGGACAAAGGATTTCCCATCGAACATGCCGTTAAAACAAATTTTATAGGCACAAAACCGGACAGGTCAAAAATTGCTGAAATTTCAAGACTGACGGTGAGCAAGGATCTTAGGAGAAGAAAAGAAGACGGGATGTATGGCGTGGAATCTTATCTTAAAAGAAAACACGGCGGGGTATTGCCGGATGACGGGTCCATCCCCGACGGAATGCAGGGAAGGAAAAACCCGATCATTGTACTGGGACTCTACCAGGTCATGTACCACGAAAGCCGGAGACGCGGTATAAGTCACTGGTATATGATCACACAGAAAAAAATATTTTATGCCCTGAAAAAATATGGATTTATATTCCACAGGATCGGAGAGTCCGTGGAATATCATGGTGAAAGAATCCCCTATCTTGGAATTGTTGATGAAATTGAAAAAAACTTGCTGAAAAATGATCCTGATATGCTGAACATAATGCTGGCAGGACTTGAAAAGCAATATCATCCTTCCCTTGAAATCCATCAAAATAAAAATAAATAACTATTGTTTTACATTCAAGCGGATGTTTTATTCATTGAATTTTCAAGGTCCTGAGAATTCAAGACATGAGTTAATAAAAATATTTTTATTGAGGGGATGCTCGGTTTTTCATATTCACCCGGTATAACGGGTCTCCAACCAGCACCATTTTCCAGGACAGATAAGGTAAACTTATAAAATATGCCTCCGCAAGTGTTAAATATCCTTCCGTCAAATATTTAAAAAATATTTCAGGGACCGCAAATGCCTGGACATAAGGTTCATCGACCGGTCCAATGGTTGCGCAAATGCCGTCCTCCAACATCTTGACACACCAGTATTTGCCGCTTCTGAGCGACTGGCATTCCTGGCTGGCAATATGATATCCGACAGATCCCGGTTGCCAGTCAAACGCATCAAGGTAGTTTGCAAGTCTGTACCACCCGCAGTAAAGAGCGGCTTCAGGGCAATCACCCGGCTGGAACAAATCTTTTTTATCATCCTTTGTCACATGAATGATCTTTTCTTTTTCAAGAAAATCCGCTGCCCTATGTATGGATTTATCGTAAAATCCATACCCGGAAGCCTTTTTTTTTTCGGAATTTTTCCACCTGGCATCAAAATATGCCCTGCCCTTTAATCCTTCTTTCTCAGCACTAATACCGTCATCAATAATGCGTTTCACTATTCGTGCAGAAGGCCCGTCCAGCCGGGAAGTTATCAAAACATCCCATCGCCTGGTATGGAATTTCTGATGTTTGAATCCCAGAAAATACGGATTGGGAATCCACATATTCAAATTATAATCATCTGTTTTTACCAGTGCCAGTTCGGAATCAAAAGAGGCGGAACTGTCCGTCCTTTGCTTGAACTGCTTTATCTGATTTCGGATGTTTGATAGTTGTTTTTTTAATGTTTTTTCCAGTTCCTCGTCTGGAAATTGTTTTTTATCAATCTGTTTTAAAATCGTTTCTTTTTGATCGTCAAGTTCGGCCAGTTGCAATTTTTCTGCGTGGGATAAACCTTTTGGCCCTATCTTCAAGGGCAGTCCGAACATGCTTACAATACATCGAATCTGCCTGTTCTCTTCTTTTTCAAGATGCTGCCTGACCGGCACAACCACTTTTTTGTCATAATTTTTCCTTGAGATATACTCCTTGTCTGTCACCCACAACTGTAACAGATTCTTTTCAGGTATCTTTCGTTTATCCATATAATATGCTGCCAGCCCATTGCTTTTTGCTGCATTCTTGTTTGCCAAAACAAGGATCTCGTCAGGTTCAATGGCATAAACAGGTATTATACAAGAAGCCACAACAAACAGTGTTAAAAAAAAGTAGAATTTATTCATTTTTTCTTATTCGATAAACTGTTACTGAATCAAAAAGTGTAAAAATCATCCCATGATTTAACCTATCTTTTAGGGATAAAAGGTCCCAACTGACTGCCGGGATCAGGATGCCCCCAATAATTCCAGGCTCCGTCATAAACATAAACCCTAAACCAGAACTCCTTTCCGCTAAGAGATTCCAGATCAATCCGGAACCGGCTGGAATTTGTTCTGTCAAAGGCTAAAGATCTATATTCTCGATTATCAACAGATGTATAGACTTCCACCCTGTCAATTCCTGAAATATCACTGGTTGTTACATTGAATTCAACGAACCGGGAACAGTTTCCAGGTAAAGTTCCTGTTATTTTTACAGCTGGTTTGGTAAGTTCATCAAAAAATGTCCCGTCGTGGGTTCTTTTGGCAAGACCTATGATAGCTGATTTGTAACCGACCGGGCAGCAATCCCTGTTTCTCGAACTTCTGGCAATAGAGTGTTCAAACGGTCTAAAAAAATGTGAGCAATAGGCAGCTCCCTCAAATGGCGGGTTTTTGACAAGATCCTTCCATTTTTCATTGCTGTCTCTGTCATGAGCATTTGCCATGGTATAGGTATAATTTTGTAGGGCACACCGGGGAGGAGACATGTATTCATCTTTCATGATCGGTCCGTTATAAGGACGAAGATTTCCAAGGACATGGACGGATAATTCATGAGCCAGGGTATAATAATTCCTGGCTTCCAGCCTCAATCTGACAAAATGCCAACTCGTTTCGTTCCAGCCGGATTCATTTTGTATGATGATATGAATCTTCCTGCATGTCCGGCTGTTACCAAAATTACAATCATCCTGGGTATTGATCAGGCTTAAAATCCGAGCATCCGTTTTTATGTATCCGTCATGATCGTATTGATCATCCACCCGGAACACATCAAACCGCTGCTGGTGGTCGGCAAAAAAATTGTTCTGCCATAATTTTTTCAGATTGGCCGCCACCTCATACTCAAACCGGTCTGCACTGTCAGGCTTGAATCCTGAAGGAATGAAGATGAGTGACAGCTTATGTGCATCCGTGCCTTTGTGCAATTGAACCGCATGCCATGAAAAAACATTGTCGGCTGTCAGGATAGAAAAAACAAGGGAACAGACTACCCAGAACAACCAGTGTTCAATATTTCGGTAAAATTTCAATTTTCCGTGCCTTTGAGGTATAAAATAAAAGGGTCCCGGAGCCTGACGACCGTATTGTTTTATTTTCCCGGCTGTCAGGCATGAAAATGGTCACAATGAATTCTTTATCCGGTTTCATACCGGTCAACAGATGGGACATCTGTTTGTTTGACTGAATCGGGTATGTGATTTTCCGGTAAACAAATTCCGTAATGTTTGAAAACAGGAGTACCCAGTGATCCACAAATAAGCCTTTCATGGTGTTGTCATCCGTCACAAGTTCAACAGGGTCTGGAAATTTATTATTTTTCCTGTCGCAGGGATACAAAAAATGCAGAAAGCTGTCAAATTCGTTTTGGTTTTTCGGATACACTTCAATCCGCCAGTTGCCAGGTTCGACATGCGTGCCGTCATGAAAAAGCTGAATCATTTTTTTTATGCCCGGACTCTGATTTTGTCCATCCACCCAGAACCGGTGTGAAGACGATAAGATTTTCAGTCTGAAAAAATCGCCTTTAACAGGTCTCCCGACCCAGTTTTGACCTGGAATGAAAAGAGATTCGGTATTTGATAAAAAATATTTTTTTTTAACGGAGCCTGAACCGTCCGGCCCTGTAACAGATCCACGAACCTTGAACCTATCAGAATCCAGGAACTCTATATGCCAGGTTTCTTTTACCGCCTTATCCGTTGCAATGGTGCTGCTGACACGGCTATATCCATCATTAATAGACGTTTTTAAAAGGGCCGTTCCTTTATTATCCGAATTTGGAAATATTTTTGATACCCGGGCTGATCCGCCGATCTTTTCTATTAAAAAATCATTTCCAAACAGGGTCTTGCAGACCAAAGACCCTTCCAGATGATTGATTCTTACAGACCCGGCATTGTAAATTTCCCTGTGGCCTGCTGTTTCAACCTTCAAAGGACGATTTTCCAAAACAGGTTCCCCAATACTGTGAAGCAGCCATTTCTTTTTATATCCACGGTCCAGTGACCGGATCCTGTCAAAAACAACCAGGTATTTGCGGTCAAGAAAAACCATCGCCCTCTGGGACAATTCCATTTTAGGACGGTTGCCCAAAGCAGAGAACTTGTTGTTATTATAGGCATCTGTGGCATCTCCGAAAACATAGGTATATTGGTCAGTTGTCTCGAATTCCTTTATGTCGCCTGTTTCAAAATGATGCTGATTATTTTTTCGCCACACATATTTATTCCAGGTAAAACAGGATTCCGCACTGCCGTATTTCGGCATGATATAACAATTGCGTTGCCCTCCCCATTCCTTAATATACCCCTTTTCATTGGGAATTCCGAACCGGTAAGCCACCGATTCCGGGATCCACCTTGTTTCACCGGGCTGGACCAGGAGTATGGTATTTGAACTGATGGACGGCCGATAGTAAAATTGCATATGCCTGCTGAAGTAGGAATCATAAAAGCCGCTCTGGATGGCAAGCCGCCCGTTTCGATAGATTGTAAACGAATTCTGGTTCTGAAACTGGTGAGACCAGAAATAATCCCCGCATTTGAACTCAACAATTGTATCGTTTTCCCCCCACCCGCTTCTCATTTGGACGTATCCCATCCCTTTTCTTCCCCATAGCTTTGACAGGGGAAGGGTATTCTTTTTTTTTCCCCGTGGAAAATTTTCAGGCAGGGCATAAAGATATTGCCAAATTCCCAGTCGCCATCCCTTCTCGTTTCTCCAACGGACATGCTCAATAGCGTACGGATCTTTTAAGGCACGGGCAAGCAGAAGAAGGGTAAAGACACCGCCTTTCTGGCCGATCGTGGCACTAAATCCGGATGTGTCCACCGGCGTCCGGTCCGGGTACATGGTGTAGATAAGATAGTAAAGATGATTTTTCAGCCAGTCCCCCTGCTCTTCCCGGATCAGTTTATACAAATTTTCTTGAGTGGCACCGGACCACAGTGCAACAAACTCAAACAGTTTTGCACAGCCCTGGGCATAGTAGACCCAGCCTCCCTGCCATGCTCCGTCATTGGCCTGCCATGCCGGGAACAGGTTGTTTTTTGCATATCCTCGGGCCATGGCCATCAGGCGGTCGGCCTCCCTTCTGTGACCGGCCAGAGCAAGTCCGGCAGCGGCAATATCCAAGAAAGGAGAATACCCCATATGATTCCAGAGAGTTGAACGTTCCTGGCCCATTTGAATAGCCTTTTCAGCCCATTGGAGGATTTTATTTTCAACTACTAGCTTATCACTGCCGGTGAAAAGCTTACAATTGTACATCCAGTCGTAAAGCACAGCCAGTTCCGTAAGTTTACCGGGCCAGTAAAAATCGGATGTTTTCATACTGTCTATAACGGATTTGGCAAGGTGTTCATCTTCGGTTAAAAGATACCTGAACGCCCATTCCATTCCCGGTTTAGGGTTCCAGGGCTTTCTATTGACAAATGCTTTCAAGTCTCCGTATTCAGACTGCTGCCTGAGTTCCTGAAGACTTGGGCCATGGGACCAGGGCTTGGGCCTCATGAAAAGCCTGGGATGCTCCGGCAGAACATCGGGCAGATCATGTAACGGCAATGCCTCCCTGGCATAGGATGTATGGAATTCTTTTGATCGTATTTCTGCAGAGACAAGATAGATGCCGGACACTATCAACAGAAAGACCCATATAAAAAACTTCTTTTTCATTTTTTCCCGACCGAAAAATTTAATATTTTTCCGGCTCCCATGGTGATATAATTTTTCCCGTAAGCTGCCTTAAAAAACGCCTTCACTTTTTCATCCGTGCAATGGGCCGGACCCACCTTTCCAACACCCAGCGATTTAAATTGTTGAATAATTTTAAACATTCCTTCGGTCGTTCCAGGCATGGAATGGAAACCACCAATCACGAGGTAAACCGGGCGGTGCAGCAATTCTTTAGACCTGCTTATGATATTTATTATCCCGGGATGGGAACAGCCCGCAATTATAATTAACCCAGGCGGCGTATTGATTATCAAAGCCTGCTCTCTAATCCCCTTACCCATCGAACCGGTTAAAAATAACCCCTTACCGATTTGCATGGGTTTTTCCACAATTAAATTTTTTATTCCAAGCGCTTGAAACTGCTGCTGCATTTCCGGCATTGCTTCCGGCAAAAAAACCGTTGCATTGGATTGTATTCCCAGGACGGGGAACAGCCCACCGGTATGATCTTCGTGAAGATGAGAAATTACGATGGCATTAATTGCTTTCAAATCAATTTTAAGCTTACTTGCGTTTGAAAACAAAATCGTCCCGTCCTTCCCCGTATCAAACAAAATCTTTTTCCGACCGGCTGTTACAAGGCAAGAAAAACCCCAATCCGCTGTAACGCCTTCCATATATGGTGAATTGTCATATGCAATCGTGAGGCCAAGCCCGCCATAAGCCGACACAGCATCCCACAGGAAAAAAACAACAACTGTAATTCTTTGTATAATTTTAATACGACCCCCTAATTCCATTGCAGACATATGCGAGAATCAAAACCCTTTTTAAGTACCTTTTTTAAAACCTTTCCAGGGTTTCAGAAACACCACGGTTCCCAATACTGCACCGACACTATTCAAATATATGTCAAAAAGTCCGCCATAACGTCCCCGGACAAAAGACTGGTGGATCTCATCAAGGCCTCCATATAAAATTGTAATAATAAGGCCACAAAATATTGCTGATTTCGAGATCTGTTTTGAGGCATAAAAAAATCTCAACCACAGAAAGGCAAGCGCCCCGTATAAGGGAATATGGAGAAAATTTTGAATTTCAGGATCAAGATTTGTTAAAAATGCAATGTTATCCGGTCCGCCGTCCATGGGTATGGAAGATTCAATAAAAATCACCACCATTAACAAAACAGGCCAGACCCAATGAATATTTCCTTTATCCTTGTTTAATCCCTGCATCTTTTTTTCTTTTGGCAAGATACGACTTAAAATGCCGGGTTTTATTCCATTTTCCAAAAACTTTTTTGAAATTTTCCAAACTAAAAGGAGAATAGGTGTTTTTGACGCTCAATTTAAGGTTATACAGATCCAGATCAATGACATCAGGAAAACAGCAGGGCTTACCCGTTTCAGTCAAAAGTTTAATGCTCTCACTCACGATCATGGCACCGGCGATATTTGTCACAAAATTCAATGTGGCACCCGTTTCAGATCCGTGCATGAATCCGGCATTGAATTCAGACAGTTCTTTTTTATTCATTTGGGCCAAATCTTTACGCCCCTTAAATTTTTTTTTATCCCGAATGGTCTCAAGAGCAAACCATTTATTGGGTTTCCTGTAATCATAAATTTGAACCCTGCAACCGATGATGGTGCTGAAACCGTTTACCGCAGGAATCTTATATTTTTTCGCAGCCCGATAAAACAGTTGGCAGGAAGGACTGTCGGCCGTTTGAATAATGATGTCCGCACCGTCTAAAAATCGATTCACATTCTCATTATCCACAGGATCTTTAACAACCATGTCGATTTTGGCATATGGATTAATTTCTTTAATTCTTTCTGCGGTAACATCCGCCTTGTATCTGCCCAAAGTGGATGATGAGGCAAACAGCTGACGATTCAGGTTGGAAGGCTCATATACGTCCATATCAAGGAGGCGGAATCTTCTGATTCCCCATCTGGCAAGAAGTTCCGCAGTTATTGCACCGACACCGCCAAAACCTGAAATCGCAAAAACCGTATTCCGTATTTTTTCAATGGCATCTTCGTCATAAAAAAGAGCTGTTCTTTCAAGCATTCCCGAGATGTATTCTTCTTTTTTCATCCTCACATTTCCTTGTTAAATGCCCCGACTTTGGAAACAACATATCTGTATTTTCCGGATGCATCCCGGGGTATGGAATCGGTCAGGGTAACCCGCACATCCACTGAATCTCCCATCCGTTTTTTAAACCCCGTTACGATACGTTGTTCACCATCTCCAGGATAAAGATTATCATGAATTTTCAAAAGAACCTCTATGTCATCAACACTGTGCTGAAGGATCTTGAATTCATCAACACCTTCAATATCTCTCACCACATATATCACAGACAACGCATGCTGCCACCGACCGTCCGGTGTTACGACAAAATCGGTGGTTCGTCCCTGAATATTCTGAACAATGCTCCATGTGCGGCCGCATGCGCATCCGGATTCTCCAGGCTGAGCCACATCTCCGGTTCTGTATCGGACAAACGGCATCCCCCACGCATCAAGATGGGTCAAAACCACCTCGCCGTCTTCACCCGGCCCGACATCTTTTCCGTCTTTCAGGTATTCAATAATATAATTGGAATCAACCACATGATATTTTCCTTCTTTGCACTCCTGGCAGACAAATCCACCTTCCCTGCTGCCATAGCAATCCACAACGGGAACACCTCCGAAATACAGGCCGATTGATTTTCTCTGGCCATCATAAAGAACCTCGGCAGTGGAAAAAACCACTTTTATTCCTTCATTCGCAAGATCATATCCCTTTTTGCCGGCCATCTTACAGAATAGTGCAATCGTGGATGGATAGCCAAACACACACTTGGGTTTAAATTTTTTTATTTTTCTTACCATGTCGGGTATCTGTTGTTCTGATATTTCAAATGCACTGATCAGCAAATCATTTGTGATTTTATCCCTGAAATCTTTTAATTTATCCTGTTTTGTTATTTCCAGGGGCGATCCCCACAGATAAAGCTCCTTGTCCCCGACATCCACATCCCACCATTGATGGGTCAAAGCCCTGGCAGCGGCATCATAGGCCTGCCGCCTCCTGTCAAAATAAAACACAAGGGGTTTGCCGGATGATCCGCCCGTATTGTATCGGTGAAGACCGCCGGGAGAATCATTCCATTTCATGTCCTCAAGATTCTGACGAATCTCCTCCTTGGAAAGCAGCGGCAACACCTTTATTTCTTCAATACATTTCATTTTTTCAGGATCAAAACCGGCAGCTGCAAACCGTTCAGCATAAAAAGGGATGTTCTTTTGAGAATGCATCAAAAGTTCTTTTAGTTTTCTAAATTGAAGTGCCTTTATTTCTTTTTCAGGCAAATATTGCTCTTTTGAAAGCTGATCAAGGAATTTAAAGGTGTCTCTGCCCAAAATTTTTTCATGAAGCGGAAAAATGAGATGTTTAACAATTTTATTATACATGGTTATCTCCTTTACAAAAACCGCCTTCTCCACAGTTCAAACATAAAGATATTCCAAATTTGTGAGGAATGATCATTCATACCTTTCAAATGATCCTCCCATAATTTTTTAACATATTTAATGCTCAAATATTCACCAACATTATTTTTACTGTCAAAAAGCGCAGCCTGAACATACCCCCTCAAATTTTGTCTGATCCATTGTGCCAGCGGCACGCTGAATCCCTGTTTTTTCCTGTAAAGAATATTGTGGGGCAGTCGTTTCTCATTCACTTTTTTCAGGATATATTTTGATTCCCGATGGTTCAATTTTAAGCCGGACGGAAGCGTGGCAGCAAATTCCATAAGCTTGTGATCAAGGATCGGTGACCTGACCTCCAGGGAATGTGCCATACTCATTCTGTCCACCTTCACAAGAATATCCTCGGTCATATACGTTTTTATATCAACATACTGTGCGGTTGTAACCGGATCAGGATTGGTATTTCGCCTGAAAAAAGGCTCAAATACGAAAAAAGACGAATACCCGTCAACCGCATTCTTCATATCTGAATTATATAAGAATTTCTTATTTTCCGGAGAAAAATAAAAAGACATATCCCTGTAGTATGCCTGCTCCATTGAAAGGGAAAGATTGGTTAAAAATGCCTTAAGCCTGAGAGGTCTGGGGAGAGCATCAATCCTTGGATATACGGATGCCATGCCCCGGATAAGAGTATTTCTGATAAAAGACGGAATTGTTTTCCTGATGTTATCTTCAAACCGATTCATGCCGTACCGCTGAACATATCCGGCAAAAGTTTCATCCCCCCCATCCCCTGATAAGGCAACCGTGACGTTCTGCCTGGTAATTTTTGACACATACCAGGTCGGAATGGCAGACGAATCAGCAAAAGGCTCATCAAAATGCCATACGATTTTATCTATCACATCAAGAGCATCCGTTGTTACAACTGCTTCCCGGTGATCTGTGCTGTACATTTTTGATACAATTTCTGCAAACTCAAGTTCGTTAAATTTTTTTTCACAAAACCCAATGGAAGAAGTCTTTACAGGCTTGCCGTCAAGCAATCCGGCCATGGAAGCCACCACGGCACTGGAATCCACACCACCGCTCAAAAAAGCCCCCAGCGGCACATCACTGACAAGTCTGATTCCGACAGCCTCATCAAACAATTCCGTCAATCGTTCAATAGCGGTTTCTTCCGTCATCCCGTGATCAAAACCGTTCATATTAATATCCCAGTATTCTTCTTCAGCGAATCCTTTGGAAGAACACCAGGCAATATGCCCGGGTTTGAGTTTTCGGATGCCTTTTAAAATACTCATTGGAGAGGGCACATATCCAAAGCTGAAATATGCATCAAGCGCCTTAAAATCCATTTGTCTTGAGATACCCGGCACCTCAAGAACGGCTTTGAGTTCAGACGCAAAGACAAATTTCTTTCCATCATAACAATAGTACAGAGGCTTTTTGCCGACCCTGTCCCGTGCCAGAAAAAGGGCTTTCAATCTCTTGTCCCACAACGCAATGGCAAACATGCCCCGAAGTTTATTAACAAATGCCTGCCCCCACTCCACATAGGCATAGATAATCACTTCAGTATCACTTCTGGTCTTAAACCGGTGTCCTTTTTTCTCAAGAATCTTTTTGAGTTCCTGAAAGTTATAAATCTCTCCGTTAAAAACAACGGTGACCCGGCCGTCGCTGCTTGACATGGGCTGATCGCCGGTATTCAGATCAATGATGCTCAGACGCCGGTGCCCCAGACCGACACCCTTATCCACAAAGATCCCATCCCCGTCCGGTCCTCTGTGAATCATGGTGGTGTTCATGGCATGAATCAGTTCGGATGCAACCGGGTTGCCGTCAATATTAAATATTCCGCAAATTCCGCACATTCTTAATATAAATCCAATTGATCCTCTTTAGTGGTTGCAAGATTATCCAAAGGCCTTCCGCCTGATATCAATTTTAATTGATGCTTTTAAATGCTTCAGTGTAAAGATTTTCATATTCAAGCACCATCCGCTCAAGACTGAATCGTTGGATACATAGCTTAAGTGCGAATTCTCCGATTCTCCTGCTTGCTTCAGGATTTGCCAAACTCCAGCCGATTCTATCGGCCAAAGCTTCTACATCATTCAAATGCACCAGAGTTCCATTTTTTTTATCTTCAATAAGCTCTGTGTTGCCCCCGACATCGGTTGCAATGACATGCAAGCCGCAAGCCATGGCTTCCAGAATAGTGTTTGAGATGCCTTCCGCAACCGAAGGCAGGACAAACAGGTCAAAGGCTTGAAGGTAGTCGACAACGTTCTCCTGTTGACCGGCAAAAACAACATTTTTAAGATGTTTATCCCTCGCACATTGTTCAAGGCATTTACGTTCCGGTCCGTCCCCCACGAATACCATACAAAATGGTGAAGAAGCTGAATCAATCATTGACGATGCAGTCAAAAGCATCTCATAATTTTTTACCTTGTCCATTCGCCCCACCGAACCGATAACCATCGGAGAGGGATCAACCCCAATTTTGATTTTTGCAGCAGCCTTGTCCGGCGGCGGTAAAAATTTATTTGTATCCACCCCATTGATAATGGTGCATATTTTTACAGCCGGCACTTTCACCGTCTCATTCAGCCATTTGCAGATATCATTGGATACGGCCACAATTGAGATTGGTTTTAAAAACAATAATTTTCTAAAAAAATTCCGTCTTTTGTTTAACCCTTCCGGATCATTAAATTCTCTTCCATGTTCCCCATGTATGACAGCACCCGCATGCGCAAGAAGCGCGCCTATAATACCGTCTATGGTTCCATAATTTCTTGTATGGACTACATCCGGACGAATTTTTGCAATAATCTTGGCAAGCTTCAAGAAAACAAACCAATCTCTTTTTTTCACATTCAAAGAAATTATTTCAACGTCTTTTCTTAAAATTCTCTTATGCATCGGCCCCATGTCTCTGATGCAACAGATCGTATGATGAAAGCGATCTTGGTCCATGGTGTTAACCAAATTAACGACTCCGTTTTCAAGGCCGCCAATATTAAAAGAATCTAGGATATGAAGGATCTTTATGGGTCGATGCTTTTGTATGATCAATCCGGGATCGCTTTTTTTCATGGGGAAAAATATGCCTGTAACTGTTTATTAACACAAAACCGTTAATGTAAAAATGCTGATAAAAAATTTTGCCGATAAAGAGAGATTGAACCTTTTATGTCATCAAAGTTCAATACTTCATCCTTATAGAAGAAAAAGGCCCAAAATATTTTTGCCAGACGCAAAACAAAAAATTCACCGTTGGGATAATCCAAAGGCGTTAGTCTTCCGGAAACGGCATAAAACAGATATTTGAGCAAAGCCTGTTTGCTGGAAACTTTGTGATTTTGGATTTTATAATCTTTAAGATTCACCAAAGGTCCATATGCATTTAAAGCAAACATGGGTTCATCATATCCGCAGGAAAACACCTTGGCTGTGGTACCACCCAACCGCAAATTAATCTCCAGGAAAAATGCCTGTTGTGTTTTTGAATCATATAAAAATTCAAAATGGTAATTGCCCGTTATATTAAAAAGTTCAGTAAACGATTGACATTTTTTCAAAAGATCCGAATCAACTGTGACCGGCTTAAGGACAAGGGTAACACCTTCAAATTTACGCTCCACGATAAATGCCTCAACCCCTTCTGTTTTCCCTTTCATCGTTCTTGTCCCATGAATCACAAGATTGGGTAAATTCATGAACGGTTGAGCAATAACAGGCTCATTTATCGTTTCAAAATCATTTATTATTTTTCTTAACCGGCTGAGCGATGTTGCGATTTCAACCTTAAATGAGGGTTGAACAGATCCCGGCTGAGAGGGCCTGAGACAAAGGGGGAATGGAATGGAATGAAGTTCTTTCGTATTTTCAAAATCTTTGTCTATTAAACAAGTCGGCAGCATTTGAAAACCTGCATTTTTTGCAATTTCAATCTGTTTTTTTTTGGATAGGACCTTTCTGATTATTTCATTTGAAGCAGACCATATTGTAACGTCCGCTGGCAATTCACCCGCAATCTCATTAAGGCGGATGGATATTTTTTCATCAATGGCAATGATACCTGTTGCTTTAAATTTTTTTAAAAAATTCGTTATGATTTGCAACCCTTTATTTGAAAACATGCTATCTTGCTTTATCAAAATAGCATCTGACAAATATTTTGACGTTGGTTTTTTTTCCTGACCAGACACCACACAGATAAGACCGACCGGGTATCCTTGTTTTCCCCAGCTTCGAATGCATGCCAGAATCGGCGGACCAAAACGGCCTATAATAACGGGGCGTGTCTGTGAACAAAATTTTACCGGATTGTTTTTTCCCGTTTGAAAACATTTTGTTTTTTTCACTTTTCAGTCTCCAAAGACTGTTGTATCTGCTGGGTATTTCTATTCTATTTATCGATGAGTCTCATTGTCCGAGGATTGCTGACATGATGTGCCAAATTTCACACGATCCTATCAACAAGCTGCCACAGGCTGCGGTAGACCGACAAGGAACTTTTTACGGGATGCAGGGTATTTAACGTATTGGAACTCATTTTTTCCAGCTTGTCGGCCGACAACATATCAAAAGTTTTTACTTCAAATATGTCTTCATTTTTTTTAAAAAAATCCAAAAGTTTTTTAAAACGTCCCACCACATGGTTTCTGGGCCTGATTCGACTATATTGTACATCAAAGGGTTTAACAAAGCTAAAGGAATGTAACATAATGGTGATACAATATGGCCCGCTTTTTGTTGCGGTCATAAGGACATCCCGAATCTCTTCAAAGCCTGCCCCATTGATATCCATTGGTTTTTTACGGGAAGCAAGACCCGGTAGTTGCTCTTTGAAACAGGTAATCGGGATTTCCCATACCCCGTTTACAGGGGCAATATCGTTAATATCCAGTTCCGGCATCAGGCAGGACTTCCCTATATATGCGGCATTATAAGAACTGTCCACCAGAAAACCGTTCCTGTTCAGCGCCGTTAATGTATTAAAATCTGCTCCAAAACACCCGGCTCTAAATGCAACGGGATTGGAAACGCCATAGGATATAAGGATTTTTCTTGCCTCCTTGATCATCTCAATTTGATTTTTTAACGGATACTGACCAATCAGATCTGAAAATTTCTTTCCGGCGATGTCGCCAGTGGTAAAATTAAGATAATTGGGATGAAGATGCAATTGAACATCATGTCCCCGTTCAATTATATATTCACAGACACGGCGGCTTTCATCTTCTCCAAAAAAATACTTGTTAAACACTTCAAGAAAGAAAGTGAGTTTGATGCTGCATTGATCCGCCATATCCATCATAAGGGATATACCATAAGCATTTTCACTTTTGCGGCAAAAAATTCGTCTGTCAGCACCGACCGGATGTTTACGGGGATCAGAAAATGCGCCGCCAATGCTGGTTTCAGTGTCCACTGTTATAAACACACTTATCGGTGGATTCGACATAATCTCCTTTAAAAAAATCAACACCAATTATAACAACTCAAACAGAACCGGCTTTATTTTTTCCCATGAATAGGAATATATTTCTTTTCTGGCGTTTTTCGCCAACGCATTTGCCTTTTCAGGGAATTGTAACAATTCAATGGTTTTATCAGCAAGTGCCTGGCAGTCATCATCCTTGACCAGGATACCTGTCTTACCATCCTTTACCATATAAGGAATACCGCCGGGGCTTGTTGTAACGACAGGCAATCCGCAGGCAAACGATTCCAGTATGGTGCCGGGCAGGTTATCGACTTTTGAGGCATTGATAAAAACATCGTACTTTTTATAGTAATTTTGAATCTTGGAATGCTCAACACGGCCATAAAACGTTACACAATCCTTTAAATCCAATTTCGTTACAAGCCTTTCCAGATCGCGCCTCCGGGTTCCATCCCCCACGATTCCAAGTCCGGCATCCGGATATTCATCGTGAATCAGATTAAAGGCTTGAATCACACACTCCACATTATATATGTCTTCAAGGCTTCTCGTAACAATAAACTTAGGCTGGATAACCTTTCTGTCCATGTATTGAAACTGATCCAGATCTGCTATGTTGGGCACCAGAACAGGGTCAATGTCAAAAAACTCTTTAAACACGTCCTTTAAAAAACCGGAAGGTGCCGTAAACGTATCGACCTGATAAAAAACCGGTGCCAATAATTTTTTATATTTTTTAAAAAACTCCCTTGCACCGCCCCCTCTCACACTGAGAATAACTCGTTTTTTCCGCAATTTTATCAAAATAAGGGCCGGGTACGTCACCCAAAAGAAAAAATCAAAGAACCCCGTAAAAAAATAAACTACACTTGTACGGTTTAAAGCACTATTTAAATTTTTAAGAAAAAAAAGAACCGTTGCTATGGTCCGAATACCTTTAAACCTGGAAAGAAATGCCAAGGGTGGGGGGATATCCGCGTTGGTTTTAACCGCAACGACATCGTATCCGCTCTCTTTGAGAAGCCGACCCATCTTCTGCGCCTGAATCGCCATTCCTCCCAACGGCGGGGGATATGGGGACACAATGCAGATGGTTTTTCTTTTATTCATCAAATCTTTTCTTTCTACATAATCTGGCGGCATGGATCATTAGAAACATAGTTAACACATTATAAATATTGTAAAATAGTTAAAAAATTTGATGAAAACCAATATTAATTTTTTTAATATCGACTATCTATCAATTTAGAAAAGGAAAAGGCTTTACAATTACAGACATTAAATACTCTTATCAAAAAAAATATTACTGGTATTGAAGATAACTTTACCATTATTGAAATAAAAGGAAACTCAATTGAAATATTGATATAAAAAAAGAAAAGAAAACTTCCGAGCATGATAATTTTAAACAGTTCCAAGAACTCAAGTTTAATTTTATATAACCGTTGTGAAACAAACAATGTAATGGCAGCAATGCTAATTGTTGAAATCAATATAGCGAATGCTGCTCCAAGCTCTTTCAAGTGCGGCACAAGAAGATAATTCATACAAATGCTAATTAGCGCACCAAGCAAGGCAATATAGCTCAAATATGACGTTTTTGAATTGAAAAACATCCCCATTTGAAAGAAAAGATACATTGACTTAAAAACATACGAAAAAGCAATTATTGGAACCACCCTCCAAGCTGAAATAAATTCAGGGGCAGCCATAATTGCAATGGTGTCCTTAATAAATATTGACATAAACAATGCGGCAAACAGAACAAAAGCAAATAGATAAGTAAACATTTTTCCGAATTTAATAGCGGCATCTTCATCTTTTTTGATTTCATACATCTTTTGCTGCCATATTTGCATAAAAGGCTGAACAAGAAGCATACTGATCATAAATGCAAATTTATAACCAAGTGAATAAATTCCAACACTTTGAAGATCGCTCATATGGGTAAGAAAAAAACGATCAACATATGCATATACAAACAAACCCAATTCAGCAGGAATCATTGGTATGGAAAATGATAGAACTTGTTTTAATTTGTTAAATTTTAATTTAAAAGATACTTTATTTAAAAAAACACTGAAAAGAAGTATGTTATTAAAAACCCTTGCCGCAACACTTGCATATAAAATGCCCTCTATACCCAAGTTCAATATCGCAACCGCATAAATATTAAAGCCAAGATTAATCACAAGTGTAGCAAGAGAAATTAAAGTAAATATTTTTGATTTTTTTTCAGCCATTAGATATGTTTCAGGAACATTTGCTATTGTCGAGAAAAAAAAACTAACCACCATTAGCACCACATAAAAACTAAAATCTTCTGTTTTTAGAAAAATTAAAGAAATGGTTGGAGACAAAAGTGAAGTACAAACACAAAACAGTAAGCTTAATGAAAAAATAAATACTAATATTGTACAAATTAGTTCATCTTGTTCGATTTTACTTTTACATTCATTATAAAATTTAAAAATTGCCGCCGATATACCGCCCTGTATTACAATACCGGAAAGAGCGATGAACATTGTCAGCATTTCTACAACGCCGTAATCTTCAGGAGTCAAGAACCTCGTGTACAAAGGAATCAGCAAGAACCCTATTGCTTTGCTTGCCAGTCTTCCGAAACTGTATATGGAAGTGTGTTTAATTATTTCAGTAAGCGAATATGACATTTAACGCAAATGATACCTGATAGTAACTTTTTTATTAAAAGCTTTTTTCATTCTTTCGGTTACAGGACAAAAAGGGAAACCACCGGCTTTTTTCAATCTGTTGGTTCCCCCCTGTATCGCTCTTGCCTTCTTATAACCACTTCGATATAACCAATGTGCCACACGGGCACTATCCTCCTCAGAAGGTCAAGGTCAAAAACATAACAACCACCGATCAGGTGAAAATTTTACTTTTACCTGATGGCCATCGGCGTTTGGGGGAACTTTGTCATAGGGAATAATAAGTGATCCACAGACGACTTCACTGCCTTCTCCTCCAGCATAGCCGGCGTAAACAAATGATATTTTTTCTTTCTTATTTATTAAATATTTGACGTCTTCAATTGAAATTCTTAGTCCTTTCGGATGTTTTGGCCACTTCTGCCACCATTTTTCTTCTGCGGTTGAAAAATAAGGAAATATAAAAAAAAGAAACAGTACTATAAATAAATACTTTACTTTCATAAAAACTCCTTACGATTCATATTATTTCCGGCAAACAGTTGATGCATGATGCAATAAAATCGATATCCGACAATTTCATGTCATGATTTATTGGAAGACAAATCAAACCGGGTGCTTTATCTTCCGTATTTTTCAAATATGGTTGAGATGAAACTAACAACCGTTTGTTTTGATGCATGGGAATGTAAGCGCTATGGGCTTCAATGCCTCTACTATTGAGAAATATGAGTACTTTAGAAATAACAACATCAATTATAGCGTGTTTTGGAATTAGCTTTTCAAGATTAATGATATATTTGACAAATATATTCTCACCTGTAAAATGATTATTTGTTTTAAACCAGGATTGCTCAGACAACAATTTTGTCAGCCTTATACCCAATTGTTTTCTTTTGCTTATTATTGATGGCAATTTATCTAACTGGCATTTTATAATGGACAGGTCCATCAAATCGATATTGCAGGGGGTACTCTCACTGGTAAAAGTCTTAAAAAACTCAGCTAAAGACTGTGGTTTTTTTTTGCCATATATGGAGTGCTGATTTATTTTGGAAATTAGTGGCAAAGAAAATTTTCTCATTTTGAATTTAATGATACTTTTCAATCCTCTTATTAAAGGTATTCGCCTGTGATTTAAAATTTCTATTTTTTTAATTTTTTCATAAATCATATCATCATTTAATAATAAAGCACCACCCCGGGTTGCTGTTATGCTTTTAAATGGACCAAAACTTAATATCCCGATATCTCCAAAAGTTCCTATATATCTATCATTAATTTTTGCACCAACAGATTGAGCGGCATCATCAATAACAGGAATGCCCCTCGAACATGCTATGGTTTGAATCTCTTTAATCCGTGCTACTTTCCCAAACAGGTGTGGTACAATTATTACAGAGGTTTTATCGCAAATATTTTGTTTAACACTTTCAGGAGATATATTATAATCATCATCAATATCGACATAACGAGGCGTTGCTCCCATAAAAACTATTGGGGCAACAACGTTTTGGCAAACAAAAGACGGGACAATCACTTCATCTCCCTTATTAACGCCTAACCCCATCAAAGCAAGAGTAATTGCTTGTCTTCCCAGATCAGTAAAAAAACAATATTTCATTCCAAAAGACTGTTTTATTAAAAGCTCATATTTTTTTTTTGCGCTATTATTTGTAAAAATGCCATATTTTATAATATTTAAAAATTCTTTATTATTCCATAAGGGAATACCCATTGGGATGATATTTTTTTTTTTCATTTTATCATTTAAATCAAGCTTGTTATGAGGTGTTAAGTTCCTGTTCTCGAATCGCTGACCGTTCCAGACAGACGGTCATACCTACCAGCCACCAGATGGCTTCAGAATAGAGTCGCTCGGTAAACATTCCTGCGACCAGCCCCATAATCAGTGCTATTTCAATTATAAATGCCTCTAATTCATAATGGTTCATAAATTCATTATTTTTACCAAAAGTTCGCAGTTGTTTTAGCTTTTTAAACACCATCAGCAAGATAAACAAAAAAACAAGAAAACCCTGGACGCCAAGGTCAGAGTAGCAACGGACAAATGTGTTATGAGGACTTAATCCAGCCTGATCAGGCACATATTGTCCGATAAAATCTTGAAATCGACCGACACCTACTCCCAGAGGATAATCGCTTAACATTTTTAATGATCCCCCCCAAAGTTCCAGTCTACCTGAAGCTGACGCCTCCATATCGGTTATATTGAGTTCAATTGTTCCCATTCGCATCCAAAAACCAGGATCTGTAAGGGAAAAGGCACCTATTAATCCGACCATCCCCAATACTAAAATCTTCTTACGATATTTTCGGGGGGCCCGCATAAATCCATACACAATTCCGAATAAAATAGCTAAAAAAGCGCCGCGAGTTCTCGACATTATTATAGCATTTATTAAAAAAACACCGGAAACAAATGACAAGCCTTTACTTGCCCAATGTTTTGAAAGGAGCAATGTACCTGCAATAAAGGGCAACGTCATCACCAAATGATGAGCAAAGGAGCTTGAGCCTGAAAAATCCCCCCCCCCGATATTATCTAACCTGGCACCCAAAAACATGTCTTCGCCTCCTGAAAAAGCCATGTATCCAAAATAAAGACCGGATAGGACCCACATCCATCGAATGACACAGTAATGCTCGATCCAGGTCACCACTCGCATCATGCAAAAAAGCACAACAAAACTTTTCGTTACTTTATCCAGAATATAGACACTGTAGTCAGTCATACCATATCCCAGCAAAGGAGAAATCCATACCAGGCAAAGAAACAGTATCAATCCCCATTCAATGGAGGAGATTCTCCATCGCGTAAAATTGAGTTTTTGACTGTGAATAAAAGTGGAGAGAATAAAAACAATGCCTGGTATCATTGAGGTTCGAACCCCCATGTCGATCACTTCTTGATACCACCAACTGTGTTTGGATGCTGTAAAAAAAACGAACATATAAGTGAGCAACCCCACAACAGGATAAAAAAAGGATGCAACGCTTCCGCCCAAAAGAGTAATCAAATAAAAAATTGTTTTTATAGCCATAATTTTTCAAATTAAACTGTTGATAATATCTGAATTAAAAAGAAAAGCCCGCTGTTAAAATTGGAAATATATAAAAGGGGCATCACGACCGAGTTCTAAAATTGAAAACGCTGCAAAAATAGCTAATCCTATAGCAAACACTTTTTTTCGCGGAAAAGGGACATCTATATCTCGCCGTTCCAGATAATGCACAAAATAACCAGCCGGAATAAAGAAATAAAGCTGCCAAGAAATCAAAATAGATAATTGAGACCCAAAACCTGCCATGGCAGATAAAAACCCCCACCCCTGATCCATTGTTGGGAGCCGAAAAAAAACCCACCCGATAATCACACCAAGGTTTAGCATCAAGATAGCGATCCATTTGGGAATTTTCCGCAGGACTGCATTGGGAGTGATCCGATGAATGCACAGCATGAATCCATGCCAAAATCCCCAGAATACAAACGTCCATGATGCACCATGCCATAGCCCGCCTATAAGCATTGTCACCATAAGATTTTGCAAGGTGCAAATTTTTCCTTTTCTATTTCCACCCATTAGAATATACACATAATCACGAAGCCAAGTGGAAAGGGTTATATGCCATCTTCGCCAAAACTCAGCAGGGTTGGCAGATGTGTAAGGGGCTCTGAAATTCTCAGGAAACTTAAATCCGAGACAATGGCCCATACCAATAGCCATGTCTGAATAACCTGAAAAATCAAAATAAATTTGAAGCGTATATCCCAAAATAGACGCCCAGGCCAGCCCCATACTCACATCAACTCCTGCTGCAAAGGAGGGATCAATAAGAATCCCCAATTGATCTGCAAAAAAAACCTTTTTAATTAACCCTCTGAAAAACAACTCAAGCCCGGAATTGAAATCTATTTCATCATCCAAATGCTCAATTCGTCCAAGCTGGGAATCAATGTCTTTAAACCGTATTATAGGACCTGCAACAAGCTGGGGAAACATGCTGACAAATCCGGCAAATTTAATCAGGTTTGGGCAGTAATTACACTTTTTATGATAAAGATCAATCGTGTAACTCATGGCCTGAAAAGTAAAAAAACTGATCCCAACCGGCAAAATAATGGAAGACAAAAAATCATTGTATCGTGTCTTTGCAACACCATTAAAAAGAACCTCTGCGTATGAGCCCAGCCAGGGCAGATATTTAAAAAAAAACAGTGGAGTAATGCTTAAAACAACTGCCATTATGACCACCATTTTTTGTAAATCCGGCGATTTGGAATGATTTATTTTTCTGCCTGCAGTCCAGTTTACAACCGATATAAAGGCCATCAAGGTCGTGAATCGATAGTCCCACCAAGCATAAAACGTATAACTTGCAATTAAAAGCAACCACATTCGCAGCCGTCTCTTCCCTTTGAGCAGCTTCCAAAACAGCAGAAAAACTGGGAAAAACCAAAATATAAAGGAATATGAATTAAAGATCATTTATGACCTTGTTTGAAATTATTTTTTCTATAATAAGGGTGGTTTGCTTTGTGGGATGGACACCATCAAAAAATTGAAGTTCAGATCCTTTAAACTTCCCTGGCCGAAAATCAATCAAACGCCACCCATAAAGCTTTTTCAATTTCATCATCTCTTGATCAAGCTTTTGGTTACTCTTTATAAAAGCATCAATATTAATCATTTCGTTCCAAAAACCCCTTGAGTACCCAGGATAAAAAGCCACAACAGCAATACTATTTTTTTTTGCATAATCTGCAAATCGATAAAGATACCTTAACCGATCTGCATCAATGGCGACTGCACCGGAATATAATTTTTTATACTGCCTTAACCTAGCGGTCATAGAGTCTTTTTTTTTCTTTATTATTTCAAGCAAATAACCAGTTAAACCGGATGAACTTATTTGTTTTATGTCAGTAATTGCTCCCTTTGGATCAAAATGATCCATCAAAAAGCCAAAAATAATTTTGCAACTGTTTTTTGAAGTGGTAAAGGAAAGTAAAGAGGCAACCTCATCTACATATCCTGGTTGCTTGAAAAAAGCTTGAATTATGGATATGTTTTTTTTCTCCAGATAACGTCCAAGACGTTTGTTTTTTATTAACATAGGATCAATTGGATGTGTGCTTAAAAAAAGATCTGGTTCGAGTCCTATAACTGCAAACCGTAAAGGAAAGCTAAGAGATTCCACTGAATACCTGAGAATACAATAATGATCTTCAATAGCGCCGGCAAACAGAGCAGCATTAACTCCTATAGACTCTTTGCCGAAATTTGGTTTTAAAGACATGCTTCTTGAGCTACCGAACAACATTACGTCAGGTTTGTTCCACTGGTTTCGCAACATTTTTTCAACCCGCGTTCTTGAATCAATTCGCTGGGCTTTTAAGATATCAGTTCCATGCCAACCATAAGGATCAATCAAATAATTAGTAAGTCCCACACAGATCAATATACCGAATAAAACAAATAGGAAAATATACCAATCGGCTCCACGTAAATCCAAAATATCTTCCAAATCCCGGCTCGAATTAATATATTTATCCGTCCGGCATATTTTTTCAATTGAATCATTCACAGTTTCTGCAATACTCCCAAAATCCATCCGCGCAAAAAAGCAAGGCAATTAAAACGACAAACCATTCGGTCATAGGCGGTTCCGATGAGAAACACAAAAGGATTAAACATCAGATAGGCTGGATATTGTCCTAAAAATTCAATTTCTTTAATCTCAAATCCCGTGCCTGAGGCAAGATCCTGGATATCCCTACGGGTGTTGGCTTTGTAATAGGCTGGAAAGGTATCATCCTCATTGCGACCCTCGGTCATTTTTACTATAAGGGGATGAAATCTATTGGGAATAAGCTTTGAAAAAATACTGGCATAATCATAAAGATTAGGCGTAAGAAAAATAAAATAACCGCCCGGTTTTAATATCCGGTTAATCTCATTAAATATGTCTTCAGGAGTCTTAATATGCTCCATCACACTTCTTGATATCACCATATCAAGACAGGCATCGCAAAGCCCTATGGCCGAAAGGTCATTGATTATAAATTTCACCGATGGATTGGCATTACACGGATTAAGATATGTGATGTCAGCCCCGACGGCGATATCGCAGGCGGCTGCGATATCGCTGATCACGGGTGCATCATGTCCGCATCCGGCATCAAGGACTTTTGCACCGTTAGGCAGTCTGTTCACAATTTCTTCTAAATAAATTTTATAAGGGTGTGATTTTTTTCCATAGAACCGCTTGTTTAATTTTGACGTCAATGATCCCATAAATCAATGTCCTGCCGATTGTTTAAGAAGCACCCTGGTGTATCTGAAAATTTTTATAATTTTCTTTTAATATCTCACTTGCATTTCTTAAATTAAATTCATTTTTACAAGCATTTAATGAATTCCGACAATAATCATGAGCATTATGCTGTGATATTTTTTTAAACGCGTCAATCAATACAGACGTCGAATAACCATCAACCATGATACCGCATTTTTTTTTTCTGACAATTTTCCCTATCTCACCGAAATCACCTGTAACAATAATCTTTCCGGCCGCAAGTCCCTCAAACAGTTTATTGGGAGCGCTGAATTCGGCATTGGGATTTTTGGGATCAAATCCGTAAAATATTATGTCGGAGAGTGCCGTATAAAAAGGCACTTTATCCGGCTTCACATACCCAAGGTAAACAATGTTTTTACATTCAGAAGCCGCTTTCTCTGCAAGGGCTCTGCATGGACCGTCACCGCCCAGAACTAAAAACATATCCGGCATTTGCCTGACAGCCTCAATCAATTGAGGAACTTGTCTTTCCAACCCCAAATTGGCAATAAATGCTATGACCTTCTGATTTTCTTTGATACCAAGTGTTTTGTAAGCTTGTTCTTTTTGTGCCGTGCTGAATTTGAATTTTTCAGGATCCTGCCAGTTTCCGACAACACAAGTTTTTTTGGCCCCTCTGGTTTCCAAATACTGCCGAAGTTTTTCACCAACGGTAATGACCAGATCAACCTTATTTAACAGGTGGTTTTCAACCTTAAAAATTATATTTTTAAGCCACACCGGATGATGGTACAACATATCAACATAACTTTCATGCGAATCATAAATAAGGTTTACACTTTTAAATTTAGCCAATATATATCCCAACGGCAGTGTATCAAAGTCATGGGCATGGACATAATTGATTTTTTTCCTGATTCCACAAAGGAATGCTTTAATCCAGAAGACAAGAAGAAAGCCTATCTGGGTAACACCTCGCCCATGGGTTGATTTCACATAAATTCTTTCAATGCGAACACCATCAATTGTTTCACCGGCAGGTGATTTAAAATCACGATCCCAGCATAAAACAGTAACGTCATACCCCGCAGTAACCAGTGCAGTCGCTTCCCTGTGTACCCTGGGATCCGGGTCAAAAGCATTTGACAGGAGCATTAGGATTTTATTATTATTTGCGACTTTCATATATCTGTTCTTTCAGGAAGCAAGACAAATTATTTATTAAAAATCTTTAGCATGATATCAATAATTTTTTCAGCAGCATGCCCATCTCCATAACAATCGGACTTACTATTATTGCCCGAGACATCTTCATTTAAAAATTCTGAAAAGGGCGCAGACTGCTTATCGGATTCTGCCATAACAGAATATGCCCTTAATATTTTTTCCGAATCCGCACCCGTGAGGATGTTCCATCCGGCCTGGACGGTTTCAACCCATTCCGTCTCATCCCGCAAGGTAATACAGGGAACACCCAGTAAAAAAGCTTCTTTTTGAACGCCGCCGGAATCCGTAAATACTGCTTTCGCATTTTTTTCAAGCATGAGCATGTCCAGATAACCAACCGGATCTATGATTCGAATATTTGAATCCGGGCCAGGGGTTTTTATTTTATAAGACAATTCAAGATCGTTAATGTATTTTTTTGTTCGAGGATGCATGGGAAATATAATTTTTTCACCTTGCGAAACCATTTTATCAAACGCAACCAATACCTGTTTTAACTTTTCAGGGTCATCCGTGTTTTCAGCCCGGTGGAGCGTTGCAAGCAGGTAATCCCCGGAATCAATAGCCTTATCCATCAATATTTTTGATTTTTGTTCAGCCAGTTTTACATTAAAGAGAATGGAATCATACATAACATCCCCCACCAGAAAAACATGCTGACGGTTAAAATTATATATCAGGTTTATTTTCTCTTCAGACCCGATACCATCCTTTGCCAAATTTTCCACTGCCGTTATTGTTGGACAAAAAAGAAAATTTGAAATTTCATCGGTTACGATTCTGTTTATTTCCTCAGGCATCAAACGGTTATGGCTTCTAAGCCCGGATTCCACATGTACGGATGGTATATGAAGTTTAACTGCTGCAAGAGACGCTGCAAGTGTGGAATTTGTATCACCGTAAACGATTATAAAATCAGGTTTTTCTTGTATGAGGACGTTTTCAACTTCAGCCATCATCCGCCCTGTTTGCTCACCATGGGAACCTGATCCAATATTCAAATTATAATCCGGTTCAGGAATTTTAAGTTCACTAAAAAATATGCCTGACATATTTTCATCATAGTGCTGTCCCGTGTGAATAATAATTTCTATTATTTTTTCAGACAAAGGCAGAGAATCGTTTTTTTTTATAATCGCTCTTGACACTGCCGCCGCTTTAATGAATTGAGGTCGCGCTCCAATAATTGTCGCTATCTTTATCATATTAACGCCTTTGTTATTACACCGGCAATGTGATGTATTTGTTCATACGTCAAATATGGATGCATGGGCAAACTGAATATTTTATTTGACAATTCTTCTGAAACGGGAAAATCCCCCGGTTTATAGCCAAGAGATGCAAACGCCGTTTGAAGATGAAGCGGTTTTGGATAATACACGGCTGTTGGAATATTATTTTTTTTCAAAGCATTCCGTAAAACATCCCTGGCATCGGATCGGATGGAATACTGCGCCCACACACTGGTGCTGCCTTTCGGAACGGTTTGAATGTCTACCTTATTCAACAATAAGGCAGAATAAAGATCAGCAACTTTTTTTCGATTCCGTATCTCTTCTGTAAAAATTTTCAATTTTTCCAGAAGGATGGCTGCCTGTATTGTGTCAAGACGCCCATTGATTCCAATTCGGATATTATCATATTTCTCAGTTCCCCTGCCATGAACACGAATCGACTTTATCACTTCAGCAAACCCGTCATCACTGGTAAAAACCGCACCGCCGTCACCATAACATCCCAGGGGTTTTGCCGGAAAAAAACTGGTTGCCGCCACATCGCTGAGGTTGCATGCTTTTTTCCCATTATACTCCGATCCAAAACTCTGGGCAGCGTCTTCAAGCACCGGAAGTCCTGCTTTTTCTGCAATGGAATTGATTTTTACATAATCTGCGGGAAGACCAAAAATATCCACGGGTATTATTGCCCCGGGATTGAGACGAGATCTCTTTTTGTCATTTGATGGGAGCGGGTACACGTTGGAATCACCTGAAAGAACGGCTTCTATCGCTTTTGTAAGGGATGAAGGATTCATATTAAAGGTTATTGGATCAATATCGACAAACACAGGGGTTGCTCCAAGAAAAGCGATGACTTCCGCTGTTGCCATAAAAGAAAACGGGGTTGTAAATACGGCATCCCCCTTTCCAATGCCCCTGGCCATCAGAACCATTAATAAAGCATCGGTGCCGCTGGAACATGAAATTACATGTTTTGCTCCGGTAAAATCAGAGAGTTTTTGCTCCAATTCAATGACTTCCGGCCCCATGATATAATTCCCATGTAAAAGCACATCCGTTATTCTTTTTTGAAGCTGCGGCAGAATCCTTTTCTGCTGAGCGGCAAGGTCGATAAATTGCATTTCCGGCTTGGTGGTATCCAATCTTTTATCCCTTATTTTTTAAATTCCGTGTATGATATTTTGCCAATGGACAACTCATCGGGTAAGGCCTCGTACTCGTCAATATCCATGCAAAACATTTGACCGGTGGCCTTTTTTTTATATTTAAGACTGCTTTCAGGACAGACATAAATTCCGTCTTTATCAGGATTCAAAAGTTTTTGGCCGTGACGGCTCATCCACCCCTTATGTTTTGCAGGAACACCCTTCACAAAGGCATAATCCGGGATGTTTTTCGACACAACGGCTCCGGCTGCAACAAATGCATATTTCCCTATGGTGACCGAACATACAATGGTTGCATTTGCCCCAATTGTCGCCCCCTGTTTTATCAATGTCTTTTCATATAATTGATTCCTCCGAATCTGGGACCTTGGATTCAAAACATTGGTAAGCACACACGAAGGGCCTAAAAAAACATCGTCTTCTATAATTGTCCCTTCGTAAACCGACACATTATTCTGAATTTTTACATTATCACCGATAATAACACCGCCGGAAATACACACATTTTGACCAATATTGCATCGACTGCCGATAACCGCCCCGGAAAGAACATGTGAAAAATGCCAGATTTTAGTATCTTTTCCAATTCTGACATGTTCATCAACATAGGATGATTCATGAACAAAATAATTTACCGATTTAATATTTTTCATTAGTTCAGATTGCCTGCGATAAATGGATGAATATTTTGACTGATTGATTTGACAGGGCTCATACCTCTTAATTCCGATACAAATTTCAACGATGGCCTTGCATCTTCAATTCCGAATCCTTTTCCTTCAAGAATGTCTTTATAGACCATGGTGTGAAGGTCTGCAAATCCGCCTGAAAATTCTATTTCTTCACCGTCAATGGTTATGAAGCGGAAAGTGGGTTTCCCTTCTTTTACAACTTCAACTGGCAAATCATTTTTATCTATAGACAAAAACCATCTGACCCGGGCATTTTCCAGTTCAATATATCCACTCATCTTTTTTTCATTGCACAAATGTATTTCAGACGATTGAACATCTCCGAAAAGCCAGATCAGCATATCAAAAAAATGGATGCCGATATTTGTGGCAATACCGCCGGACTGATTGAGAACACCCTTCCAGGAGTTAAAATACCAATTCCCCCTGGAAGTAATATATGAAAGATCAATCAAGTATTTCCCTTTTTTGTTTTCTTCTTGTATCTTGTTTCGTAATGCGACAATGGACGGGTGAAGTCTTAATTGCAAAACATTGAATATTTTTTTTCCGGTTTCATTTTCAATCTCGGAAAGCGCATCTATATTCCAGGGATTTAACACCAACGGCTTTTCACAGATAGCATCCGCACCGATTCTTAAAGCAAATCTGATATGTGCATCATGAAGATAATTAGGTGAACAAATGCTCACATAATGAATCCGGTTATCTTCTCCAAGCCTTTTAAGCTTTTCTGCATGTCGATCAAATCTCTCGAATTCGGTAAAAAAAGCAACGTCATATGAATAATTATCCAGTATGCCGACAGAATCACTTTTATCCAAAGCCGCAATCAAATTGTTGCCTGTCTCTTTTATTGCTTTAAAATGCTTTGGTGCAACATATCCGGCTGCTCCGATTAAAGCAAAATTATTCAAAGGTCTCTTTTCTGACATAGGATATCTCCCTACATGCATTTAAAAAAATCATTTTCAAGCTTTAATCCGCATATCAACTTTCCCCTCATAAGCACTATCAACAATGAATTTTAGAATTCCTTGATCAGAAGTTGTTATCATTTTTGTTTTTTTGCCACGAATTTTAACGCCGACACTGGATAAAGGCGGCATGTCAAAAAGGAGATGATCTGTCGCTGAATCAGATTTGATATCGTATTAAACATGTTTGATTTTATAGTCTTTTAAAAATAATACGACTCTATTTTTTTTATATGAAAATCTTCAAAAATCCAAACAGTGACTTTCATTTTTTGTTGTGGGCAAATATGAGCTAAAGACCAAGCCTGCCCGTGGCAGTTTTATATGAATCCCGGAAAGAAAAGCAGATGTTATGGTTTAAAATTTCAACTCAGATTCATGTTCATTTCTGCCGGGTTTCAGGAGAACTATAAACTCGTTCATCCGTTCTTTTCAAACAGACTGAATTTCAAGGTGCCACATTCCAGAATCAAACCACGGTTGATCACTTTCACCTTCAACCATGTTTTAACTATTCAGAAAAGTTAAAAAAAATTTAAAATTCACCACTAATTATCAAAAAATCCATTAAGATTTTTTCCCCAGTTGTAATTTTGAACAACAAAAATTGATGCTGAATTACCAAGTTCTTTTATCCTGTCGGTGTTATTCATAACGCTGATAATTTTTCGAGCAAATTTCAAAGGATCATCTTCGATTTCAACCACCTGTTTTACTTTGGGATTGATACCTTGAACAGCCGGGGTTGTTGATATTACAGCCTTCCCCATTGCCATTGCCTCAAGAACTTTGTTTTGAACGCCCCTTGCAATGCGAAGCGGAATAATACAAAGGTCAGCGGCTTTATAATATTCTCTGATGTCTTTAACAAAGCCGGTAACAATGATAGAAGTGTCTTTTTCAAGTGCTTTTACCCGTGGATCAGGATTGCTGCCTACAATATAGAAATTAACATCTGGTATCTTTTTTTTTATTTCAGGCAAAATTTCTTTTGCAAACCAGGTGACTCCGTCAATATTTGCATAGTAGTCCATGGCCCCTGAAAAAACCAACATCGGTGAAGAAAAAAATTGTGATATTTCTGTTTTTTCAGAATCAAAATACTGATAATCAACACCATTGGAAACGACCTGAATGTTTTTTGCACCGGGGTAATGTTTTATAAAAAGCACTGCTTCTTTATGGGATACAAAAACAGATTTATCAAATGCTTTGTTGATCTTTATTTCAAACTGTAACAGCCTTGAAGCCTCTTTTTTATAAATTTTATTTAAAGGAAATGCTGTTTTTTGAGCATATAGATTCCATTTTTCAGAATCAAGATCGCAAAAATCCATGATCAAATTTTTAGCAATATCCTTGATTTTTTTTTGAGCCCTGAACACATATTCTGCCATGGGTGATGAAAAACAGATAAGGTCATCATATGGTTTCGAACGGGTCCATTTGTCAAATGTACTCTGAAATTCTCGTTTATAAAAATACCCCTGGGATATGCTTTGGCCGAATAACAGGCTGAAAAAACCTTTTATTTTTCCAGATATTTTATTTAATGGAAAAACCATTACCTGCCTGCAATATTCTTTTAGATTTTCAGCATATCTTAGATCTTCAGGATCATCGGCAAGAGTTAAAAGATCAATGGTATGATTTTTTGAAAAATATTTTATTTCATTAAAAGACCGTATTTTATCCCCTTTGTTGGGTGGATACGGTATCCTGTGACAAAGGTATAGGATATTTTTTTTCATGCAAGATCCCTGGAAATGAAGGGACCTATGATTTTTGTAAAACTATGAGGCATTTTCTGCCAAACTTTGATCTTTTTCTGATACTTGGGATTAGCTGGACTCAGATTTGGCAGATTCTCCGCTTTTGCAATATGGTACTGATAGGCAAGGGGTTCAGGTTTGAATCCCCAGTGTTTTTTAAAATGGAATGAGCCGGTATCTTCTTTGCTCCTGCCATAGTCAAAAACCCTGCAGCCTTTATCAACAGCCAACTTCATAAGCTCCCAGTACATAAAATCGTTGGACCCAAGCTGTCGGAATGAAAAATCAGACCCAGCGTAGTACGGAAGCATTTGGTCTTTAAACAAAAAAAATAAAACCGCTGCAGCAAGTTCACCTTTATCTGTTTTTATAACAAGAATATTTGTGCTTTCTTTAAATTCCGCTAAAAAATTTTTGAACAACTGTTTTGAAAATATAGGTGTTCCAAGCCTGTGATAATTCAATGACAGTATGTTATAAAATTCAGGTAAAAGATGATGGCCGGTTTCAGAAAAAAGACCTTTTTTAATGGCATTTTTCACCATAGCCCTTGATTTTCTGGGTATGGCTTTTAAATTTTCATCATGATCTGAAGATATTTCTTTTCTAAAATTATAATAGAGGAATTTTGTTCTAAGACCTTGGATTTCTTTTCTGTTTCTGATTTCAAGATATTGACCGTTATACAATTCTTTGATTTTTAAAGCTTCTTTTATAAGTGACTGTTCAATCTCAATGCTGTCAGCAAGGACCCCTCCAATTTCAGCAAAAGGAATTGAGATAAAATAATGACCAAATAAAAAACTTTTAATTTCAAATATTGGAAATATGCCACAGATTTTGCCTTGCTGCTCACCAATTAAATAAAAATTTCTATGCCCAAAGGATTTTTCAATGACTGACTTCCAGGCGGTGAGATGAAAGACACTACCGGAAGGATGATTTAAAACATAGTTATCCCAATTTTTAAAATCACTTCTGTCAGTTATTCTGATATTTAATATCATTTTAAGTGGTTGTAATTTATATAATCCATACAAGTTACAAATTTATGTCTGGAAAAATACTCTACGAGTTTTCTAAACTTTCTTTCGGTTTTATGAAGGTTTATATAGTGCCGGAACTTAAATCCCCAGGCAGCCTTTTCAACTCTGGGTTGAGAAATGTCAAATTCCCAGGGATGTGCGTAGAAAACAAAAGCATTATCCTTTTTCAAAACCTCTTTCATACCGATCTTGAAAAAACAAAAGGGGAACAGCCGGAAATACCCGCCACCGCCCAAAGGTAAAATTTTATGTTTAAGTTTCATATTACTGACGGGCAGTTCGAAAAAATTATTATTGATCTTGTAACAGGCATCTTTTTTTTCGGCACGACTCAGATCAATGGTTCCATACCTTCCATGGCCTGAAAAAGAGTTAAAGCTTGAATCATATGTATAACCTGCTTTTTCAATTGCATTTAAAATTTCATTGGTAACGGCAAAACTCGGTGCCCTGAATCCAAAAATCGTATTGCCGATTATCTTTTCAAGAATATTTTTACTCTCTTTCAAATCCCTGAACAGGTTCTTCCCGGTTAAGTTTTTACACAACGAATGGTCAAAGCCGTGTGATGCGATTTCATGACCCCTTTTATGAATCTGCCGAACCAGGCCGGGCAGTTTTTGTGCGATCCAACCCAGGATAAAAAAGGTGGCTTTTGGCTTAAAAGGAAAGGAATCGAGAAGATCAAGTATTTTTAAAATGTTTTTTTCTACCCGCAGATCAAGAGAATCCCAGGTTGAAAATTCAATATATTCTTTAAAATTTTCAACCTGGAACCAGTCTTCAACATCAAATGTTAAAAGAATTAATTTTTTCTCTGCCGATGCCATGGTATTCAAATCCAGCCTCTCTTACTTCCTCGGGATCATATTGATTTCGTCCGTCAAATATGATCAATTCTTTCATGGTATTTGCCATCAGCTTAAAATCAGGCTGCCGGAAAGTTTTCCATTCCGTGATCAGAAGTAACGCATCTGAATGTTCAACAGCTTTGTATTGATTGACTTCAAATTTCAATATTACCCTTTTATTTTTTCAAGTTTCATTTCAACGGTAAAAACAATATATACCAATATTAAAGCAGCAAAAAACATAATAAGCCCTGACATGTCATGGAGAAACCCATGGGCGGTTTCAGGCCCGATCCATGCTGCCATCGCTCCGGTGATGGAAAGCCTGATAACATTCACTGCAACAGCAATGGGGACGGCTGAAAAAAAAAGTATCCATTTTTTAATGCTACCAAATGGTGCAAGAAATGCAAACGCTCCCGTGAGTGCAAGAAGCGAGGTCAAGGACCGTATTCCTGAGCAGGCGTCCACAACTTCAAGGGATGTGTTTGCAAGATGAAGGATATTGCCTTCACGGAAGACCGGAATACCAAGCAGAGTGATGGTTTGAGAAGCTATATTTGCAGAAAACAATTGAAGGGGAAAGGCGATCTTATTCCATATTAGGGCGGGTATGGGGATCATCAAAATCAAATAGGCCAAAGGAATCATAACTTTGCGAAACATTTTAAACCCAAAGTAGTATATAATGATGCCGGTCAGGGTTATGATCATGGAAAACCGCATTAAAAAAAGTTCGGCGCCCACATTACCTGCAATATGAATCAGCATACCAAGGATAATGATAAAAACTCCTGTTGTTGATGACTCATGGGATACCTTTAAAATTTCATGCTGTTTATACCAGACCATATACAAGGCAACAAAGGGAATTAAAAACCCATGGGAAAAATTTGGATCAACAGACCAGTCTGAAATAAGTTTTTCAATGGCCTTGTGATAAAGAAAAAAGAAAACCAGGATAAGTGGCAACACCTGGAATAATAACTGTTTTTTAATATTCAATGTCATAAGAAATCTTTTTACACATTATGATTTTAAAGTCAGGAAGGTATGTATTCATCAAGAAAAGGATAAACCTTCTTTGTAAATTCTTTTAATACCTTAATAGTTTCTCCCTCATCTACAGTCACGGGAGAAATAAGGCGAACAAAAGAGCCGTCTGTTCTCTGTTTTGTGACCGAATCAATAACCAGCCAGATTTTCTGCATATACTCGGAATAAATAATCCGCCCCCTTGACTGGAACCAGTATAAAACGACCTGTTGTTCTTTTCCCTTTTGGAGCAACAGCTTTATGGTCTTGATCTTCTTTCCTGTATCAGCCATTGCAACTGTTTCAATGGTAGTGTCCATAATTTTCCAGCCCGCACCTGGCATGCAGTTTTTGGGGGAATGAATAATATCCCCTTGTTTCTGGCTTTGATAAAACCCGACGTAAAGACTCACTGTTTCCCCGGAATTTTTCCTATAATCTGCCAGGATATAGTCTTCCAAACCTAGGATGTTGTAAACCTTCCGGTCAAGTTCACTGGTATTACCTTTCCAATGACCGATTTCCAAAGGAAATTCACTAAAAGGTCTGTTGGGCAAAATTCGTTCAGAATGCCCTGCAAAACCGGTTAATGCTGCTGTGACAAGCATTATGATGATGATTGTGATGGTTCTCTGGTATGTCATAATTGAGTATTAATTTCTTATCTCTAATTTTCGTTTTATTTGGGCAAGAAAATCAGAAAGCCTATTGTTTTCCGGTCAAAAGAACAATGAATTTTCATTATCCCATTTTCACAGTTATTTTTTATTATTCCGGTTTTAAAATTTAAATTAAAAAGCATACAATTTTGATATGTCATTATTATCCTTAATTATAAATTTCATTTTCCAGGGACTGTCTTGATGATTCAGGCGTTGGCCAAACAGGCTGTGACGGAATAAATCTGACTGAAAATATGACCTTATTTTCCGTATAATCACCTCTCTGGCTTGTATTTGTATCAAAATCGGTATGGGCATAGGAAAGATTAAGTCGCAGCCATTGAAGCGGTGACCAGGAAAGTCCGCCGCCAAGAGTTATTATATTGTCTGTTCTGTCGATGTCTGATTCAGGAAATTCATCCCGCTGATAGGAACCGAAAAGGTTTGAAGACAATCTTTTTTGCATCTGGTAATTTAATTTTAAACCCGCCTTGTAGTAAAGGTTATACCCAAGGCTTGCAGCGTCATCGCCGGCTTCACTGTAACCGCTGGAACCGGTTATGGACAGTGATCCTCTTTTGCTGAAATGAAATATCTTATAGGCATCCATTTCAAAAAAGAGATCATTGGAATCATCATTATCGTTATCCCATTCAGAAAACAAAATCCCGATCCCAAGAGAAATATGTGAATCTGTGCCTGTTTCCCAGTCAAACCCCACGGACGGATGGTAAATGTGATGGTCCCCTGAATCTCTCTGGGAATAAGAGTGCCGATATTTCAAATAGCCGTCAAACAGTTCTGAAAATTTTCTAAGATAACGGATATGGCCAGTATAGGTTTCAATATCATCAAAAGACTCATCAAAATCCGTATTTCTATAAGCAATCTGTGAATCAAGCCCGTTTAAGGGTGTAATCCAATAGGTTATGAATCCGGAAGGATTGTATCTGGTGTATCCGTCGGCATTAGAATTTTTATAGTCGTCAAGCTCATATGAAAAATTCAAACCCATGCGGTCTTTTTTACCGAATTGATTGGTGATACCGACAGTTGCTCTATTCAATTCATGCTCATTATATGTTCCTGTTCTTAACTGCTGGTCAAAACTTTTGGAATAAAAATGGGAATAATCAAGATTTGTATTTTGTGTAAACTGGGTGTCCCCGTATATGGCAGCCGTGTTTTCCCAAGTTTCACCGGATTCTTTGTCATCTTTGGTGGTATAAGCCAGTCGGGCATTAATATTCGTATATTTAGACGGATTAAATTCTCCGTCAAGTGATACATAATGCTCAAATCCATCCCTGTCATCCAGATTTTTATAATCCCTGTATTCAGGGTTATACCCCAGGTAAAGATTGATTTTCTTATAAAGAAACCCTGCGGAAAACCCTAAACCATAGGAGGTAATGTACTCTTCCTGAGTGTTGTTTTCCGTTTGAAAATAATTATCGTTGTATTCCTCGGTTATGGTCAATGTCGGAATGAGCTGGGTAACAGTACGCGAAAATGCAAAAGAATATGAAAAAAATAAAATCAACAGGGTTGATGTCCATATTACAATCCATTTTTGACCATATTTTTTTTTCCCCATTTAACCCTCCTGAATGTTTTGTATCATATGGTTTAAGGAACAATGATAATATCATCGGTTTTTAAAACAATATCCTTAGCCAGTTTTCCTTTTACGATGTCATCGTAATCTATTTTTATAATTTTTTCAGCATTTCCCTGTTTGCGATAAAGAATGATTTCGTCTTTGGATGCCCATTCGGTAAACCCGTTGGCAAGAGCGAATGCCTGAACGATTGTAAGCTTCTTGATTAATGGATATTCTCCGACTTTCTGTACTTCGCCCAGGATATAGTATTTTTGGCTGACAGCACCGACAAGTGTTATCGTAACCGTTGGGGCTTCAACAAAGTCCGCTAATTTTGCTTCAATTGTTTTTTTAAGTTCAACAGTAGTAATGCCTTCAGCCTGAAGATCATCAAGAAGCGGAAAGGTAATTTTTCCATCTCGCCTGACCTGAACGGCATCCAATGAAAGCTCCGGTTCCTTCCATGTGTTGATTTTTAAAATATCCCCAATACCTATTTTATAATCTTCAGCACCTCCTGAAGAAACAAAACAAAATAAAATAGCAATACTTACGAAAACCATTGATCTTATCTTGATTCCAGACATAGCTCCGCCCTTTCTCTTACATATTAACGAATTGATTTTATAAAATCATATTACATAAACTATCTTGCACCACGGCCAAACAAAACTGTTTTTATGGTACGCAGAATAATGATCACATCTAATGTCAGGGACATGTTTTTTATATAAAAAAGGTCATAATTTAACTTTTCAATAGCATCGTCAACCGTTGCACCATAAGTGTAAGACACTTGTGCCCATCCGGTTACGCCCGGCTTTACATTGAACCGCTGTGAATAAAAAGGTATCTGTTTTTCAAGTTTATCCGTAAAACATTTGCGTTCAGGCCGGGGTCCGACAAGGCTCATGTTTCCTATCAGGACATCCCAAAGCTGGGGAAGTTCATCAATCCTGTATTTTCTGATAATCTTTCCAGCGGTTGTAATCCGGATATCATTATGCCTTGCCCAAACAGGTCCTGTTGATTTTTCAGCATTTTCCACCATGGAACGAAACTTATGCACTCTGTATTCTTTTTTGTTCAACCCCACCCTGTCCTGAGAAAAAAAAACAGGCCCTTTTGAATCAAACTTGATGAAAATGCCGACAAGGCAAAGTAATGGAGATAACAAAACGAGCATTATCAATGACAAGATTATATCTTCAATCCTTTTAAAAATTGTTTTAAGCCTTGATTTTCTAAAACCATCTGAAAAAACAAGCCATGACGGATTAATCTGGGTCACCAGAACCTTGCCTGTGAGCATTTCATAAAAAGTACTGCCTTCAATTACTTCTATGCCGCCTGTTCTGCACCGGATAAGCTCATCCATGGGAAATGACTCTCTTTTTTCCTTTAAAGCAACAATCACCTTGTTAATTCCCATTTCGGAAGCAATTTGGGAAAGATTTTTTATCCCTTTTCGTACAATAACAGTATCGGGAAAATCAATCGGATACTTTTCATTTTTTGAATCCGGAATCATTATCGAAACAGTGTACCCGCAATCAAGCGTATTAAAAATCTTTTTAAAAATATCAAGTGCAAGGCTGCCGGAACCTAAAATCATGATATGCTCATTAAAAACGCCTTTATTCAAAATTTGAATATACAAAAGCCGCCAGCCAATGATAAAAAGCAAAAGAAAAACAATGCTTAAAATAAAAACTTTTTGATCAACGATTGCCAAAGGAAATATATAGTAAATAAAAGCCAGGGCAATAGACGTTATCCCCAGGGACTGGAGAAGCCGGATACTTGTTTCACTCAGGGTTGAAGACACATCAAAATCATACAAATCATTATAGTAAAGACACACCTGGCATATAAACGTAATCAATAATATTCTTAATACGATCAAAAAATCAAACATATGAAAATATGAAGAAGCAAATATTGCCATTGAAAGCAGTATTGAACCAAAAATAACAAACCCTTCAAATATATAAAAGATGATATTTCGTATTGGAAAATACTGTTTTAATAGTCTTAGCATTGTTTTTTTAAAAAATCCCCAATCATTTTACAGTACCATAGCCATATTTATAATACCCATATCCGTACCCGGGCCTCTTTTCAGCAAAATTATGAACAACGCCTATAATTTTTTCTTTCCCATAAATGTTAATAATATCCTGAACATCTTTTATTCGTGTTTTTCCATGACGAATGATAACAATGATGCCATCCACCTGTCTGGCAAGGGCATTTCCTTCTGATGTAATATATGGCGGCGGTGTATCAATAATAATATACCTGTCACGGTATCGTAACTTTACCTCATGTATGAGGCTTCTCATCTGCCCGGAGGATAACAATTCCGATGGATTCCGGGGAATGGTTCCCCCAGGCAGAATTGTCAGTTTGGGGATAAAAGTTTTTAAAAGCAAGTCATTCAATGATATTGCAGTTGAGAGATGATCACTTAAGCCCTTGGTATCGGGCAGGCCGAATAATTTATGGATGGTTGGTAAACGAAGGTCACAATCCATTAAAAGGACATGCTCGTCAATGCTGCCGGCGATACTGATCGCAAGGTTTGCAGCAACAAATGACTTACCTTCATCGGGAGAAGGGCTTGTAATCATTATGCTTTTGGGTGGTGTTCCAATTTCAGGGAAAAGAATATTGTTTTTTAACAGCCTGAACTGTTCGGATTCAATTGAATGGGGGGAATGAACCGTAACAAGTGACGGATCTATATTTCCAGGCATTACCTCTTTTTCAGGTATTTCTTCATAAGGCTCTGATATAGAGGTGTCAGCATCTGAAATGCAAAACTCATATTCTGTTTCCTCAGGTACAGGCTCAGTGCCGTCATCCATTACCGAATCAAACACTTCCGATTCTTTTTTTTTAAATGCATTATAAATTTTGCCCAAATCTATCACTCCCGAATTAAAAATTTAAGTTGGATTTAATAAAATAAATTGTCCGATCAAGGCCTTTGGAATTGAGTATTACAAAAAAAGACAAGAACGCGGTTGCATAAATTGTAAAGCAGACAAATGCAACCATTTCAACTTTTGCTTTGACTTGATGACCCTTTTTTTTCAGGTGTGGGATAATTGCAAGGATTGTCAAACCAAGATTTTTTTCAATCTGCTCCTCTCTTCTGATGGACGTATTAAACATTTCAAGAAGATAAATCCCCCCACCCCCAAGACCAAACCCAGAAGCAAGAGACAGCAAAAATAATAATTTCACATTCGGCGAGATGGGTTTTTCAGGAAGTCTTGCATGATCAATTATCCTGAACTGCTCACCTTTTTGTTTCTTTTCCATATTGACTGAAAGCTCGGCTTCAAGTCTTCTATCCAGCAGAGAATTAAAAACATTCTGTATATTGGCATAATCTCTTTGCAACGATTGAAGTTCCAATTCTCTTTTAGGCGTATCTTCAACCCTTTTTTGATATATTTCCATCTGCTGCTCTATTTTAAAAATATCTGATTGAATCTTTCTGATTTCATTTTTAATCTGTTTAACTTGAGCTTCCTGCTGTATTGCAGCAAAATCAGGGATTCCGATTCCCTGATTTTTATCATCCACGCCTTGTTCTGAAAATTCGGTTTCGCCTTCAGGGTTGCCTTCAAGAGTTTCCTCTTCAATGGTTTTTTCCAATTTTTCAATTATTTTCTTAAGTTTTGCCACATCAGGATGTTTTTCCGTATACTTTAACAACAGCGTATTATACTGTTCCTTTGCCAATGAATATTTTTGTTCATTTTCCGTTCCTTTAAAAGCCTCTTCATCAAAATCAAAAGAAGAGAATTGATTGTCAAAATTTTGAGATGCCATTTCTTTGGATTGTGCAATTTGAGTTTCAAGAATATTTAATGAATCACTTGTATTTCGCAGTAACTCTTGTTTGCTTGTCAACTGATCCTGGAGCCGGTCAAGAGTCCTCAAATTGGTTTCAAGTTCATCTGGAAGCCCGCCAAGATATTTTGTCCTGTAGTCTGCCAGTATCTTTTCACGTATTTCCAGTCTTTTTCTGGTTTTTTGAAGCTCTGCATCAAGAAAGTCACTTGTTCCCACGGCCTGGGCTTCCCTGAACTTTAAATTTTCATCCATAAAATAACCGGCCAGCGTATTTGCGATCCCCATTACCCTTTGAGGATCACTACCTCTGAAAACAATTGAGAATGCTTCTGTTCCATGCCGGGCTCTTTCAATTTTTACCAGAACCCGTTCTCTCATACTGGCAATTTTATCTTCAAGATACATATTCTTTGCATCTTCAAACAACCCGAACTGATGAATAATTTTCTCAAGATTGCTCCGGCTTAATATCTGTTGTGAAATCGTACTTATTCGCTGACTGATACTGGAAGTCACAACGGATTTAATATAATCCGACGGAACTCTTTGGGGCTGAACAAGGATAAGGGTAGAGGCTTCATAAGTTTTATCCATGGTAAAGGTTATAAAAAGCCCTAATGTAAGTGTGATGCAAAGCGGTATGATGATAAACCATCTTCTCCTGATGATAATTTCCAGTATCTGATCCGGCTTAATGGGCAATTTGGATTGAAAAGAATCTGCCATAATATTTTCCTGTTTTTCTTGTAATTTAATTGTATTTACACAAAGCTTTAAAGCAAACAAAGTGCCAGACAAAAAATTTAACAGTAAAATCTATTTAATATTGAAAACAAATCGTTATTAAAGCCGAAAAAGAAAAAAACATTAACTATTGATTCCGTGATAAAAATTTGTTTAAAGAAAATATGTGAAAAAAATTACATAATTTTACGAAAAAAATGTAACACTAATAGAGATAAATATACCCTGTAGCAGAACCGGTTCATAGAGAATATTTTCCTTATTTAATTTGGGATTTTGTGTTAACTTATATGATTCGTATCGAAAAATCAACAATTGAAAACTTTAATTTAGGATTTTATGGTTTCATTATGGAAGAACCAAAGACAATATATCTAAAAGATTATAAACCCGCTGAATTTATCGTAGATCGTGTTGACCTGACTTTTAACATCAAAGATAATCAGACAAAAGTCACCTCTATTTTAAATATCCATAAAAATTTTGATATTGCCGATAAAAACACGTCACTTGTTTTTGATAAAGGCGATTTTGAAATTTCTTCGGTTATTGCAAACGGAATGTTGTTACTGCCGGAAGAATACGAATCCGGTGACGGCTATTTCAAGCTTGCCCGAACACCGGATATTTTTGATCTGGAAATTATTTCTATTTTAAAACCTGAAGAGAATACAAGCCTTGAAGGATTGTATAAATCTGGGGATATCTTCTGCACACAGTGTGAAGCCCAGGGATTCAGAAAGATAACCCCTTTTCCTGACCGTCCTGATATTATGGCTGTTTATTCCTGCACAATTATTGCGGACAAAACCAAATACCCTGTACTGCTCTCCAACGGCAACTTGGTTGATTCCGGAGATCTTGACAACAACCGGCACTTTGTCCGGTGGGAAGACCCTTTTAAAAAACCAAGTTACCTGTTTGCACTTGTTGCAGGCGATCTTGAACATATCCACGATCAGTTTACCACCAAATCCGGGCGAAATGTTGATCTTAAAATTTATTCAGAACGAGAAAACATAGACAAGTGCTATCATGCCATGAAGTCTCTCAAGCAGGCCATGGAATGGGATGAAAAGCGATTTGGCCTTGAATATGATCTGGATCTGTATCAGATTGTGGCGATCAATGATTTTAACGCAGGTGCTATGGAAAACAAAGGATTAAATATTTTTAATTCCAAATATGTTCTTGCCAACCCGGAAACCGCAACAGATGAGGATTTTCTTAATATTCAAGGCGTTATAGGCCATGAATACTTTCATAACTGGACCGGGAACCGGGTCACCTTGAAAAACTGGTTTCAATTAAGCTTAAAAGAAGGGCTGACCGTGTTCAGAGACCAGGAATTTTCATCCGACTTAAATTCAAGGGGAGTTAAACGAATTTCATGCGTCAGGAATTTAAGAGGGTCACAATTCCCGGAAGATGCCGGCCCCATGACCCATCCTGTAAGACCTGAGTCCTATATAAAAATGGATAATTTTTATACCATGACAGTGTATGAAAAAGGCTCGGAACTTATCAGGATGATTCATCAATTACTGGGAGAAAAGAAGTTCAGAAAAGCAATTGATCTGTACTTTGAAAAATTTGACGGGATGGCCGTCACCATAGAAGATTTTATTGGCGTGATGGAAGAAGCCGGAGGGTTGGATCTTAACCAGTTTAAATTATGGTATTTTCAATCCGGCACACCCACGGTAAACGTGGAGCGATCCTATAATCCTGATTTAAAGCAGCTTGCAATAACCTTTGAGCAGCACATTGCACCGGACAGAAATCAATCAAAAAAAAAGCCTTTGCATATTCCTGTTAAGTTCGCAATTATTGATAATAAGGGGAATGATATAACTCCTGAAAGCAAATCCCTGTTAGAGCTGACATCAGGCAGACAAACTTTTGTATTTGATAATATCCCTGAAAACAGCCTTCCGTCCCTGTTCAGGCAATTTTCTGCACCGGTGAAAATCAAAACGGATTTTACGAATGAAGAGCTTGCTTTTCTCATGGCCAATGATCCTGATGAATTTAACAGATGGGATGCTGCTCAAACGCTTTTTGTCAATGAACTCAAACGGATTATTACCGCGATTCAGGCTGACAAGGAACTGTCCGTTTCCCCAAATCTGATCCAGGCTTTTAAAAAAGCCTTGCTGAATCAACATACGGATCATGCATTTTTAGCAAAAGAGCTTTCTTTGCCTATGGAAACCGAAATCAAAAATCATTTTGATCCGGTTGATGTCCACGCCATCCATAAGGGCAGATTGTTTTTAAAACAACAAATAGCAAAACAACTGAAACAGCATTTTATTGATGTGATTGATTGTTGCACCAAATCAGATCCTTTGAGCCTGTCTCATGGGGCAATGGCGGATCGAAGCTTGAAAAATTTATCCTTGTCATACTTAGGCTGCTTAAAAGAAACAGATACAACACAGCTGGTTTTACGCCATTATGAAACAGCTAAAAACATGACGGATGAAATCGCAGCATTTAAAATTCTTTCCGAGATCCATCCGGATATAAAACAAATCGCTGTTAAAAATTTTTATTCCAAATGGCAGCATAACAAGCTTGTGTTGGATAAATGGTTTGCGGTTCAGGCAGGATCATCTCTGCCCAATACCTTGAACATCGTAAAATCCCTTATCAAACATCCTGATTTTTCAATAAAAAATCCCAATAAGGTCAGATCATTAATATATATGTTTGCCATGCAGAACCATATCAATTTTCATCAAAAAAATGGAGACGGATACCGGTTTATTGCGGATCAAATTATTGCCCTGGATAAAATCAATCACCAGATAGCTGCCAGATTGTCTTCGTGCTTTAATCAAATGAAAAAATATGACAACGCCAGAAAAATTATCATAAAAAAAGAGCTGGAACGAATTCTTTGTGTTCCAACTCTTTCAAAAAATGTTTATGAAATTGTATCCAGGGCACTTGAGTAACCCACAATTCCTATTAGGTACAACAAAGAATAAAAGTAGTGAGTTGTGAGAAAAGCAGGGCCGGTAATTGACAAACTACTCAAAACTCATATCTCACTACCTCTTTGTTTACAAGCGCCAGAAATTGATTCCCATTTTTTTTGCTTCTTGTGGATCAAACACTGATTTTACATCAATCAAGCAGCCGCCCGGAAGAAGCATCTTTTTCAACTCTGAAAGATTTTTTTTCAAATATTCTTTATGGGGCACTGCAAGGATAAGAGCGGAGAGTTCGTTGAGATCATCCCAGTCGCATAAATTTATATTATAATATGCCAGGGCCTCTTTGGGATCTGAAATTGCATCATGAACCAGGACATTGGTTCCATAGGAACAAAGTTCTTCAATGATATCAACCACCCTGGTATTTCTCAGATCCGGACAGTCTTCCTTAAATGTAAGCCCCAGAACCCCTATTTTTGAATCCTTGACATTCAATCCCTGATTGATCATCATTTTAATGGTTTTTTCAACCACAAACCTCCCCATATTGTCATTGATTCTTCGACCCGATAAAATGATCTGAGGATGATAACCTTCGGATTCCGCCTTAAAGGTCAGATAGTAGGGATCAACCCCAATGCAGTGACCACCAACAAGCCCAGGCTTGAAAGGAAGAAAATTCCATTTGGAACCAGCCGCTTCCAATACGTTTTTTGTATCAATACCGAATTTGTCAAAAATAAGCGCCAGTTCATTCATTAATGCGATATTCAAATCTCTTTGCGTATTTTCGATTACCTTGGCGGCCTCAGCTTCTTTTATGGTTTGAGTTCTGTGTACCCCTGCCTCAATAATGGTTTCATAAAGCATTGCCACTTTATCACAGGTGTCTTCATCATCTCCTGAAACCACTTTTACAATTTTTGGCAATGTGTGTTCCTTGTCTCCCGGATTAATCCGTTCAGGAGAATACCCCACATGAAAATCTTTTTTCCACTCGTATCCGGATACTTTTTCCAGGATCGGAACACAGATCTCTTCTGTAACACCAGGATAAACAGTAGATTCAAAAATAACAACAGCGCCTTTTTTCATATATTTTCCAGCAGTCTGAGATGAACTTTCCATATACTTCAAATCGGGACGCCGGGCAGTATCGATGGGTGTTGGAACTGCAACAATGATATAATCCGCATCTGAAATTTTGGATGGATCAGATGTCGGAAAAAAATATACTGCTTTTTCAAACTCATCCCTTGACACTTCACCTGTGGGATCTTTAAATTTTTTGCAGTTTTCAATAATACTTTCTTTTAGATCAAGACCGATTGTATGAAATTTTGCAGCAAAATGAACTGCCAATGGTAATCCAACATATCCCAGACCAATAATCGCAATTTTTGTGTTTTTATCCATTAAAAGCGTTCTCCCAATATCGTTTCATATAAATGCCACGGGCAAAACTTGCTCTTTCATCCATGTTTGCCCACAACAAACCAAGGAGCCCAAATTGTTGTAGAAAATGGCAAGATCTGTCTGTGGCAGTTATTTATAATAGTCTTTATACCATTCAACAAAATTTTGTATTCCCTCTTCTATGGAAGTTGAGGGTTTAAAGCCGGTATCTTTTATCAAATCATTTACATCTGCATAGGTTGCAGGTACATCACCTGCTTGTAACGGCAAATAATCTTTAACGGCTTTTTTCCCAATGGCAGTTTCAATGGCTTCAACAAATTCCATCAGGGCAACCGGTTGATTATTCCCTATATTATACAATTTATAGGGTACGCAACTGCTGGATGGATTGGGTGTGTCGGAACTCCAGTCAGGATCAGCCTTGGGAACATTATGCATTACCCTGACAACACCCTCTACAATATCATCAATATAGGTAAAATCCCTTTGCATATCCCCGTTATTGAAAACCTTGATGGGTTCATTTTTTAAGATAGCCTTTGTAAAAAGGAAAAGGGCCATATCCGGCCGTCCCCATGGACCGTATACCGTGAAAAATCTAAGTCCGGTTGTGGGAAGGTTGTATAAATAGCTATAAGTATGGGCCATTAATTCATTGGCTTTTTTCGATGCAGCATACAGGCTGATGGGATGATCCACATTATGCCGGACGGAAAACGGCATGTGGGTATTAAGGCCATAAACAGAACTGCTTGAAGCATAAATCAGATGTTTTACCCCGGAATGCCGGCACCCTTCAAGGATATTGCCAAAACCCACAAGGTTGCTGTCGATATAAGATCCAGGATTTTCAATACTGTATCGAACCCCGGCCTGGGCTGCAAGATTTACAACATAGTCAAATTGATAAGTTTCAAACAAGATTTTTATCTTTTCTCTGTCAGCTATATCACCAAGAATAAATTTAAAATTTAGATATTTTTCAATTATGGACAACCGGTTTTTTTTAAGATTCACATCATAGTAATCATTTAAATTATCAATACCATAAACGTGGTGGCCCTCTTTGAGCAACCGAGAACTCAAATTAAATCCGATAAAGCCTGCCACACCTGTTACAAGAATTTTCATAATATTCCTTACCTGATCATTATTTTGATTGATAAAATGGATAAAATATTTTGATTTTTTAACATAGACAACAGATAAAAAACAATGAGAATCATCATTTTTCTAAGCAATAGGACGGTTAGACGCAAAAATCCGTTGACATGCTCACTGGCATGAAGCCTTGGCAAAGCGGAATATCTAATGATTTAATTTTAAATTATTTTTCAGGCACCTTCATGAAAAATATCATTTAAGCTGCAGTAATTATGGCAAATCAGAATAAATAGGCGAGCTGCACCACTTGCTGATTCTTTCCCAGCCGTATCTGTCTTCCCAGCCTCTTCTACGGCCTTTTGGCTTTGCTCTCTTTTCCCGGCCGGGATACCCCGGCCCCATATCTAATATGCGCCTGTCAACCGGGGATCTGCGATCCACGGGAGAACGTTTCGTGTAAACACTTTTTGCATGATCCATTATATTCTCCTTAAAGCCTTAAATTAAAAATTCAAACTATGCGGAGGGCGGCAAAATGATTGCAAAACGAGTTCTAAATGACAAGTACAATGGGTAAGAATATCAAAGGATTCACATCAGGTTAACAATACAACTGCATAGTCTTTATATTATATAAAATTGTCAAAAATTGTCAAAAGATTTTTACGGAAAAATTAACCTTTCAAGAATAAGCCCATAAAAAAATTTTAATTTTGACGAAAACATCCATCCCAAATGATTTGAACAATAATTACAGCTGCAGATTTGCCAGGAAAACCCCGTGAACCATGAGAATTCATCAGAAGACATTGAGCTTGGCCTGCACCCACCGGCATGAGAAAAACAGCCAATCTCAAACACATAACCGTGAGGATTGGCAAACACATGACTAAACGAACCATTGACTATTATTTGTTTTAAAGGATCTGTGATATAATGATTACAGTATGCACAGACAATAATTTCCTCTTTTTGTGATAATATTTTGCTCTCTTCACCAGATACCCTGTGAGGCGACTGTTTGCAAATCACTTCCATATAAATATCTTTATTTTCATATAAAAAATTCTGTTAAACCTAATCTTGACTTTTATTTTTGGTTGCAGGCAAATCCGGATGAAAGAACAAATCTGCCCTTGGCAGTTATTTAAATCATTGCCCTTCTTTATCAAGATAATAAAGGGTTGCACCAACCGGTGCAAACGATAAAAATACAATATTCAACCAGGGGATCAGAAAAAGAAGACCAAACCCCACATGAAACAATAGATTCTTTTTTAAAAATCCAAACCGGGTTTTAAATGGAACCATACGTCTGGCAGGAATCAAGTCTGTATTGTCCCATGCCAGAAAAACAGTGGCGGCAATGGATGACATAAAGATTATAACAGGACCCAAAGGTGTTAACAAACCGGTCACCATGATTATCAGGGTAATCAAAACCGGGATAATCGCCCTGGGTATTTCCTGTTTTATAAGGTGTAAAAAAAAACCAAACCACGACTCAGGTTCAAAATGTGCCTCTTTTCCCATAACAATTTTTTCTGTTATTCTGGACATATAATCCATGATAAACACACAGAACAACAATTGTGATATCAAGTATGCCATCACCATGGAAATGGCAGCCAAAAAAACGGATAATATCCATGAAACTGCTTTCCATAGATATATCAGCCAGCCGGATTCCGGCATTTTCCAGATCATCATTAAAATCTCATTATGCCAATATAAAACAAGACCGGACAAAAGAACCGTTAACAACAAAACGACAAAAAATCGCAACACCCCAAGCATCAATAGCTTTGGTGTTTTTAAAGCCAGCGCCACCCCTTTGATATTATATTTTATACCATAATATAAATTCATGTTAAGATTTCTTTCCTTTGCTCATTGTTATGGAATACTTACATGTGTACTATATAAATAGTATTTTTTCAACGTTAAGACCGTCAAAATTCATGAACATACTATCTAAAAATTATCCGAATCAGGGATACATTTGATTACATATGAAATATTTTTTGAAAACTCTTTATATGAAATGTTTTTTTGTTCTTTGATCACATTACCTTTAATTCCAAACGTTGTTTTATAACAGTTAAAAAAATCCAAATCGTTTAATGTTTCGCTTTTTTTCAGATCATTTCCTATAAAAACAGTTTGCCAGACAATCTTTGTATCTCTTGTAATATGAGCATCTTTTAACAGGTTCATTACATTCTCGCTGATATGAATTCCATCCTGCACACCGGTACTTTCAAGTCGTGATGCCGTATTTACAGCTTTACCTATAGCGGTTACAATTCTTCTTTTTTGGCTACCCAAAGGACCGATCAAAGCAGTCCCCATTTCCATTCCGGCTCTAAAGCTGATATTCGTTTGCGCTTCATCCAATATTTTTTTTACCCTGCCTGACTTATCCATTTCATGCCGGCCTGTTTTCAGCAAATGTATTTCATTAAAAATCGAGGTAATGGCAAAGATGATCAGCATTATTCTTTCATGTGTTCCCATGGGAAAACCAGCTTTTTCATCATCAAAAGGTGATGCGTTTTGCAGAAAAACAGAATCACCAATAAAATTATCCACCCTGCAGGAATAACGATTTGCATTATCGGCGGCAATCTGGTGACAAAGGTTTAATATAAAAAAATAATCCAGGGGATTTATTATTTTATTCCTCAAGGTGGCTGATCCTATCATATCAATAAACGCATAAACACCATCTGTTATACTGACAGCTTCCATATTGAGCTGATTTTCGTTGACCGCACCCACGGCCTTCAGATAATTTTTCTGCTCATTCAATTCAATTTCTTTATTTTTTAATCGCAATGCGGTCTTTCTAAGCGTTTTTTCTTTACGCCATATGATATGGGCCGCCTGCCTGCCTCTGGCTAACCCGATATATGCAATTGATGCCATCTCAATTGCGGAAATCAACATATTTAATCGTTTTTTTAATTGTAATTTATTTATGAATCCGTCTTTATTTTTTTGCAGCAGATTCTCATCAATCATATTAAAAACAATGGCACCATAATCCGGTATATAAGCACAAATAAAATTTTGTGACTTAAACTGATTGACAATGGAAGTATTCATTTTCAAATCAGACAAGGATTTAAACACATCCCCATCATAAGAAAGAATAGACACCTTTGAAAAATTTTCTTTAGCATCATTTAATGCTTCAACCCTTAATGCTTCCGGGCTGGTATCAATAATGAGGATTTTAATGCCCTTTTCATAAAAATCTTGATGTTTTCTAAGAACAAAAGAAATAATACCGTCAGTTTCTTTTGTTTCACCGAATTGAGTCTCCTTATACAGTCTGACAGGTGATAATCCTTTATATTTTACGATCCAGGTGCCAAAATATTTTAAAACCACCCCCTTAAATCCCTTTCCGTCAAACTTATGCATCACCCCCCTGTCCCATTGATCAGGAGGCAAAAATTTCGAGTAGGTCTTGTTGGTGCCAAACAAAAGGCCGGCCTGGCTGGCCTGCATTAATTTCAAAGAAAAGGACAAAAGAAGACCCAGGGGATTTTTCTTCTTAAAAACAATTCGTTCAAATTTTTCCATATCAGACGATTCGGGTTTCATTCTTAGCGTACGGGCTTAAAAAAATCTCAGTGCTGTTGTTATCACAATCTGTTTTATAAAAAAGATTTTGAAACAAGGAAATTTCTTTTGTTTTAAAAGAAATCAGTGATCCGATAAAAAAAACATGATAAATGCGATAAATATTATCTGATACAATCTGCTGCAATTTATCTTTGTGTCGTTCCATCCTCAGTATCCAATCATTTAATGTCCTCACATAATGAGTTCTGAAATTTTCTGCATTCAGCAGCTCAAACCCGGAAGACGATGCCAGATCCAATAGATCCTGTTCAAGCATTAATTCACCTCCCGGAAACATATATTTGTCCATAAATGAATTTTCAAATCCTTTTTTCCTCCTGGTATTGGTGGTAATGGTATGCTGCATAAAAAGGCCGCCTTTTTTAAGACTATTATAAACTGTTTTAAAAAAAACGGACATATTGGATTTTCCCACATGTTCTGACATCCCCACACATGAAATTTTATCAAATATCTGACTGCCAAGATCCCGGTAGTTTAAAATTTTGATATTTATTTTATGGGACAGGCCTTCTTTTTCTATCCAGTTTTCAGCATATTTTTTCTGCTTGTAACTCAAGGTAATTCCGCTTACATTCACACCATAATGTTTTGCTGCATAAACAGCAAAGTTCCCCCATCCACAACCGATATCAAGAAGTTTATCTCCCTTTTTAAGTCTCAATTTCCTGCATATAATATCCATTTTTTCATTTTGAGCATCATCCATTGTTGCACTTTCACTTGTATAATATCCACAAGTGTATCCCATTGTTTTGCCTAAAAACAATCGATAAAAATCACTGGAAACATTGTAATGGTATTCAATATTTTCCTTTTCCTTTTCCTTTTTCTTTGCTTTTACAAAAAAACTGGAAAAAAATGTAACAATGCTTTTTCGTTGATCAGTGTTGAGTAATTTATCACAGACAAGTTCATAAAGTTCTTTTATGCTGCCGGATATATCAAAATATCCTTTTACATAGGCCTCTCCGAGAGAAAATGCATCCGGGCAAATAAGGGCGTTAAAAAATTTTTGGTCTTTAATAAAAATTTTGTGTTTTATCCCATGAGGTGCTGTTGAATATTTATTCCCTTTTGTATCAATAATTTCAAGGGGAATCTTTTCCTGATTGAGCGTTTGGATAAACTTTTTTAAGAAAAAAGACTCTTTTTTGATGAAAAATTTCATAATTTCGCCTTTCATAGAAGTTTGAGATTTAAAAAAAAACTTTTTATAAAAGATTCAAAAATTTAACTCGATTATATTAAATATCATAAAAAGATAAAGGTTTATCTTAAAAAAATAACGAATTTTATATTAGAATAATGAGTATTAATATTCTCACAACGCATCAAGTTAATACGCTGTTATGACTTATGATCGCTCAGGATATCGCTTTGAGGATATTCCTGGTTTCCAAAAGTGCTTTGGAAATATTATTCCTTTTTCTTCCCAACTGAATTCGAATGCTGTCTTTTTTGACAAATTCATAACGAACCATACCCTTTAAAGCTGTATTTAATTCATCCAGAGGTCTTTTCATATGTTTTTCAGAAAAGGCAAGGGTTAAGATGTTGGGTGAAATATCAAGCCTCTGAACACCTGCCTTTATACAATAAACCCTCAGCATGATTTTTAAGAGCATATTTTCAGCTTCTTTGGGCAGTTTCCCATACCGGTCTGTCAGTTCTTTTTTCATATCTGAGATATCTGAAACCATGGTAATCCTTGATAACCGCCTGTATACAGTTAACCGCTGTTCAACAGACTCTATGTAATCATCCGGGAACCCCGATGACATGGACGCATTGATTTCAGGCTCTAAAGGTTCAATGTTGTCCTCCCCTTTCAGATCATGAACAGCCTGATCCAGCAATTTTAAAAACATGTCATACCCAACGGCCGCTATATGTCCTGATTGAGATGCACCAAGGGCCGTTCCGGCACCACGTATCTGCAGATCTTTCATTGCGATTTGAAATCCTGAACCCAAATCTTTGTATTCCATCAAGGCTGCCAACCTTTTCTTTGCATCCTTTGTCAATCTGCTCTCATCTGAAACAAACAGATAGGCATAGGCCTGATGATCCCCTCTTCCGATTCTTCCTCTTAACTGATATATCTGAGAAAGTCCGAAGCGTTCGGCTTTGTTGATAATCATGGTATTGGCCGAAGGAATATCAAGACCGGATTCAATAATGGTTGTGCATACGAGAACATCAATTTCAAGATTTACAAACTTGAACATCACTTTTTCAAGCTCGGTTTCAGAAAGCCTTCCGTGAGCTACGGCGATCCTGGCTTCAGGAACAAGTTTTTCCAGATTTTGTGCGACCTTAAAAATGGTCTTGATGTTATTATGCACAAAAAATATCTGGCCGTTTCTTGACAATTCTCTTTTAACGGCATCCTTTACAATGGGATCTTCATATTTTGAAATATAGGATATGATCGGCTGCCTGTCTGCAGGTGGAGTTGTGATCACGCTGATATCCCTCATGCCGGTTAAAGACATGTGAAGGGTCCTAGGAATTGGCGTTGCAGTCAAGGCAAGAACATCCACGGAACTTCGCTTCTTTTTCAATGCTTCTTTATGCTTTACGCCAAATCGCTGTTCCTCATCAATCACCAAAAGTCCCAGTGATTTAAAATCAATGTCTTTTTGCAGCAGCCTGTGGGTTCCAATAACAATATCCACAAGACCAGAACTGATTGCCTTGAGTATTCTTGTCTGCTCTTTTCGGGTTCTAAACCGTGACAGGCATTCAATATGAACAGGATATTGGGCAAACCGCTCCCTGAATGTTGACAGATGCTGTTCTGCCAATATGGTGGTGGGCACCACAATCGCCACTTGCTTAGCATCATTTACCGCTTTAAACGCTGCCCGGATGGCAACTTCTGTTTTGCCATACCCCACATCTCCGCAAACCAGCCGGTCCATTGGAATCTCGGACTCCATATCCAAATGCACATCATCAATGGCCTTTAACTGGTCACGGGTCTCTTCATAAGGAAATGCAGCTTCAAAATCATTGTAATAATTATCAGGCCTGGAAAATGAAAATCCATTATTCACTTTTCTTTTTGCATACAGATTTAAAAGATCAGCAGCCAGTTTTTCAACTTCTTCTTTGGCCTTGGCTTTTGATTTAATCCAGGCTTTGGAACCGATTTTATCCAGAACCGGCGTATACCCGTCCACTCCAATATATTTGCCAATCATTTCAATGCGATCCACCGGCAAATATAGCTTATCTTTATCCTGATAAAGAATGAGAATAAAATCCTGAGAGATACCATTTACGCTTAAACTGCATAATCCCTCATATTGTCCGACTCCATGCTCAATATGGACAACAATATCTCCATTTTTCAACTCTTCCGGTGTGATAAACTGGGTTTTTAAATCTTGTCTGACCGGCTTTTGCCTGCGAATTCTTTTTTTACCGAAAATTTCATTTTCAGTTACAAGTGCCAGATCTTCGTGTTTCAGTACAAATCCGGAGGATACATTTCCGAACAAATAATAAATCCCTGGTTTTTGTTTCATTGCCAGGGGAAATGCTTGACACGGTTCGGGTTTTATTCCATAGGGTTGCAATAGCGAGAGCAACCGTTTGGATTGTGACTCTTGACTGAGAACACAAAAAACTTTTCTGTAATTTTCAATATGATCGTTAAACCAGTCTACCAGGGGCCTTAAAGGATTATCTTTGGTACCTGCCCTTTTCAGCATTGAACAAATCTCTGTATTATCCTGGTAATCAAATGAGAATGTTGTTTGACGGGCTTCATTTAAAGGCATAACGGCAGGATCAAACAGCTTAAATGATGTATGCTTTTTTGATTTAATAAGAGACTTTATTTTATCCCATTTCAAGTAAATGGAATCAGGTTCAACACAAAGCCTGCTCTCGGATGCAGTTGTTTTGTAATTGAAAAATGCTTTACTTTCAAAATCCATTGCGCAAGATTCAAGTTCGTCAGGAACATCAAGCAACAAACGACTGTTTTCAGGAATATAATCAAAAAACGTATCTAAATCATCATAAATAATGGACAGCATGCTTTCAATACCTGGAAATCTTCCAAATTCACGGGTTTCATTCACATACCCTCTGACTTTTGGTGCATCAAGCCCTGCAATATTTCCGGCCTGCCTGAGACGTGCAAGGATATGGGGCAAATTTTCTTTGCTGACAACAGCTTCGGTTGCCGGGATAATGACGGTCTCATAAATTTCTTTAACCCCTCTTTGGGTAAATGGAGAAAAATAGCGGATGGATTCTACCAAATCCCCGAAAAATTCAATTCGAACCGGATATTTTTCTCCCGGAGAAAACACATCCAGAATACCGCCCCGGACGGAATATTCTCCAGGATCTTCCACAAGAGAGGTTTTGGTATAGCCACCGGACTCAAGTTTTAAAATCAATTCATCCCTGTCAATTTCTTCATTGGCAATCACCAATTCTGCAAATTCATTCAGACTTTTTTTAGGAATCAGCTTTTGCAAAATTGTTTCCACAACCGTTACTATAATTAACGGATGAAAAACCGAATCCATGATTTTTGACAACGCTGCAAGCCGGTTTGTAGATGTCTCTTTATGGTAGGCCAGGGATTTAAACGGCAGGATATGATATCCTGGAAAAAAAACAATATGGTCTTTTTTATCCGGCAAAAAAAAACTCAGTTCATCTAAAAAGCCCAGCGCCTTTTTTGTATCACTTAAAATAACAACAATTGAATCATTTGAGTCATTAAACAATTGAGATATCAAACAAGCTTTATGAGATCCGTCTGTCGGAATGATAACCACATTATTGTCCGTGGCTTGAATTTCTTTGATTATATGATTTGACATCTTTGCCATAACCGATTGGACGGTATACCGTTTTCCTTTAGCCTTAAGGTCACACGTTAACCTAAAAGTAACGCACAACCTGAAGGTCACTCGTAAACTGAAGGTCACACATAAAAATTATGTGTCTTGATTTAAAAGAAGTTTTAAAAAGAATCAAGAACAAATCAAGAAAAATTATTTAAACTTGTTTGCCAGATCGTTATCTATCACATAAATACATGCCTCATTGGCCCCTTTGGTTGAATATCCGAATTTTCTGGACATATTGTCCAAAAGGAACTTCACATCTTTTTTAATTCTTTTGTCATGAGCTTTATATTTATCCGTATCAAAATCTTTGATAGCATTCCTGAAATTTTCATTTTCAATAAAAGGCTCAAGCACCCTTTTTTTAAGGTTGTGAACATATCGGTCATATAAAGACTCAAACAGCCTGGTTTCCGTAATATTTTTTCCCTCTATCATGATCTCCTGGGTCAGGGTTCGGGTTGTGTATTCTTTTAACACATCATTTCGGATCTCCTGCCTTCTTTTCTTATCCATATCTTCAGAAAGAAGCCTGTTTTCAATGCTTTCAAGAAAGGCTTCAGTTACATGGATCTCCTCTTTTGTAAAAATACATTTTACAAAAGAGTCAAACTCATTGGTTACAGCAGAAATATAATTTTTAATATCTTTGGCAATCTGTTCTTCATTGTAATAGTACAAGGATTCTTTGACCTGCTGAAGAACGCTGTAATCATACATTCTTAATAAAGATTCAAGAAATTGATGGGGAATCATTCTTTTTACCTGATCATTGAGCTTATTGAAAAACGTACACAAATCCGGCATATTAATCAAACGGTCTTCTTTGGCATATTTTGAATAAAACCGATCAAAAATTTTAATGGAATCACGACCGGACAGCCCTTCTTTTCCATATATTTCCGATTCAGCAATAATTTTTTTAAGCATCTTGTTATCAAGGGATTTAATATCATCCTCTTTGAGCCACTTTGGGATGTTACCGGAAAACAATTCCATTTTTAACAGCATCAGCTGTTCATCACAAAAATTTTTATATTTTAACGGATCTTTTATCCATTCAGCCAGTGCCAGTGATTTTTTACCAATTCTTGTGCAGATAATAATCCTGGCAAAATTGTCAAGTACCATGGGCAGAAAGCTGCCTTCAATATGCCTGCCAAAAATATTATTATAAATTTTAACTTCAGTTTTCACATCAAGAACATAAGGAATATCAATATATTGGATCCTGTCTTCAAATGACGGGAAATCACGAATACTTCGTTTATCCTCAGGATTCATCAAGGCAAAAAACAATGAATCCACTCTTTCTTCAATATCTTCAACTTTATGAAGCCCTTCAGAGATGATATTATGAAGTTCAACCATTCGATCAATATTATGGGATTTAATATCCATTAGCGCATAAATCCCGTTATTGATTTTTGCAAACCTTGAATACAGGTAATTGATAACATTGCTGTCCTGAAACAGGCTGTTAATCCTGTTTTGAAGCATCTCGTTTGAAAGCGTATTCATTTTCAAAGGCCTGTCACCTGGATTAAAAACACTTATGCCGTTTCCAAGACGACGGTTAAAATAGTAAGGTCTGGCATACAGCATTTTAAACACTTCCGAAGGATTTCCCAATCGTTCCAGCAAAGAATGATAAATCGAAGAGCAAATGGTGCAGACTTCTTCTTTAAAAACCCATTCATACTCTTTTTCCGTGAAAAGGCGCCATTTGAATTCATCATTTTTAATGAGTTCATCCAGAACTATCCGCCTTTGTTCTTTGGGTATGGCCAGAAAAGGATTATCATGTGAAATACAGGGTACTTCAATATAGTCGGCATTTTTAGGGATAAATATTTTTTCATTGGAATCCCGTTTCGATCCTGTATCTTCTCCTTTTTCAACATATTGAATCAGTTTTTCAAAGGCTGATATGGACAAAGATTTGTCTTTGTCCTGAAGTTTTTTTATATCCAGGCGCCATACAATTTCATACCTGAGGCCTTCTTCCGTATTGGCATACATTTCAAACTTTTTTAATAAATTATTTAAAAATGTACTTTTTCCGCAACCATGGGGTCCATAAAAGATATATATCCTGTTCTGCTGGGCCCCGTGCCGTAAATACTCCATTTGTTTCATAAATCGGTTGGCAAACAACATGTCCGTGAAATAGGGATTTTCAGAATCTTCAACAAACAGCCGTGAACAATCATAATTTGTAAAGGTCAGCTTATCAACATCCCTTGAGATGGTGTCTTCTGATTCATCAACATAGCACTTGATCATGTCATGGAAGGCCTGAAAAATATTTCTTAAAATATGAGAAGGCTTGGCATTTAAAATGTTTAAAAATTCTTCAAACGGAACAGGCTTCAGCCGTTGGTAATCTGTTATATTTTTATCAAGCAGATCAAGGGTTTGGTCCACAGATGTTTTTTTTGAAGCGTTTATTTCCATATCAAATTATAACTCCCGTTTATGAAGTTTACGGTTTTCCATCACATACACCATTCTTTTCCATTTGATAGGTTCCGTTTTTTTCCCGTCTGGTTGATGAGAAGTAGGATCATAATAATTGGCATAGCCTGCAGCAGGCTGTCCTGATTTAATAGGTTCGCTGGTCTCAAGGTGTACAGGTCCACCCCATAAATATTCTATGCCGACCATTGTATTTTCAATAAAATCCTGTTTTAACGGTTTATTTTCAAATTTATGATTCAAATACAATATTCCATCTTTTGTGCCTGCTCTATCAACAAATATCTCAGGAGGGTGATACAGCGTATCAATGATCATATCCTTGTAATCTTCAGCCTTTTTGGATTTAATATAGTATTTCCAGGACATTCTGGACTGATCAAACCGCTTACCAGCAACGAAAAGGTTATGCTTGGTAACAAATTCCTGATCAATATAGGTATTGATGAACGTAAAATCATTAAAATTTTCACGAACTTTTAATATAAATTCAACTCCTGAATCATTTCTCTTGTTATATTTTTTCTTTTCAAATTCATCTTTTAAAAACATATAATCAAACGAATAGCATCCCCTGTCTTCCATCTCTTCAATATGTTGAAACAATCTCATCCCCAGAGCATAGGGATTTAATCCGACCTTTGGCATGGCGGTTACATTTGCATTTACTTTGGCATAGTCGATTTCATGGCCGCAGATCCTGTCATCTCTCATAAAAAGATATTCATGCCAGTAGCTTGCCCACCCCTCGTTCATGATTTTTGTTCTAATCTGCGGTTGAAAATATAAAGAGGTGTTTTTAACAATTTGAACCACGGATTTAATCCATTGATTTTCATCTTCTTTTAAAAACGATGAATGTCGAAGAATATATTCAACTATATCAAGTTCAGGTTTTAATTTAACGGTCAATTCTTTTTTATATAATTCATCAAATTCAGGATATTGGCTGACAACCTGATCAAAAAATTCTTCATTGATGTTGTCTGTGGCATTAAATCGTGTGATCTCTTTTAAATATTCATGGGTAGAAACCTTTTTATTTTTTTGTAAAAAAATATCAAAATAAAAATCTATTTTACTCAATTTATGTTGGGTTCCATTCATGATCGTATGGTTGAGTTCCTTTTGATACCCTACCAGATTATCAATACCGCGTGAAAATTCAATGGCATAATCAACCCATCTGCCCTTTTCAGATCTGAGCTGGGCAATCAGACGTTTATCCGCCAATGCCTGACCTGTTAAATCAACATCCCATGTGTTTTTATAGAAAAGATTATTTTGAAAAAAATCAATATGCCCGAGAACATGATAAAAAATCATCACATTGAGCCAGTCCGGGTTATTATCATTATAAAATGAAATGGCAGGTCTGGTATTGATGACCGTTTCATATGGATTTGAAGGGTAAGCTTCATACCTCCCCTTTCCGGACAACACCCTCACATCATGCACCCAGTAGTCATAAAGCGTGGGTATCATGACCTTGGGACTGAGTTCAATCATATCGCGATTGGTCACAATATATTCAAGGGTTTCATCATCAAACTTCAACCCTTGATCCCGGGCCCTTAATTTACATTCTTCCATTATGCCTTTGACATGTTGGCTGACAAGTTCCATTGTTATCTCACTTTCAGGTTAAGTGCCAATCAAAAACCATCCGTTTTACCGATTATTGTGTTGATCTGAAATGTTAATCCCCAATGAACAAAAGGGGTATTTTCAAAAAAATTTCAGGTTTTAGTTCAGACACCAGGCAACCCCTTTCTTTTATGAAATAAGCCGTTTTATACCTTGAATTATTCTGGAATCATCCGAATTTTCATCCATTACATCCAGCTTGATCAAGGTACTGTGTTTGGTGAGCAAATTGGATGCTTTTAAATATTTTTCCACCTCAGTCTGCTTTGACCCGACATAAGAATGTTCTACAATGGAAATCCCGATCCTTGAAACATAATTCATCATTTTTTCAATTTCGACAATGGTCTGTTTTCCTTCCTTATCCCAGTCATCTCCGTCTGTACCGTGAAAAACATAAATATTATAATCCCGGGCCAAGTTCTCCCTTTCTACAATATCATTCACCATTTTAAATGCTGTAAACACCTTTGTACCGCCAGCAACTTTATAGGAATAATACTTATAAAAATCCGACACCTCTTTGGCTTCCGTATCGTGAAGGATAAAACGGGTTTCCACCTGTTTTTCGTATTGGTACAACAGCCAGGAATACAGCATCACATGCTGGGAAACAACGGTCTGGGTAACTTTACCCCCCATTGATCCAGAATAGTCCCTCAAAAAAAACACAAGGGCCTGGGACTCATAATCTTTCTCCCTGGATAAAATTCTGTAAATCATGTCCTGTGGTGAGATTATAAATTTTGTAGGATCGATATTTGCCACATCCGGGATATTTCCCAGGGTAATATTGGTTTCAACTATCCTCTTTAATGTTGCTTTTTTATCCAGGATCTGACCTACTCCCCTGTTCTTGTCGGTCAGATCATAGACATATCGTGCCAGAGTTCTTTTCTTCCCTTTGTCTTTTAAATTGGGCAGCTGGAAATCCTGGGATAAAACCTTGCCAAGCTCATATGCGTTGGATTCAAGTTCATGCTCACTACCCTTTCCTTCTCCTGGCCCTTCTCCTGAACCTTCTTCTCCATCCTCTCCTTCTTCAGGACGGACCGGTTGTTCTCCAATGATATCTCCTTCTTCGCCCTCACCTGTTCCGCCGGTGGGTTCACCTTCTCCGGGTTCCTGATTCAGGTTTGTTTCATCATGAACAAATTTTTCTTCAACCGTTGTCGGGACGATTATGATCTTATCTTTTCCACCTGTTCCGGGCTTGACAATTCTTCCAATACGGATTTTTCGTTTAAACCCGTCTTCTTCTCTTCTTTTATCTTTTTCAAGAAGTTCATCAAGGGTTATCATCAGTATTTACCTCCTCCCCTGTCTATTTATCATCCTCTTGACTGCAAAAATATTCAATGGTTTTCTGAGCACAGGTTCTGCAATACCCAAGTTTTTCATTCATGGTATAAATCATTCTATCATAAAGTTTTTGATTTTCTTCGTTGGTTCTGTTGGCAAGAGCGCCAATTAATGAACCGGCACCGGCAATATCTGATTTAAGCCTTACATCTGTAATTGCCTTGACCAGTTCCAGGTTGTCCATAAAATCATAGTTTGCATCCACAGACAGTTTCTGTCCATAAATCTTTCTAATAGAATTTCTAAAAGATGCTCTTTGCTCTTCGGTTTTCAAACCAAGCCGCTCTTCAACATTTTTAATATATCTTTCATCTATTTTAAGAGCTTTTAGTTCGCCGGTCTGGGGATCTTTATACTTCCACATCATATCAGGACCAAGATATTCCGCATCAACACCAATGATCATATTTACATAATTCATCACATCTTTTTTTATTGCCAGCGGTTCATCCATGTAGGCATTGAACATCTCTGTCATAATTCTTTCACGGTACAGCCCTCTTGCAATTTTCAAATCCTCCTTGAACTTTGCACGGTCGGCAGGTTCCTGAACATAATCCAGTACCGTTCTTTCAAGAGCATTAAAAATATCCAGAGCAAACATACATTGGCCTTCATTGGTTTCAGAACTTTCCAACAAAAGCTGTACAGCCCGACCAAGATTTCTCTGTCCAAGGCCTTTTTGCCCAAATCTTTTGGTGATATCCGTATCCTGGTTTAAAGAATCAATCAGCTCAGCAAGGGTTTTAAGGCTTTTTTCTCCGGCGATCTCTCCTGCTGCCAGCTTCATAATTTCCACTGGAGTTAACTTGTCTGATCTGGGCAATCTAGTCAGGACAACACCAATGGATGCTGCATAATTTAAATTCGGGTCATGATGCAGTATTTTTGAATCAAGGGACCGTTTTGTATCCGTACCAATGGCATACTCTGTCAAGGTTTTCTGAATTTTGTAATCCGTATTATGAGCCACATAACAGATCCTGCAACGATCTACAATAGGCGCTTCTTCTCTTTCGGAAAGAAACGAATCAAATTCGGAATTATTACTGGTGGCAATAATCAATGTATCAATGGGCCATTTAAATCCGTCCATTTCAATCATCCGGTTTTGGATTACCCCGAGATACACCTGTACCAGATCTTTCTTGTTTTTATAAATTTCATCGCTGAAATGAATGCCGCCGCCTGCGACCCTTGCCAGTGCACCTCTTCGCAGATCAAACCGATACGGATTATTGGAATCGGAAATATGAAGCAGTCTTTGAATGGATTCTTCTCCCATAAGGTCCACGGCAGATGAGGTAATCTTATCCTTGGCCGGATATTTGCCTGTAATCGTTCCAAGGCTTTCAATCAAGGGGACCGGCGTAATTTCAACAAATGACAACATCTTGTTAATGTCATTGTCACAATGTTCCCGGATCTGATTTAGGATATAAGCAGAACAGGCTCCCAAAGGACGATATTTATCATACAGGTTATCTATTTGACTGGCAGTAAATTTAAATTTCTTTGCAAACAGCTCTTTTGACTCATCCTTTATTTCGCACAGACTCATGGCCAGGATCATAGGATCTTCATAGGTCTGGGATTCAATAAAATTAATCTTACCATACCCACCAATCTGATCCAAATTAACATACCTGAATGTATACTTCCTATTTTGGGGAATGCTTAAAAACTCCCTATATCTCGCACAAAGATATTCCACAAAAAAAGTCTTACCATTGCCGGGTTCGCCCACCAGAACGAAGGCCATCTCCCTTGATGATCCGCCTTCCGAGGCATCTTTCACAAATGAAACAAAACTGTTTATTTCATCGTACATTCCTACCAGATGCTTTTTCCCCTGACTGAATATATCAAACTGATATGTTGATTTTCCTTTAACTGTAATTTTTTGAATACCCGCATCAAGGATCATTCTGGAAACACCCTGAAAAGCATCTTCAAATACTCGTTTTCCTTTTTTAACTGCATCAACGTGACTGATTAAAGTTTTCGGATCTGTTTTGCCGACCATTTTACCCTCCCCTGGGCAGCAAGGAGGCTTATGCTGCCATTCAAATTGATTGGAATTCCTTTTTACTTTCTGCCAATGGCAGACAAATAATACTTGGGTAGATATTTATTAACGCTTACCAATATAAATCAAGCAATACATACTTTTTTTTTATGATTGTTTTAATCTTATCAAGATAAAAAAACAGAGTCAAATGATTTACTCAATCTCATATTCCTTTTCATTTTACAGTTATTCGCACCTGTAACAAGTAAAAAATATTCACACTGTTTTTAATTTTTATTTTCTCCTCAAAAAAAATTAAATCATCTATTAGACAAGTATACATGCTTTTTTAAAACCTGAAAGCAGTTTCTTAAAATTTTTCTTTTTCACAAGACTTTATTTATTTAAAAAAATTCAATAAACTTAAGCAGGTTGTCGATTCAACCAGAGTCAACTAACATTAGTAACAATGAGGATAAAATGACAAAAAAAAAATTATTATCAGTTATTGACATCATTAAAGAACTGAACATAGGTAAAGTTACAACAAAATTTTTACTGAAACGGTTCGGCAAATGGATGCCTTATGACCTCATTGACGGACAGCCTTTTTATCCCATTGAAACGATTAAAAAACTCTTTATGATACAAGAAAGTCTGGAAATGGGTATGCTTCCCAGTGATATTGAAAAAAAACTGGATGCTTCATGTAGTTCGGATGAGCCTTACCCCCTTTTTGAAAACCAGCCTATGCAAGAAGATGTCCGCCTCAGCATGGACGGATTGAATCTTTTGAAATCCGTTTTCAGGGACATTGGTGAACAACAGAAAAGAATTGCCATAGCCCATGAAAAAAGAGCTGCAGCCGAAGAAAGAAAAGCTGCAGCCATTGAAAAAAGAGCTGAAGCTGAAGAAAAAAAAGCCGATGCCATGAATAATATTGCCGATGCATTGCAGGAAATGAACACGCTTCGGGGGGGTGACCCTGCTGTTCAACAAATTGTTCATCAGGCAAGCGCTGTCATTACAAACTATGATCCTGACAACACTGACAAAAAAGCCCCCCCTATTAAAATGGATAACCTGTCATTACTATTAGATGAGGCAGAAAATAACGATGATTTGTCATTATTATTGGATGACACAAAAGAGCAGAATGAACTGATGGATGATCTGTCCATACTAATTGATGAAGTCTCCTGCCCGGAAACTGAATCTGATCAATTAGATGATTTATCATTATCCCTTGATAATGTTTCCTCAGAAGAGGACATCCAGACAGATCAGACTTTGATGCTTGATGACCTGTCGGCCTTAATTGATCAAAATGGCAGTTCAATTAAAACAGAACCACCTGTTGAACCATCTGATGAACTGGATGATCTTTTAAAACTCATTGATGACCCCCTATATGAATCCGTTCTGCCTTACCAAAACCTGGATGATCTTTCATTATTGATAGAACAAGACCCTGTTTTAAAAGAAGAAACAAATAATACCGTGCAAGATGAAGACTTGAAAATGGATGATTTATCAAAACTAATTGATGATCAGACCAATAATGGAGCCAATTCTTTTGACAATGAAGAGTCAAAAAACACCCCTGTCATAAAAATTGATGTCGCACCAGAAGACAATCTGGAAAAATATAAGGCTGCCGTCATGAAAATTATAATCGGACTGGAAGCAGACGGCTTAGATGTTGAAGCAGCAACAAACCGGCTGAACCAAAATAAAGTCAAAACATTGTCCGGAAATCCCAAATGGAACCAAAAAGCTATTTTACAAATCTATAAATTCATCAGGTCTGCAAAATAAATTTTTATTATTTTGCACCTGCTTGTTTTGCAAAACGTGTATCAACGAATTTTTCAAGATCAATCAGACTGGTCATGATCTTCATATCGTCCATCATATATTTTTGGATTGTATCAAGGTCATCAATTATTGGAAACAACTCACCTGTCAGTATCCGATCAGGCGGATCAGTGAGTACTTTTTTGATAACGTCCTTATCCTGGGAAAGAAAATTTCCGCCGATGATAGACGCAGGGTCAGGTTGTGCATCAACAGCAAGACCGGATCTTACAAAACTGTTACATATTTCCTGAATGGCTTCAGGATGTTTTTCAATGATTTCATTTCTCATGACAAAAACACAGCAGGGATGATTGGGCCATAAGTCCTTGGAAAGACAAAATTCTTCCCCATGCCCATTGGCAACAACTTGCGATCCAAAGGGTTCTGCAACAATAAAGCCTCCGATTTCACCTTCTTCGTCCAATTCTATGGCTTCAGGCATCTGAAAGGGTGCAACCACTTCAAGAATAACATCAATGCCTTTTTCAGTTGATCTTCCTGGCTTTAAGCCTTTTTCAGACAAAAGCCTATGAAACAGCATATTATGAACCGAAAGTTGATATGGGATAAGTACTATTTTTCCGGCAAAATCTTCTATCGTTTCAATATATGCATTTTTACTTTTAACAAGTACACTTCCTGATTTATGGGCAAATAGCAACAATTTCAAATCAACCCCGGACTTAAACATGTCCATAGCCGTCGGAGCAAGCAAAAAGGCACCATCAAGAGACTTCACAGAAAGCGCATCAGCCACCTCATTCCATCCATTCTTCAGCACAGGTTTAAGAGTACAATGTTCAAACTTTTCCATACCCTTTTTTAATTTAAGGTCTGTTACACCAAGAATAAGATGATCTGTAATTTTAAGATAACCAATCTTTATTTCAGGTTTTTCCGCCATTGTGATACCTCCGGGTTATGTGCTTGGACGAAAACAATCCGCTTTATAATGCTTCACTTAATTTCAAAGTCAGCAACAAAGTACTTGACAAACCAGATGCCAATTGTTTGATTGTGCAAAATGTTACATAATTTCTATTTAAAGTAAAGATTTATTTACCTTAAACGCTTGTTAGCAAACATTTTCAGAGATTACTTGAAAAACAAAAAAGACATTAATATCCATTACATAATGCTTAACAGATATTTTCCCAAAGCAAGATCTTCCGGGGTTGTAATTTTAATATTCAGCTTAGATCCTTTAACAACAAAAACCTTTTGGCCGGAATGTTCTATCATCGAAGCATCATCGGTCCCTGAAAAACAAGTTGCCCCTGCATGCTCAAACGCATCCCATATCAACTCCATTTTAAAGACCTGGGGGGTTTGTGCTTTATACAGATTCTCTCTGTTTAATGTTTTTTCAATAGACAAGTTTTCAGAAACCTGTTTTACGGTGTCAGTAATTTTAACAGCGGGAATACAGGCACCATATTCAACAGCACTATGTATACACTCCTCAATAATACGTTGATCGACAAAAGGACGAACGCCATCATGAATCATAACCATGGTTTTTTTTTCATGATTTCTTCTATCTCTAACCTTTTTCAAGCCATTTAAGACGGAATCTTGTCTTTCTTTCCCGCCCTCAACCAAGTGAATCTTTTTTGCAAATCCAAAAGGATCAATAATATTTTTTTTACAATATGCCATCTCATCTTGTGGAACAACAAGTACAATTTCATTGAGTTGATCACACCTGTCAAACACCATGATGGTGCGGGTTAGAATCGGAATTCCCTCCAGGCAAAGATACTGTTTTTTTGTTTTTAATCCCATCCTCAAGCCCTTGCCAGCGGCAACAACAATGACAAAAGTTTCTAAACTCTGCATATCAGCTCAAATAGGCCAGTTCTTTTGGCAAGGGGATGCCTTTTCCAATGAGATCTTCTCCATAATTCACACCGGCAAGAATTTTCAAATCATTTAATGCCCGCAAATCCCCTTTAAACTGAACGACTTCTATCTCTTCTTTTTTTATCTTCCCTCCGGCCCATTGAATATCCAGAACACTTGCAGCATCAAAACTATCATTATTTACAAGCAGTTTAACTTCACCGCCATAATGCTGAACAATCTTAGCAACCAAAAGGCTTGGGCGGCTATGAAACCCACGATCCTTGGGAATCCCGACTTCTATAATCGAAGTCTCCATATTTTCATTCAATATTCTGGATGCCAGGTCTTTTCCTGTGGATAAAAACCTCCAGGCATAAAATAAACAAAAATTAACTGCCCTATCCAAAACAACATCAGGATCAATAAGGTTGGATAAAGATTCACTGACATTCTTATAAACATCCTTAAACCCGATATCATACAGATGACGTTCGTAAAAATGCAACAAACTGCCTGCAACCTGAAGGATATGAAATACAATGGAAAAATGACTTCTAAGTTGTTCAAGCAACAAATTTCCTGATGAAGACTTTGTATTGACCACATATGAATCAAATGAAGACTGGATATTATGAATCAACATTTCATATCTTCTGATGATGACTTCATTGAATTGTTCCGGTACAAGATCATTTATTTTTTTTAAATCATACCGCTCATAAAATGCAAATTGATCAAAATCTTTTACAACTTCTAAAAATTCACTGGCAATCCGTGTCAGGTTCTCTCTTTGTTTGTCTTTGGCATTAGAATCATCAATATTATGATCAAGCTGTTGGACAGATGAAATTCCAGGAAAATAATTCAAGTTATACCCAGTAGCCGGGATATTAATTTTCAAGCGACGGGCTTCTTCTAAAATCACGGGCGCAGCAAGTTTTATAGAATCTTGTAAGATTTTCAGCGTGTCAAATGCTTCAAGCTTGAATGTCTCATAACGATTTTCTTGAAAAAAATAAAACTTAAACCGATTTAGAATATGTCGTTGAGAATAGCAAGCCAATGAAAGATGACGAATGGTTGCCGATAATTCACGATAAAAAACCCATTCTTTATTTTTTTTCGCTCCATGAAAGTCTAAAAAATCTTCAAGTATATGAGAGGTTGTAATCAGCTTTGAGTATAATTTTTTTGTAAAAACATAATCATTATCTTCAATTTCCACAACAAACAAAATACATTTCAGATATTCAAAAGAAAAAATATTGGCTTTTTCCTTAAAAGAAATATCGCAAAAATAATTCATGTTCAATAATCCAATACTAAATTAAAAGCTCGGCCTGACCAGTTGATAAGCCGAATTCTGTTACCTGTTCTCGTTACCGTAGAACAGGTCAACGATCATTCATCTGGGATGTACGTTGCCGCACACCTCACGCGACCTACCCGAAAACTTGGGCGGACAACCCTCAAGCGTTTCCCTATTTGGTCTTGCACCGGACGGGGTTTACCAAGCTTTTCCAGTCACCTGGAAAACTGGTGCGCTCTTACCGCACCGTTTCACCCTTACCCGGATCAAATTCCATCCGGGCGGTCTACTCTCTGCTGCACTTTCCTTCACGTCACCGCGACTCCACGTTATGGAGCGTCCTGTCCTGTGGTGTTCGGACTTTCCTCCAGGTTTAAAACCCAGCGATCGTTTTGCCTGGTCAGACCGAGCTTTATATATTTATAATTTATGTATTTATATGATATAAAATCCTACTGCATTGCGGACATGAAATCAATGAGTTCCCACGCTGCACTTCAATATATAATTGAGGCGGTACATTCATAAAACACCCCATGCACACTTCGTTTTCCACATTGACTACGGCAAGCCCCCCATTCATTTTTGATATCTTTGCAAACCGGTTCATCAAAGATGGATCAAGACTTTTACCTATTTCTTCCTGTCTGTCAAGATATTCATCAAGCAACTCTCGATCATCTATTGATTTTTTATCAATATCATTTTGTTCAGCATCTATTTGGTCCTTGAGAAGTTTATATTCATTCTCATTTTCCTGAACAATTTTTTCCATTTTTTCTTTTTCATCCAGATGTTCGAGTAATTCAGTTTCCAGAGCATCTTTGCGTTTTTTGTTATCATCCACTTCTCTTAAAAAAAGCTGATACTCCTTATTGGTCTTCACCATCCTTAATTTTTCATTACTTTTAACAATACGCTCATCAATGATTTGAATTTCCATTTCAATATCCCGGCAAGCTTTAACAGCACTTGAAAAATTTTCTTTATGATCTTCCAAGGCATTTCCAAACTGTTTTAACCTGATACTTAAATTTTCTTTTTCCTTTTCAACTTTTTCCAGAACAGTTTTCAGCCTGAAAATTTGAGTTTCAGCTTCCTGGAGTTTGACAAGGGTTTCTATATCCGGTTTGGAAATATCATTCATAACAATATCCTTAAACTATAATAAATGGATCTTTTTCTTTTTTGAACTTTTTTATTTGTATATTCAACCCGGCCATTTGAATGGCATGGCCTAATTTATCAGCAAGCAACTCTACTGCCATATGTTCAGAACCAAAATGCCCCACATCAACCAATCCTTTTGAATATTCTTCAATACGTCTTGCTTCATGATATTTTATATCTCCGGTGATATAAAGATCCGCACCAGACCTCAAGAACTCATCAATCAGAGAGCCACCGCTGCCGGTACAAATAGCAACAGTTGTTACGGGCAAATCCATATCGCCTGTTACACGCAGATGTTTTAAATCAAGTTTTTCTTTTATTTGATGAACAAAATATTTAAGCAGAATCGGGGATTCCAGATATCCAATTCTGCCGATACCGGTCATTGCATCCTTTGGCATAGATGATGACGGATCAATAAGAAATGCACCGGTTGTATTGATGCCAATCTTTGATGCAAAATAATCATTTAATCCATCAGGTGCCTTATCAAGATTCGTATGGGCTGATATTATACTGATTTTTTGCCTTGCAGCGATTTCAATCGCTTTGCCCGGCATTTTATTGAAATCAATTGATTTTTCGGGGGAGATCATCAAAGGGTGATGGGTGAGTACAAGGTCTGAATTCCATTTTTCCGCAGCATTCATTAATGGCAGGGACACATCAAGCCCGATCATTACTTTTTTTACCTCCCAACTCAAATTTCCCGCCTGAAGCCCTGAATTATCCCAATCTTCAGCAATATCAAAAGGGGCAATAGTATTGAGCAATCCCAATATATCCTTTGTTTTAACCATAACAGGCCTACTGACAAATAAAAAAAGCGTGGTATATTACCACGCTTTTTTTTATATCCGGTTGATATTCTTCAGACACATTCATATGAGAGCAATATGTCCTTTGCAATGTTTTATTACAATCATGCTTTTATTACATCCATACAATACACCAGTAATATTTTATTGGTGGGCCCACCTGGAATCGAACCAGGGACCGACCGGTTATGAGCCGGTGGCTCTGCCAAACTGAGCTATAGGCCCTTTCATTAGCACAAACTTGGACTATATATACAACTAAGCATTTTATGTCAAGATTTAATTCTCAATAAAGGTCTTAAGTTTTTTACTTCTGGTTGGATGTCTCAATTTTCTCAAAGCCTTTGCCTCAATTTGGCGTATACGTTCTCTTGTCACGGTAAAATCCTTTCCAACTTCTTCCAGGGTATGGTCGGATTTTTCACCAATACCAAACCGCATTCGAAGTACCTTTTCCTCTCGTGGTGTCAAAGTCGCAAGAATTTTCCGGGTCTGCTCTGCAAGGCTGAAATCAATGGCTGCATCCGAAGGAATGGAAAATTTCTTATCTTCTATAAAATCACCCAGATGACTGTCTTCTTCCTCTCCAATGGGAGTCTCAAGAGAAATCGGTTCTTTGGCAATTTTTAATACCCGTCGAACCTTTTCAATGGGGATTTCCATTTTTTCCGCAATTTCTTCCGGCGACGGCTCTTTGCCCATTTCCTGCACAAGATATCGTGATGTCCTAATAAGTTTATTTATGGTCTCAATCATGTGAACCGGAATCCTGATGGTCCTGGCCTGATCTGCAATGGCCCGGGTAATGGCTTGCCTGATCCACCAGGTGGCATAAGTTGAAAATTTATACCCCCTTCTGTATTCAAATTTATCGACCGCCTTCATCAAACCGATATTACCTTCCTGAATCAAATCAAGGAATTGCAATCCTCTGTTTGTATATTTTTTTGCAATACTGACAACCAGTCTTAAATTTGCTCTCACCAATTCTCTTTTTGAAAAATCGGCATCTCTGCGACCCTTGTCCACACAATCGACAATCTGCTTTAGACTTTTAGAATCACCCTTAACTTCATTTTTCCTCAAAGCAACCTGGGTTAAAATTGAGCATATATCCTGATATAAAATAACAGCTCTATCCTTGGTTATATCAGAATTGGATATGGATGTGGCCCACTGCACAAAGGTAGTTTCATCAGACACCTGATCCAGCATTTTTCGGGTTTTGACATTAAATGTTTTGGCACATTTTTCCAAAAGATCATCAACTTTATCAAACCATGTAATGGTATTTCTTATACTTTTTTCTATATTATCAATAACATTGGACTCAAACCGCCATCTTTTCAATTCTTCAAATATGATTTCCGTATTGGAGTAAATTTCCTTTGAAACAGTATCATATTTCTTTGATCTTTTGTTCTCCTGGAGCAAGATATCTCTTTTTTCTTGATTTTCCCTGTGAAGCTCTTTAATTACATTTAAGGAACTTAAAAACTTTTCCTGTTTGGAAACTTCATCTACGACCCCATCCCCTTCATCCACGTCTCTTAAAACATGCTTGGGACGCATTGATTTTTTTTCCATCTTTTCACCATACATGAAAATAGTGGACAATGCGATGGGGCAATCCAGCATGGCTCTCAAGACATCACGTTCACCACGCTCAATCTTTTTTGCAATTTCAATCTCTCCCTCGCGACTGAGCAAAGTAACCATCCCCATCTCTTTGAGATACATTTTGACAGGGTCGGTAACAGCACCAAACTCCATATCCGAACGATCTTTTTTAGCAGAAAACAGGTCTTTATTGGCTTTTTTTCCCCTTTTCTCATCTTTTTCATCATCATCTTTTTCATCATAGTCATCATCATCTTTTTCAGACGTTTTTTTAACTTTATCATTAACAATCTTTCTGGATGATGATTTGACTTTTATTTTTGCAGTGCTTTTTTTTGCAGCTTTTTTTATTGTTTCTTTTTCCGTATCAACAAGCTTGATTCCAAGCTCTTTAAATTGCATTACAATATCTTCAATATGATCCAATGATTTCAAATCATGGGATATTGCATCATTAATTTCGGCAAAAGAGAGAGAACCGGTTTTTTCTCCTTTTTTAATAAGCTTTTGTAATTCTTTCTTAGTCATTATTAAATTCTCTCCAGACTTATTTGTCTTACATGCCATAAAATGCCTCCCAAAGGCTTAAAGTTATAACCGATTTTGTAATTGCTGAATTTCTGCCTGTTTTTGCTTTAACAAGTCCATCAATTCAGAATTACAGCCCTTTTCCGCACTTATAATCTTACTTGTTAAAGTGTTTTCCTGCTTTTTTCTTACACGAATAATTCGGTTTATTATAAACAGAGCGGTTTGATTAATATCTTGTTCTGAAAACATATCATTCATAGCATAAGAAGCAATAAGCGATTGATCTTCGTCGTTTTCCATTTTTGCCATAACATTTATAATGAAGGCTGTTTTATCCGAATCCACACTTATAATCTTCTTTCCAATGTACTTTAATTTTTCAGAATAAAAATACTCTAACACATCAGTATTTTTAATTTCATCTATGATTTCAGGATAATTCAGCATCATTGAAATCATTTGTTCTTCTCTTCGATCAGATTCCAGCTTATCTTCATTGTTTTTTTCATTCATCAAAAATGAATTTTTCGTATTATGTTTCAAATACTGCTCCCTGACTTTTTCCAAAACAGCTTTTTCATCGATATTTAATGTTTCAGCAAGCTCTTTAACATATAAAGATCTCAATGCACTATCCTGAATCAAACTCAAATGCTGTTTCATATCATCTAAAATTCTGATCCGGCCTTCAACGGAAAGTCCATGCGTATCAATGGAAACTTTCAAAAGAAATTGCATGACTGTTTTGGCGTTTGACGCAAGGTCATTAAATGCGTCTTGTCCATGCTTTACAATATAAGAATCAGGGTCATTTCCTTCCGGAAGTACAAGCACCCTTGTATCAACTCCTTCTTTCATAAAAATTTCAATGCTTCTTTTTGCAGCATTGATGCCGGCTGCATCAGAGTCAAAAACAAGCACCATTTTGGGTGCATATCCTTTCAGAATTCTCACATGATCAGAAGTTAATGCAGTACCAAGACTGGCTACCGTATTTTTAATACCGTGTTGATAAAGGGATAAAAAATCAAAATACCCCTCCACAATATAAACAAACCCTTCCTGTCTGCAAAATTGTTTTGCTGCATGCAAGCCATATAGAATACGGCTCTTGATGTAAACAGGTGTTTCAGGGGAATTCATATATTTGGGCATGGCATCATCCATCACCCTGCCCCCGAAACCAGCTACCTGCATATTCACATCAAAAATAGGGAACATGATCCGGTTTCTAAACCGGTCATAATACCCATTATTTTGTTTTCTTTCCAATACCAAACCGCATTGGACGGCAACCTTTTTGGAAATTTTCCGTTTTTTTAAAAGATTAACTATCGATTCCCAGTTATCAGGCGAAAACCCCAGTTTAAACTGCTGAATGATATCTTTGGAGATTCCTCTTTTTTCAAGGTATATCCTTGCGTTTTCGCCTTGTTTTGATTGTTTAAGTTCATCAAAATAAAAGCCCATGACAGCTTTGTTTAATCTAAACAGACTCTCTTTAAGCTTTAGTTCATTTCTTGTTACAGGATCAATTTCTTTGGTTTCAATGATAATATTATACTTGCGAGCCAACATTTTTGCAGCTTCTGGAAAAGTTATGCCATGATATTTCATAATAAAAGACAATACATTTCCGCCCGCACTGCAACCAAAACAATGAAAGATCTGTTTACTTGGATTTACAGAAAAAGAGGGAGTTTTTTCAGAATGAAAAGGACATAAACCAAAAAAATTTCTTCCGCTCTTTTTTAAAATAACGGACTCTGAAATAACATCAACAATATCTGAAGTATTTAAAATGTCTGAAATTTTTTCTTCAGGAATATACATCTTTACGACACTGACTCCAAAATTTAACGGTTATGCAAGTAAAATAAGCTAAGTATTTAAAATCACATGTCAATAATTATCTTTACGGATAATTGTTATTTTGAAATCATTTACTTTCACTATATATGTAAAAAAACTTTTGATCATCTGGTTTGTTTAACAATTTCTATAGCGTTCCCTTGCTGGAAAGGGCACCCAAAATTTTTTCATCAATTCTGGTAGCCATATGCAACGATCGTCCAAACGCCTTAAAAATTGATTCAAGGACATGGTGTTCGTTTACACCATAATAAGAATTAATGTGAAGATTAAAAGCCCCTTGAACGCAAACAGCCTGAAAAAATTCTTTGGCAAGATACGCATCAAATTCACCTTTTGACCTTAGCGTATCCGGGAAATTATAGACAAGATACGGCCTGTTTGACAGGTCTATTGTAACCTTGGACAGGGCTTCATCCATTGGGATACTGGCATCTCCAAACCTGACAATTCGCTGTTTTGTTGCGAGTGCTTTCGAAAGCGCTTGACCAAGAACCAGACCGACATCCTCAATTGTATGATGAAAATCGACTTCAAGATCTCCTTTGGCATTGATTTCAAGATCAAAAAAACCATGAACGGTAAAAGCGGTAAGCATATGATCAAAAAAAGGAATTCCGGTTAAAACATCAACCTTGCCGGAACCGTCTAAATCAAAACAAATACTAATCTCAGTCTCATTTGTTTTTCGGACAACACTTGCCTTTCGACCCATAAATAACCTTTAAATTGCAGTAACACCAGCAAAAACAAACTCATACACGAGCAAAACTCAACAAAAATGAATCTTTTAATTTACCTAAATCAAAGTTTTTTGTCAAATAATTTTTATTTCGGCAAACTTTCTATTGCAATGATATTCTTTTTATAAATATACTTTGAATAATGTCAATTTAAGGAACTGAATATCATTCCACCCTGAAGAATAAAACTGAAACAATAAAAAATGAATATCTCAACCAACACATATGATAATTATCAATCCGGTTTCAGCTACCCCTCTGTTCCACACTCAAAAACCTTAAACATTAAACCCCTTGCCGAAAACAACCAGACATTTAATACAGTTTCAAATTCAAATAACAGCACACAAAAAACGATTAACCAAACTTCGGAAACAAATAGCCCCAAACAAGAACACACCGGCCTGAGATCACAAGAAACTGAAGAAACTCAAACAATTGCCAAACCCAAAACAATAAGTGGAGAGGAACAGACATTAACCCGGGCAGAAATCCAACTTGTTGAAGAACTCAAACAAACTGATATCGAGGTAAGACAACATGAAATGGCACACATTGCAGCCGGCGGGAGATATATCACCTCAGGAGCGAATCTCACCTACAAACGTGGGCCGGACGGAAAAGAATATGCTGTTGCAGGTGAAGTCAGCATTGACACGTCTCCTGTACCTGGAGACCCCCGGGCCACAATCCGAAAAATGCGCCAAATCAAAAACGCTGCACTTGCACCTGCAAATCCATCTTCTCAAGACCTGAAAGTGGCATCAAACGCAACATCAACAGCATCCAAAGCCCTTTCAGAGTTAGTGACATTACAGGCAAAAGAACAGGCAATTGCCAATGAAAACAAGGCCTTTGGATCCCTTAAAAAAGCTGCACAGTCATATGAAAAAATAAGCCGCCTGCCTGAAGAACAAAGATCAACCTTCCAAACTGCTGTTTAATCCTCTTCTAAGTGTAATATCAATTCTATGCACTGTAAAATAATTAATATTATGAATAAATTCCTTTTACTCGGTGATCAAATTTTATATTCACCCTTATTTGATAAGTTTGACAATCTGCTTAAACTGATCACCCTGTGCCGCCCGCATCAATTCAAAAAATACCATTTCAACACAAGTCACCCGGCAGCCTGACTGAACAAGCCTTTGAATACCAATTTCCTTATTTTCTTTGATTCTGGAAGACACGCAATCCGAAACGACCTGAACCTCGCAACCTTGATTAATCAAGTCATATCCTGTCTGAAAAACGCAGATATGAGTTTCAATTCCGGTCAAAAGCACTTGATTTCTTCCGGCTTTTTTGAACTTTTCCATAAATTGCGGCTCCCCACAACAAGAGAATGAAAATTTCTCAATGGGTGTCTCTCCCACCATACATTTTGAAACCGCTTCAGCTGTCGGACCTAAATTCTTTGGGATCTGTTCCATCCAGATAACCGGTACTCCAAGAATTTTCATGCCCTGAATCATAACCTCAAGTGATTTAAACAATTTTTCTTTTTCATGCATTAGCTGAGACAGCTGACCCTGAACATCAATCAACAACATAATGGTGTTATCAATGGCAAACATTATCACCCTCCTTTAGCTATCCATCATTATAAAACACAATTTGTAATCCATGCCGTTATTTGTTAACCTGATTACAATAAACAAACAATTCAATCGAATTTAATTGAGGCATTATTTTTAATAAAAATTAATACCCCTTCAAAAATAAGGGAATTTATTGAGCATTTTATTCTAAATACTTTTTTAGCACAATTATTGCAATCAACTCTTTAAAAGAATATTTTAAAAAACATTTTTTCAGGAGTCAATTCAATGGTGACATCAATTCAAAGTAACATATCAGCCTTACAGGCATTTTCCAAGCAAATGGCGGTCAGTGCCAACAATGTTGCAAATGCCCTTTCCGATGATTTCAAAAAAAGCCGGGCAATAAACACTGAAGGAGAAAACTACCAGGTTAAAACTACCATCACAAAAATAGATACCCCGGGTCCGCTTGTGGCAGATCCTTTAAGCGATACCGGAAAATTAAAAGAACTGTCCAACACCGACATAGCAGAAGAGCTGTCCAACCAGATAATTATCAAACAAGAATTTGCAGCAAATACAAAAGTTATTCAAACAAACGAAAAAACCACTGGAACTCTTCTCGACCTGATAGGATAATCTTATGATAATAAAAAAAATCAAATATCTTACAATATCAACCTTAAACTTAATACAGAAAGTTTACACCCATTAATCAGAGTAACCCAAAGAGGACAGATTTATCTAACAGCTGCCGAGTAATTTTCCGGCATCAGCCATGTTAAGATCGAACCATCATAGACAAGGATGCAACAAAAAAACCGGAAATCATCTTTATCGACAGTTAACCTGACGCCTTTCTTCATTTAGATGTACTTAAAGCATAATTTATGCCATACTATGGAAAATTTAGGTTATAGACTGTTAAAACGTAAAAATTGAAAGAATATTCAGGATATTATATGTCATTTGATGAACTTGGCCTTCGGGTAGAATTGCTTAAAGCCGCTAAATCCAAGGGCTATACCGCCCCCACCCCCATTCAGACCCGGGTCATTCCGGTGATCCTCAACGGACGTGATATTCTTGCCCGCGCCCAGACAGGAACGGGAAAAACAGATGCATTTGCCCTCCCCCTGATTGAAATCCTGAGCCGTCGAAAAGCCAACCGGCGATACCCCCGGGCTCTTGTCCTGACACCAACCAGAGAACTTGCACTTCAGGTGGGAGAGAGCATCAAGGCCTATGCCAGACGAGTATCCATTCGATGCACTGTGGTTTACGGCGGGGTTAACATAACTCCACAGATTGATCGACTGAGGCGAGGCATTGATATTCTTGTTGCCACACCAGGACGTCTTCTGGATCTTGCCAGTCACAGGGATCTGGATCTTTCCCGAATAGAATTTCTGGTGTTTGACGAGGCAGACAGAATGCTGGATCTTGGATTCAGTGAAGAGATTTCCGAAATCCTTGAGTTTGTTCCGACTGAACGCAGGACTATGCTGTTTTCAGCCACCTATACCCAACAGATTCGGGATCTTGCCAAAATAATGCTTCAGAAACCAGACTATATTGAGGTGACTCCCAGCAATACCGCAGCAGAATCAATTATTCAGAAGGTTCACTTGGTGGACAGACCCAACAAACGCGCATTTCTCATCCATCTGATAACCACTGGACGCTGGACCCAAATACTGGTCTTTGTCCGCACAAAACACGGGGCAAACAAGCTCACGGAGAAACTGACCGCAAAAGGGATCAGTGCTGCTGCCCTGCACGGCAACAAGAGCCAGTCTTTCAGGACACGCACCCTCAAAGAATTCAAAAACGGTGAAATCCGCACCCTCGTGGCAACGGATGTGGCTGCAAGAGGTCTTGATATCAGCAATCTGCCCTATGTGATCAATTACGATATGCCGAGTGTACCCGAGGATTATATTCACCGTATCGGTCGCACCGGTCGTGCAGGCGTAAGCGGCATTGCCTTATCCCTGGTCAGTCCCGATGAAAAGCCTCACCTTAAGGCCATTGAAAAACTGTTGGGGAAAAAGATCCCGAAAGAAACGGTTGACGGCTATACAATGGATGGCACAGTTCCGGATTTTGTACTATTGCGCCCCAACAATCCATCCAGCGAAAAAAAGGCAAACAAGATCATAAAAGAGATTGTCAACAAAAGAAAAGCCTCAAAGCAGCGTTCGCAACCCCCTGCCGGAAAAGCAAGATCAAAATCCCGATCCGGCAGAAAAAAAACACATCACAAAAAAAATGGTTTCTAAGACTTTGGATTAACCCCACAACGAACCATAAAGTTGTGGATTAATGTTCTGCAAAGCTGAAAAACATATTGTTGACAACTTTAGTGTTTGGTTATGTTTTAATATAAAAAACCATATAATTCTTTTGTTCAGGCTATTTTCTCATCTTATTTTTTATTATATACTATAATTTTTTAAGCAACGTTTTCCGGTCGATTTTTAAAATCTTAAGGGCTTTGGCTTTATTGCCGCCGGTCTGTTCCAGCACATCCCTGACATATTTTTTTGACATCTCTTCCAGGCTGAGATTGAGGTACTGATCAAAAGGCACATTAAATTTCATGATGTCGGGAAAATTTACACTGTCTATGAAATTCGTATCATTCATGATCAAATTTCGATGAATCAAATTTTCAAGTTCCCTGACATTGCCAGGCCAGGAATATGTTTTCAGAGCCGTGACAGCCTTATCCGTAAATGCGGGTTCTGCTTTTCCCAGCTCTTTGGCATATTTTAAGGCAAAATGCCGGGCCAACAGAAGAATGTCATCCCCACGTCCCCGGAGAGGGGGAATTTCAATATTGATAACATTTAACCGAAAAAACAGATCCTGGCGAAACAGACCCTTTTTAACCAGATCTTCCAAATTTTTATTGGTGGCTGCAATAACTCTGACGTCAATTTTCTTGAGTTGGGTTTCCCCAACCCTGGCAACTTCTTTTTCCTGTAACACCCTGAGAAGTTTTGCCTGGAGTTCAAAAGGCAGTTCACTGATTTCATCTAAAAAAAGACATCCTTTTTCAGCAGCCTGAAAAAAACCTTTCCTGTGTTGCACAGCGCCCGTAAATGCCCCCTTTACATGTCCGAACAATTCACTTTCAAACAAAGTCGCCGGTATGCCCGGACAATTGATGGGAATAAACGGATACACGGATCTGGCCTTGTGATGATAATGAATCGCCCGGGCCACAAGTTCTTTTCCCGTACCGTTTTCTCCGGTTATCAAAACAATTGCATCGCTTTTACAGGCTTTTTCAATCTTTGAATACACCTTGAGCATACTTTTGGATTGACCAATAATACCAAACCTGGACCAGGTATCCGTATAGATTGCTGCCGGATCTATTTTTTTTTCTTTCTGTTTTTGGAGGGTTCTTTGAACGGTATCCAGAAGTTCCTGATCTGTGAACGGTTTGGTAATGTACTCATCTGCTCCTTCTTTCATGGCAGCCACGGCACTGTTAATAGAACCGTATCCGGTCAACATGATGACACCAATATCCTTCAAATGGTCACATACATACCGTATCAATTCAAGGCCAGTATGTTTGGGCATTTTATAATCAGTGATGAGAAGATCAACTTTCCGATGTTTAAGGACCTGGATGGCATCTGGTACACTATGGGTTGCAAACACCTGATAACCGGACATTTTAAGGTTTCGTTGTATCACTTCACATGTAATGATATTATCATCAACAATGAGAATCGCTTCCTTTTCGACTGGATCAGGCATTATTTTTCCTCCAGAGGTAAACAAACTTCGAAAATAGTTCCTTTGCCAGGTTCGCTGCTGACTTTAATGTCCCCATTATGGTTTCTGACAATGCCGTACACAACGGAAAGGCCTAAACCCGTGCCTTCACCAACATCTTTTGTCGTAAAAAAAGGCATGAATGTTTTGCTGATATTTTCACCGGATATCCCGATCCCGGTATCTTCAACAGAAAGAATTACATTTTCATTGTTTTTTCTTGTGGTGAATGTTAATTTCCCGCCATTTTTCATTGCCTGGATGGCATTGATTGTTAAATTCGTTATCACCTGTTTGATCTGGTTGGGATCAGCGGTAATGGTTATGGCATTTGCATAGTGTTTTACAATTTTTATGCCTTCTTTAACACATCTTGCTTCTAAAAATATGATGCTGCTGTCAATGGCTTCATTGAGATTGATTGTTTTTTTGCACAAGGATGTCTGGCGGGAAAATTCCATTAATTTTTTTATGATTTCCCGGGAATATATGACACATTCTTCAATTTTTCCAAGGTCTTTTTTCGCCTGATCCGGCATTTCGGGCAGTTTCAGTGCCAATTGTGCCAGCCCCAGTATATTACCCAACGGTTCGTTGAGTTCATGGGCAACCCCTGCGGAAAGCTGACCTATTGTTGCCAGCCTATCGGCATGAAGAAGTTGATGCTGAATGAGCTTTCTGTTTTCATCATCACGCTGCTTTATCACATAAAAGCTGATGATATTGGCAATCGCCTTGAGCAGGTTTCTTTCTTCAATCAAAAAAGGAATCTTTGATTCCAGACCCAGTCCAGGAGGGTAAAAAACTTCTATTGATCCTACAGCCTTGTTTTCAATTAAAATTTTTTCAGTCTGAAACACACTGGATTCAAAAAAATCCGGGGAAAGGTATGTAGTGTCCTTAAAAGTGATACGGGCACAGGATTCTTTTGAATATTGCCATCCATGGGGGATTATACAAACGATTTTATCCAGTGCAACATCCATGTCGGTTTCCGACACCACACACTGGGCAACCCGGCACAGACAATTGAGTTCTCTTATTCTTTCTCCCTCACAACGGTGGCGTTTTTTATAAGCACAATAAAACTGTTCTAATTTTTCATTGCGTTGTTTGAGTTCTTTAATCTGCTGCTGCTGTTTTTCGAACCGAATATCAATGGGTTCCATTTAATTTTTTCCCACTTATGATGTCGCTTCCACAGGTTCCATACCGGGAATTCCGGCATGGAACGTTAAGTGAAAAATAATCTATATTCGATAAAAGTCAATAACTGCAACGGGCAGACCTGGTCTTTCGCTCAGATTTACCCGCAACAAAAAATGAAAGTCACTGTCTGGATTTTTGAAGACTTTCATATAAAAAATCAGGATAATCCCTGATCAAGAATAGCATCTGCCACACGCCGGAACCCGGCAACATTTGCACCAAATATATAATTGCCTTTTTTGTTGAATTCGCAGGATGTTTCATAACACTGGTCATGGATATGCTTCATTACCTGATGAAGTCGATTATCAACTTCATCTTCCGTCCAATTCATAAAGGTGGCATTCTGTGCCATTTCAAAGCAGGAACAGGCCACCCCTCCTGCATTGCATGCCTTTGCAGGTGCATACATGATATCTGATTTTTCCAAAAATTCCATACCCTCCAGGGTCACGGGCAGGTTGGCACCTTCTACAAGGCATTTTACATTGTTTTTAACCAGGGCCTTTGCATCATCAAGATCAAGTTCATTTTGTGTTGCACAGGGAAATGCAATATCACAAGGAATTACCCAGGGCCGCTGATCTTTATAAAAATCCACGTTAAACTTATCTGCATAATCTTTTACAACATCATTTCCGCTCAACCTCAGTTTCAGCATATAATCGACTTTTTCGCCGGTAATACCCTCTGGATCATGGATAAATCCGTCCGGTCCGGAAAGAGTAACCACTTTGCCGCCAAGCTCATTAACCTTTTTAACAACCCCCCACGCAACATTTCCAAAACCGGAAACCGTAACAGTCTTACCCTCAATATCATCTTCTACATTTTTCAGCAGTTCCTCGGCAAAATAAACTATGCCATACCCTGTAGCCTCGGGCCTTAAATAACTGCCGCCCCATGTAATGCCTTTGCCTGTCAAAACACCTTTAAAAGATTTGGTTATCCTGCGGTACATGCCGAAAAGATAACCGATTTCCCGTGTTCCCACACCGATATCACCGGCCGGGACATCAGTTGATGCACCAATATGCCGTGAAAGTTCCAACATGAAACTTTGGCAAAAATTCATGATTTCATTATCTGATTTGCCCCTTGGATTAAAATCAGATCCGCCTTTTCCACCGCCCAATAAAAGACCTGTTAATGCGTTTTTAAAAATCTGCTCAAATCCGAGACATTTGATAATGCTTTGGGTAACGGATGCATGGAATCTAAGGCCCCCCTTATAGGGCCCCAGTACATTGCTAAACTCGACACGATACCCGGTATTGACCTGAATCCGACCCTGGTCATCTTTCCATGGTACTCTAAAACTGATTGTCCGGTCCGGTTCGACCAGTTGTTCAAGAATCCGGTTGTTTTGATACTCCGGATTAGAGTCCAGCACCGGTGCAATGGATTTAAAAACTTCAGCCACAGATTGAATATATTCTTTTTCCCAGGGATATTTTTCCGTAAGCATTGCTAAAACAGACTTTGTATATGCATTCATGAATTTTTCCTATTTGTCTTTTTTAAAATTAATTACATGGTCATCTGTTTTTTTCAGACAACGGGTTTCACCATTTTTACAATATTTATTGCAATTGCAAATTCCATTCCAAACCGGTTTTATTGGATAATCAAACTTTTGAGTATCCTTGTCAATATCGGTTTTTGACTCCAACGGATCAAGACAGGAAAACTCCTCACAAAAAATAACAGGTCTTTTGTGATTCATGCAATAATTGCATTTTTCTGCATTTGAACAATTAATGCAAAGACCTGACAGTTGATTTTTCTCTGTCATAACACCTCCCTAATTTATCTTTAACGTAAAAATAGCAATTAATATGCCAGACTCTGAAAAAATCATCAAAACCTCTAATATTACAAACAATTAAGCTACAAATAAATCACAATCAATCCCTTTTAATGTATGGAAATTTTCCATAATCGGGAAATTTTCCATACTTTTCTGGCTTGAGTCAACGCTTCATATTTGCATATCATTGACACCCTTTTCCTGATTTAGTAAGTTAGCTGCCAAGTTTCTGGGAATGATACAGGAGATAAAATTTGAAGATTATTATCGTTGGTGCAGGGGAAGTCGGATATAACATTGCCGGCCGGCTTGCGTCTGAAAACAAGCAGGTTATTGTCATTGACAAGAACCCGGACGCTGTTCGGCGACTTTCCGAAAACCTTGATATACAGGTCATAACAGCATCAGGCAGCAATCCCAAAGTTCTCATTGATGCCGGTATCAATGAAACTGATATCCTTCTTGCGGTAACAGACCAGGATGAAACAAACCTTGTGGCCTGTCTGATAACCGACCTGATATCACCCACAACTAAAAAACTGGTAAGGCTCAGGGATGCTGATTTTGATTCCTATCATGAGCGCTTCAAAAAAGAGGCCCCCCATATTGATACTGTGATCAATCCTGAAATAGAGGTGGTCAATACCATCAGGAAACTGATGGAAGTACCCGGAGCTGTTGATGTTGGTGATTTTGTTGATGGTCAGGTAAAATATATCGGGATCAGGCTGGACAAAAATTCTCCTATGGCAGGAATCCGACTGATTGATTTTCCTGCTGAATTTGGTGAAGAAAGACCGTTGATTGCAGCCATCATAAGAGGCAACAAAGTTATCGTACCCAGAGGCGGAAACAAATTAGAACCCGGCGATCTTGTCTATTTTGTCTGTGAGACAATAAAGCTTGAAAAAACACTCAAGCTTTTTGGAAAAAAAATACAGCCCATTCAAAACGCTTTGATTATCGGTGGCGGACGAATCGGTGAAAGACTTGCCAAACGTCTTGAACAAGACAATATTAAAACAAAAATCATTGAATCCGATATTAACCGGTGTCATTATCTGTCCGAACAAATGGATAAAACCGTTGTTCTGCATGGGGATGGGTCTGACCAGAAACTCTTTCTTGAAGAAAATGCAGGCCAAAGCGATGTAGTGGTATCTGTTACGGATGATGATGAAACCAATATACTTGTTTCCCTGCTGGCAAAAAACTTAGGTGTTCAAAATACGATCACCAGGATCGGAAAATCAAGTTATTCTCCCCTGCTTGCCACCATTGGCCTGGAAAAAGTTGTTAACCCGAGACTTTCAGCTGTCAGTTCCATCCTGCAGAATGTGAGAAAAGGAAAAGTTTTGTCTGATATTTCCATTTTTGGGGAACGAGGTGAATTTATCGAAGCCATTGCCCTTGAAACCTCGGACATCACGAACAAACCTTTAAAAAAAATATCCTTTCCCAAAGGTGCGCTTCTGGTATGTATCATCAGGGAAGGACAAATCATGATTCCGGCGGGAGACAGTTCTGTCAAGCCTGGCGACCGGATCATCATGTTTGCCGTAAAACATGCCGTAAAAAAACTTGAAAAACTTTTGACTGTTAAACTGGATTTCTTCTGATGCGCTGGCAGTTTATCGCAAGAATTATAGGTATTCTCCTTTTATTTTTGGGATTTTCCATGATCGTCCCGTTACTGGTGAGTTTGTATTATCATGACCTTGCCTTGAACGGTTTTCTTAGATCTATTGCTATTACCGTGTTGGCTGGACTTTTACTGATCCTTCTGTCAAAAAGCCATGCAACCGAGGATTATATAAACCAGAAAGAAGGAATGACCACCGTTGCCCTGGCCTGGACTGCCATCGGCCTTTTCGGTGCCCTGCCCTTTTATTTTAGCCCTGACTTTACAAATTTTACCGATGCCTTTTTCGAATCGGTTTCCGGGTTTACAACAACCGGATCATCGGTCATGATAAATATTGAAGGGGCAACTCAAAGCCTTCTTTTCTGGAGAAGTTTTATTCAATGGCTTGGCGGCATGGGAATTATTGTCCTGTCTCTGGCCATACTCCCGTTCCTGGGGGTTGGGGGAATTCAATTGTACAAAGCGGAAGTCCCAAGTCCCGTACCTGACAAACTCACCCCGAGACTGAGTGACTCTGCAAAAATCTTATGGATCGTATATGCAGTCTTCACCTTGATTGAAATTATTTTTCTGCTGGGTGGCGGCATGTCGTTATTCGAGGCTTCCTGCCATGCGTTCACAACCCTTCCGACCGGCGGGTTTTTTCCTAAAAATGCATCCATTGCCCATTATGACAGTGCTTTTTTTGATTATGTCATTGTCATATTTATGGTGCTGGCAGGTATTAATTTTTCTCTTCATTATCAGATGCTCAGGGGTAAAACACTTGCTTTCTGGGAAGATACGGAATGCAGGTTTTTTCTTGGACTCACATTACTGTTAACCCTTTTAATAACCTGGGATATCTACGGCTCCGTCTATACATCCGTTAAAGATGCATTTCGGTTTTCAAGCTTTCAGGTGGTCTCCATCATTACAACAACAGGATTTGCAACAGCGGATTATGAAAAATTCCCGGGATTGAGCCAGGTGCTTTTATTTGTCTGCATGTTTATTGGTGCGTCTGCAGGCTCAACCGGCGGCGGTATGAAGTGCGCCAGGATTATTGCCTGTTTTAAATATTGTTACAGGGAATTGTTCAAGATTATACACCCGCGAAGCATCAGCCATGTAAAAATCAATAATACGGTTATCCCGGATGAAGTGATTCGAAGCATCATGGGATTTTTAGCTCTTTATATCGGTCTTTTTATTTTGTCCAGCATACTTCTTGCCTGCATGGGGATTGACATGATGACAGCATTTGGTGCGGTTGCCGCCTGCATAGGCAATATCGGCCCAGGCTTTGGAACCGTGGGACCAACTGAAAACTTTGCCCACCTGCCGGTAATGGGAAAATGGCTGCTTGCCTGGTGCATGCTGCTGGGCAGGCTGGAAATTTATACCGTTATCATCCTGTTTGTTCCTGAGTTCTGGAGAAAATAACCGAACAAATTTAAAATTATCTTTTTTTACATTTTTTTTACAACTTGTTTACACCACCGTGACAAATGAATAACTCAATGGGGGTATGGTGAACTTAACTCAAAGTTTGAGTGTCAAAATTCACCAGTTAAACAAGGAGAAACCCATGAAACAGATTATCAATAATTATTCCAAATGCATTATTATTGTAGCCATTACGCTCATAGGTTCCATGGCATGGGCAGGCTCACTGAAAAAAACAGAATTGGTTTGCCGCTTGAAAACAGACCGGGATATTTTTATTGCAGGAGAACCCCAGAATATTGTTTTAAAGGTCAGCCTGGATGCCCCGGCTGCACCGGCAGACATTTCGCGTCCTGCAGTGAATCTTGCCCTGGTGCTGGACAGGTCCGGCTCCATGAACGGCACAAAAATCGAACAGGCAAAAGCGGCTGCACTGGAGACCCTTAACCGGCTCGGCATGCAGGATATTTTTTCCCTGGTGACATACGACACCACCATCCAGACCATTGTACCGGCCCGTCATCCAAGCAGTGTGCAGGAAATCATCCATACCATCCGACAAATCAGGACAGGTGGCAGCACAGCCCTTTTTGGCGGCGTCAGCCAGGGAGCTGCGGAAATCCGAAAAAACCTTGAAAATGAATATGTCCACCGCATTGTCCTTTTATCCGACGGGCTTGCCAATGTGGGCCCAAGCACACCCGAGGATCTGGGCCGGATGGGAGCTGCCCTGATCAAGGAAAACATCTCCGTCACCACTGTTGGTGTGGGAGTGGACTACAATGAAGATCTCATGGCACGGCTCTCCCAGAAAAGTGACGGCAACACCTATTTTGTTGAGTCAGAATATGATCTGCCTGCCATCTTTGCAGCGGAGCTGGGAGATGTACTCAATGTGGTGGCGAAAAATGTAAAAGTCATTATCACCCTGTCCGATAATATTACGCCTGTGGGCATCATAGGCCGGGAAGGCAGGATAAGAGGCAACCGGATAGAGCTGTCCATGAACCAGCTCTATGGAGGCCAGGAAAAATATGCCCTGGTGGAAGTAATACTTCCGGCATCCACACCTGGATCAAAACAAACTATTGCCAGGGCTGATGTATATTATGAAAATCCGTTCACCCAAAAACAGGCTCAATCCACAGGCACCAGCCATGTCAAATTCAGCAACAACCCCAAAAAAGTGGCTGCATCCGCGAATATTGATGTGGTGAGGGAGTATGAGCGTAATCTCAATGCCATAGCCCAGGAGAAAGCCATTGAATTTTCCGACAAAGGACAAAAAAAAGAGGCTGTTGCAGAACTGAAAAAATCCGCAGTCAAGCTCAAAGCTGCTGGTGCAAGATACAAGGATGAAGAATTGCTTGAAGAGGCAGAAGCAATTGAAAACCAGGCCAGTCAAATAGAAGCCGAAGGAATGAGCAAAAAAAGCCGCAAGGTGCTGAGAACCCAATCCTTTCAAATGAAAAATCAACAGCTTTTAAAAAAAGAGTAAAAATGGTACTGGATTAATATGACAAGCAAACGGACCATTCTCTTCTTCTGGGCACTGTTTTTAGTGCCCACTTTGATTGTGGCAGGCCTGGCCTTCAAACTGCTGTTCCATGAACAAGAACGCCTTAACCGGTTGGCTCTGAACACATTATCCAGTCAGGCGCAAACCATTGCCGACACCATTCATATAACAGCCCAGGCCGTTCAGGACACCATGGGACTGTCCCTGCTGCAACTTGCCCCTGACCGGCGGTCAATGCAGCTCAAATTCTGGGAAGCCTCCAACCCCCTGGTTCGCAACTTTTTTGTGCTGCAAAATGACAAGGGGCTGGCATACCCTGTTCCTGGTATGGGGTCCACTCCGGAGGAGAGGCGGTTCATGGACAGATATGAGGCGCTGTTTTCCGGCAGACTTGCCTTTGATTATAATGATATGCCGTCCAAAGATGAGGCCGGGGTTTTTTTTGAAAAACCACTGGCACCTGTCCATAACGATCTTTACTCTGGAAAAACACCTCTTGTATCTGCTGCATCAAAGAATACTGCTGAACAGCAAAGCCCCTCTGCAAGACAAAACCTTGTGACCCTGTCAAGATCCCCTCTGCGGGAAGTGCCTCGGCAGGAAGATGAAAAATCCCTGAATAAAAACAATACAGACAAAAAAAACTTGTTCGAAAAAGACCGGATTGAAAAAAACAGGATAGAAAAAACCGGTTGGATTCCCTGGTTCAGTGAAAACCGCCTGTTTATTCTGGTGTGGGCACAGCAACAGAAAAATGATGACGTATACGGCGTGGAACTTGAATTAATGACCCTTTTATCACGGCTGGTGGTGGATTTTCCCCCTCTGCCCCAGGAGAATGCAGCACTGGTACTCATGGACGGCAACGGCAATGCCCTTCATCAATCCGGAAACTTTCAGATACCGGTAATGAAAAAACCAGATATTTCCCTTGCAGTATCACCTCTGTTGCCCCACTGGAAAATCACGGTATTTATAAATGAAAAAAAAATGGGGAACACCCTGGGATTTTTTTATCTCTCCTGCGTTCTTCTGGGTATTTTTCTTGTTGCCATCATTTCCGGCGGTGCCCTGCTCACCCGTATGACCCTGAAAAACATGAAAGATGCCCGTCAAAAAACTTCATTTGTTTCATCAGTGTCCCACGAGCTGAAAACCCCTCTGACCAGTATCCGCATGTATGCTGAACTGCTCCGGTCCGGACGGATTACTGCTCCTGAAAAAACAGACCGCTACCTGTCGGTGATGGTGACAGAGACCCTTCGCCTAACACGGCTGATCAACAATGTGCTGGATTTTGGAAGGCTGGAACAGGGAAAAAAACAATATCACAAAACAACCTTTGATCTTGGGATGCTTCTAAAGCATATAATTGATGACCACAGTATCAGGATACAAAAGCACGGCCTTGAAATAATCCGCCAGTTCCCGGCCTGCACTGCCGACGATTTCATGATCTTTTCCGATGCAGATGCACTCAAACAGGTTATTCTCAACCTCATTGACAATGCAATAAAATATGCAAGACAGGGTGGATTCATCCGGTTTGTTCTGGAAAAAGCGCGTACTGAAACAACTGGTATAGCTGGAACAACTGGTATAAAAGAGAAGATGATCTTATTAAAAGTTTGTGACAATGGTCCGGGAATTCCAAAAAAACACCACAACACCATATTTGAAAAATTTCACAGGGTGGACAACTCATTAACCGCAACTCATCCGGGTTCTGGTCTGGGTTTGAGCATTTCCAGACAAATCATGCGCAGCCTTGGAGGAGATCTGGTGCTTGAACAAAACCAAACCGGTACAGGATGCTGTTTTACAGCAAGGATAAAACCCGCATGACAACCATACACATACTTGTGGCAGAAGATGACGACAATATCCGCATGGGACTTGTGGATATTCTGGAAAGTGAATCCTATCAGGTGACCCAGGCACAAAACGGTGAAAAAGCTCTGGCACTATTCCGGAACAATACCGTGGATCTGGTACTTCTGGACATCATGATGCCTGAAAAAAACGGTTATGATGTTTGCCGTGATATCAGGGCCATGGATAAGCAGGTCCCCATCATAATGCTCACGGCAAAAGGCGAAGAGATGGACAAGGTAATCGGACTTCACTCCGGGGCTGATGACTACATCACAAAACCATTCGGTATCCATGAGCTTCTGGCGAGGATCACTGCGGTCTTAAGACGCGCCGGGCTTCAAAAAAACGCTGTAGCCCATGCTGCGATCGCAAAAGATGCGACCACAAAAAATTTTGATGCCTGCAGTGAAGAAATCTTTATGTTTGGCGGATACCGGGTAAATCCCAAAACATTCAAGCTGACTACAAGATATTCAGGAGAACCTCTATCTTCATCACATGACGGTCAATTGGACATGAAAGCCCCCGTTGAAATTGTTGAAATTGAAATTTCCAAGCGGGAATTGAAATTGATTCAATTTTTTTATCAACACACAGGACAGGTTTTAAGCCGTGACACCCTGTTGAATGAAATATGGGGGATCAACTATCTGGGAACCACCCGGACTCTTGATCAGCACATTGCCAAGCTGAGAAAAAAAATAGAAAACACACCTTCCTCCCCGAAATTTATTACCACCGTCCACGGGGTCGGATACCGATATTCAGAATAATCTTGACACATTTTCAATCCAAAATATTTCGAATTGCCTGTGCAAGATCCTTCATGCCTACAGGTTTCATCAAGAATCCTTTGCCACCCAACTCTTCCACATTTTTTTGTGTTATGGTTTCACTGAATCCAGTACAAATCAAAATGGGTATATCAGGCCTTATCTTTATCAATTCAGAAGCAAGCCTATCTCCGCTGAGTATAGGCATCGCCACATCTGAAATCACAAGATCAAACTCTTTGGGCGCGGCCCGAAACACTTCAAGAGCCTCAACACTGCTGGTCAAAGATGTTACTTGATACCCCAGCCGGGTCAATACTTTTTTTTCAAATGCAATAATGGCAGCCTCATCATCAACAAGCAAAATTCGTTCAGTTCCGCCTTGAATGTTTGACAATGGAATCTGAATTCTTCTATTTTCAAATATTTTTTTTTCTTCCGGAAAAAAGGCCTTAAACTCCGTGCCTTTACCGGGTTCACTATATACTTTAACTGTACCACCCATTTCCGTAACAATGCCATGTACAATTGCCAACCCTAATCCAGTGCCTTTTCCCTTTTTCTTGGTTGTAAAAAAAGGATCAAAAATTTTTTCAATGATATTTGGTTGAATACCCACACCGGTATCCTTTATTGTCAAACAGACATAGCTACCGGATTTTATTCCCGAATTTTCCTTTTTTCCTGAATTTATCAGGCCAGCATCTTCAGATTCAATCATTTTGAGATTTATTGTTAAAACTCCGCCTGTCTTTTCCATAGCATGATATGCATTGGTTGTAAGGTTCATGATAATCTGATGCAGTTGTGTAGGGTCGGCTTTTACAGCCCCACACATATTGTCAATATTTTGTCTTATTTCAATGGTAGACGGTATTATGGATCTTAAAAGCTTTAAAACTTCCTTTACTATATGTTGTATTTTAATGCTTTTTAATTCAGCTGATTCCTGGCGGGAAAAAGTAAGAATCTGTTTCACAAGATCTGCAGCCCGTTTTGCACTATCATGAATTTCATTAATACTTTCTCTAAACTGACTGTTTTCCGGCATATCCGTCAATAAGATTTCCGAATGACCCAGGATTGGGAAAAGAATATTGTTAAAATCATGGGCAATTCCTCCGGCAAGCGTGCCAATTGCCTCCATCTTCTGTGACTGTCTCAGCTGGGCTTGAAGGCGTTCTCTTTCCGCCTCAGATTGCTTTACCGCAGTCAGATCAATATCTATGCAGAACATTTCTTTTCCAGCTTGAGTGCTGTTCATCACATGAGAAGAAAAAACAGGAACATCATTTCCAAACTTATCCACAAGCACCAGTTCCCCTGCCGGTATTTTTTCGTCTTTTTCAATCCAGAGTCCATGCAGCCGCTTGACCTCATTTTTCATTGCAGGCGGTATGACAAGGTCTTCAAGCTTTTTTCCCAACGCTTCTTCTTTGGTATAGCCATATAATTTTTCGCTGAACCTGTTCCAGAATGTAACCCGTCGTTTTTCATCATATCCCTGGATGGATATTTCCGATACTTCTTCAATAATCTTACGAAATCGTCTTTCACTGTCTTTTAATGCATTGTTGACTTCAATGTCTTTTGTGACATCACGACCACATCCAACCGTACCGATCATTTCTCCGGATTTACTGTAAAACGGAGCTTTATGGACATCAAGAACTATATATTTTCCCCTGACCCGGCCGTCTTCCAGAAACCGTCCGGGCTTATTGTTTTTTTTCACCACTGCATCCGAATCCACACAAATTTTACCAAAGGTATGGTCAAAGCCATTTTCTTTTTCACGGTGAGCAAAAAACAGATCGGTTTTTCCCAGGGGTTCACTGGTTGATTTTCCATGCAGCAGGTTATCGCAAATTGACTGGTTCGCAAAAAGATATCTGTCTTCCATATCTTTTGCCCAGATCATATCAGGAACATTATCCGTCATAAGTCGCAAAAGTGCGTGAAGCTCCTGAAACTTTTCTTTATCCTTAACCAGACTCTTTATTTGATTTTTCTGATCAGAGACTTCACGTTTCAAAAGAAACAAGTGTTGTTCCAATTCTTCATAGGTTGGTTTTTTTATCATGGAATTCACCCTTTCGTATTTTCCCGTCAAAAATGCGTCAAGAGTATTATCCGTTTATAAAAAATTTAAACGAAATTACTTGTCTTTTGGTCCGTCCACTGCGTTGCAGCAAAAATCGAATAGTCAAAGACTGTTAATTAAATTAACTATCAGTTATAATTGTTTAATTTCAGGATACGATGCCAGGGTTTTTAAAAACTGGCGGGTATGCCGTTCAATTCTTAACTTAAAAAGCTGAGCTACCTTAAACATCAAGGTGTGCCCGATTTTAAAATCTTCCACAAACAATTTATGCAGTTGGTCAGACGGAATGGTAATAATCGAACATTTTTCAGCACAAACTGCAGCAAAAGAACTGGAAGGCTCCTCAGTTAAAGCAGCCACCCCAAAGGTTCTTCCAGGCATTACTTTGTCCAGAGTCAAGGTTTTTCCTGAAGCGGTTTTAATGCTTAAATAAACCTTGCCGGAAACCAGCATATATAAATGCGTCAGTTTATGATTCTCGTCAAACAGGACTGTGTGTTCATCAAATGTTTCAAGATTTGCAATCATTCCTACTTTTTCAAATACAATATCAGGCAGATCCTTAAAGAAAAGTATTTTTTTCAATACGTCTTTTTCAACCATTTTAAAGGCCCCAAGCTAAAAATATGTTGTTCTATTAACTATCAAAGATATCATCTTCTATATCCCGGTGTTTACCAAGCGTCTTCAGGATCATCCCGGCCCGCACGTCCATGTATCGTTTGTATTGTTCTGAAACTTCCAGCATCATATAATATGCCAGTTCATGATTTTCTTCAAACAATTGAATCATCCTCGGCCCGGAAATGGTAATCAGTTCGCAGGGTTCCTGGCAAACCGCAGTATAAAAGGCATTTGATCCTTCAATGATTGAATACACACCAAAGCAGGCTCCGGCCTGGATATAATCAATAATAACATCTATCTCGGGCGTGAGTTCTTTTTTGACCGCCACCTGTCCCATAAGCAGCATATAAAATGTATCAACTTTCTCGTGTATGGTTATCAGCTGGGTATCGGTCCCAAAAATACTCAATTGCGCCTCTTTTGCAATAATCTCAAGTAATTTTTCAGACACATTCTTGAATATGTTAATGCGTTTCAAATCTTCTATTTTTACCATTTAAAGCCTCGGTTCTTATATTAATTAATACTGAAAACACCTAAATTAACACATAAAGAAAAAGAATAAACGTAACGGTCACGGCAGCACCAATACCAATGGGCAATGTCCCCTGAAGCACATCATTATACAGCCTGTACTTTTTTATCTCCAGCCGCTTATCACGATAACCGATGAGCAGCCAGAAATTCACGGCAACAAATAAAGACACATTTGCACCGGCTCCCCCGAAAAAACGGGCAACCCCTGATGCACTGCTTCTGACAATGGCTTCACACCAAGCATTTAATGGATTTAGCAACTTGTCAAGGGTAGCATAAATTGATCTTCCCAATTTTCGGTAAATCCAGTCTGAATCCACATTTATTGCCCGCATTTCTGCGGGATAAATTCCGGAAAGAAGCAGCAGCGTAAAAGCAAGTGCCGAGAAAAAAAGCAATTGTGTCTGGGATAAAACGTGAGAAATGGTATAAGGATGGTAATCCACAGGAAAGGGCAGAATATCATACAAAGGTTTGGGATATGTTCCTATGCCCACGCACAAAACAGCTGCAATCCCCATTGCAATCAACATGTTTTTGGGCGCTTCTTTTACCCGGTGCCCGGCATCATGGCCGAAAAAAGCAAAAAACGGTATTTTTATTCCTGCATGGTGAAACACACCTGCCGACGCAAACAAAAGAACAAGCCAGACAAAAACATAAGCACCCTGCCCTGCAATATGAGACCCGCTTGCAGCAGCTTCCATGACCATTGATTTACTGACAAATCCTGAAAAAAGTGGAAACGCGGAAATGGATGCGGCCCCTACACAACAAAAAAGGCATGTCCACGGCATGCTCTTGTAAAGCCCTCCAAGATCCGTGGCATTGATCTTGCCTGTGCGGTACATCACAGCGCCCATGGACATGAACAAAAGCCCTTTAAACAAAACATCATTGAAAACATGGGCACAGGCCCCGTTAATGGCCAACTCCGTGCCTATACCGATCCCCACTACCATAAAACCGACCTGGTTGATCAGGCTGTAGGCCAGAACCCGCCTTAAATCATTTTCAATCACCGCATAAAAAATCGGGAATGCCGCCATGCCAACACCGATCCAGATCAACGCCTCTGTACCTGGAAAGAGTCTTGCCAAGGCATAAACAGCGGTTTTTGTTGTAAATGCACTTAAAAAAACTGTCCCGCCAATGGTGGCTTCGGGATAGGCATCCGTTAACCAGGGATGAAGAACAGGCCAGGCACAGTTAATGCCAATGCCAAAAAAAATCATATAGGATGCCGGGCTGGACAAGGTCAATTTTAACATTTCAAGAGAGCCTGTTTGTGTCACATGAAATACAATGCCGGCAAGCAGAACAAGACCGCCAAAGGCATGAACCAGAAGATATCTGAAGCCTGCGGCCTGGGCAGATGGTGTCTTTCTGGCCCAGATCAGCATAACCGATCCTATGGTCAGCATTTCCCAGAAAACAAAAAACGAAAACAGATCACCGCTGAAAACAGCGCCAAGGGCTGCTCCTGCATAAAAAAAACCAGCCACATACTCCACGTTATTTTTAAAATTGAGAATATAAATAACCGTGATAAATGAAATAATATGGAAAATATAGCCAAACAACAGGTTCAGCCGGTCAATATGCAGTAAAACAAGCTTAAACTCACCAAAAGCGATCAGGTGCATATCACCCATGGGAAGATAAAGAAGGTTGATAAACCCGGCAACAGGTAGCAGCAACATATATACGGATTTTGCCTTGCCCCTGAACAAAGGAATAAAAAAACCGCCGATCATAAAAATAAAGGCCGGGAGAATGCTATTTGTCATAATAATCCTCCTTTCTTTTTACCAGGGGTCTTAACACATATTTTGACACCAGTACCAGTATCACACAGGCCACAAATCCGTAAAATGCATAAAAACCCCAGAATTCCTCCCATTTATAATTCACATGCCGGTGAATCACATGAGCCTTGGCAAGAAAAATATAAAAAACATCCAGAATCAGAAGAATGACCACAAAACTGAAAAAAAATGTTAACAGTCTTTTCACGTTCCGAGGATTATCAAACAGATGCTTTTTTTCCATGAGCAATACCCCCGATTCTTTAGAAGCAAGGTTGAAATAAAATATAGGCCATATATAAAAGGCTTACGCCAAACACAACTCTGAACACGCTTTTATAGCCGGGTACAGGGTCATGTTTAAGTTCCATGAGTTCTTTTTTGTCTTTGAGGTTTGTCATAAACGAAATCAGCCTCCTAAAAATCCTTTGACGGCAAGTTGTGCCAGGTTTAAAAACGGTTGAGGAGCAAAAAAGAGAACAAATGAAATAAGTGCCGTAATCACAAGTGGCACCACACACATCATGGGTGCTTCATCCATCTTATCCTCAAACATGGATTCCTCTTTTGTGCAGAAAAACGCTTTATAAAAAACAGGCATAAAATATGCCGCATTCAACAATGAACTGGACAGAAGAACAAACAGCATTATCATCTGATCTCCCTCCAGGGTTCCTAAAACCAGATACCATTTACTGATAAACCCACCTGTGGGCGGCAGCCCGATAATGCTTAATGATCCGATAAAAAATGCGGTCATTGTAATCGGCATTCTTTTGCCCACCCCCACCAGCTGACTGATATACTTTTTTCCCGTGGCCACAAAAATCGCACCAGCACAAAAAAACAGGGTGATTTTCCCAAAGGCATGCATGGCAATATGCAGCATGCCGCCGGTCATTCCCTTGGGTGATAACAATGTCACCCCCAGGATAATGTAGGATAATTGCCCAATGGTGGAATAGGCCAGCCTACGTTTAAATTCATCCTGGGTCAGTGCAATGCAGGAACTTACCAGAATTGTAATGGAAGCAACGGCCGCCACCACAGCGCCCAAATTAAAGGATAAAAGAAAATCAATACCAAAAATGCCCGTGATTACCCTGACAATTGAAAAGGCACCAACCTTGACAACTGCCACTGCATGCAAAAGCGCACTCACGGGTGTGGGTGCAACCATGGCAGCCGGGAGCCATGAATGAAACGGCATGATACCGGCCTTGGCAAAGCCGAAAACAAACATCAGCAGCAAAACTGTTGCCGAAGGTTTGCTGATCTGGTCCGTAAAAATTCCGCCGGCAGCAAATTCAAGGGTTCCTGTCACATGATAACAATAAATCATGGCCGGCAGAACAAGGCCGATGGAGGTTCCTAAAATAAAAATCAAATACTTGCGGCCCGATATTCTTGACTTGGCATCCTGGTGATGGGTCACCAAAGGATAGGTGGCAAGGGACAGCATTTCATAAAAAAGATACAATGTCAGCAGATTTGCGGAAAAAGCCGCACCAATTGTAGCCGATATTGCCAGGGCAAAAAAGGACACAAACCGGGTTTGCCCATGTTCATTAAGACCTCTCATATATCCTATGGAGTATATGGAGGTGATAATATATAAAGATGAGGCCACCAGGGCAAACAGCATTCCTATGGCATCGACCCGAAAAGCAATATCCGCACCAGGTGCAATTTCAAACAAAGTCAATACAATCTGCTTTCCTTGTAAAATCTGGGGAAGCATGGAAATGACAATCAAAAATTTTATGGTTCCTGCAATAAATATCCATGATTCCCTTACATTGGGTTTTTCCGAAGAAGAGAGCAAAAGGGGAATAACGCAAAGAGAAACTAAAACTGCCAACAGGGGTTTAATTGAGATAATGGTTTCCATTTATTGATTTGCCTTTTTTATAATCATTTCATTTAACTTTATTTTAGAAAAGGGAGGATAACCGTATTTACAATTGTTCCTGAAAAGAGTCCGACCACAATCAGGGAAAGACTGACAAGACCGGATACAATCAGCATGGATACAGGTGCTTCTTCAAGTGTAACTTCGCCATGAGAGTCACCATGTCCATGTTCTTCAGACATGGACTCAAAAAAGCAGATTTCAAAAACCTTAAAAAACAGGACAGCACAGATCAGGCTGGATATGATCAAGGCGGCGGCAAAATGATACGCGCCCGACTCAAATGCGCCCAAAATCAAATACCATTTGCTGAAAAATCCACAAGTTGGCGGTACTCCGATAATACTGAATGCTGCCAGAACAAATCCTGCCATGGTCCACGGCATTTTTCCGAACAGACCCTTTAAATCAACCAGATCAACGGTTTTTAACCGATAAACCATATTGCCTACAGCAAGAAAAAGGGCAAAGGTCATCAGGGCATCATTTAATATGTGCAAAACAGCACCAGTCATACCAAGCTGGTTACCCATCCATGCCCCTCCAACCATGTAACCGATTTCACATACAATGATATAGGTGAGCATTTTTTTTAAATTTGTCTGGGCAAGTGCCATTACACCACCTGCCAGGACTGACAGAGTAGCAAGCCACACAACGGCATCGGCAAGGTTCAGGGTTTTAAAAATATAATCAAGACCGAATACCGTTATCATCAGACGTATCATCACATAGACCATGACCTTTGTCATCAAAGGTGCCACCACCCTTGAAAAGGCAACGGGTGAATAGGCATAGGCATTGGGCAGCCAAACATGCATGGGAAAAAGTGCCATTTTGATCCAGACACCGATCATGCACAAAATAAAGGCAACCAGTACTGTGGATGATCCATTAATACCTGTCAGTATATTGGAAACGTCTGCCATGTTCAAAGACCCGGTTTTCAAATACAGATATCCTACTCCCAAAAGATAGAAACTGGCACCAATAACCCCGATAAAAACATAGTTCAAACTTGCCAGAGGTCCCCTGTCCTTGTCTCCAAGGGCAACCATGGCGTAACTGGTTAATGAAGTGATTTCTATGAGAACATAAAGGTTGAACAGATCCCCTGTGGCGCTTACGCCTAAAAGTCCTGTAACAAACAAGAGATAAATGGTGTAAAATGATCCGGTCCTGTCCGATGTTTCCTGTTTCACGCTCTGATAGCTTGCCACCAGATTTAAAAAAGCTATGCCGGATACCAGCAGCAGCACCATGGCATTCAACAGGTCAATTGAGTATTCAATCCCCATGGGAGGTGCCCAGCCGGCCATCTTGTAATGGATGGGTCCAAAAGCAATGATTTGCATCAACACCTTGAATGCAAAAAACATTGAAAGGGCAAGTCCCGCAAGCGCAATGAGGTATGATAACCGTTCTTCGATCCAGACCGCAAGCCCGGCTAAAAGGGCGGCTAAAAGCGGCGTAATAACAATGAGTGCTGGGTAATTATCCATAGTTTATTCTTCCGATATGCGCATCCTGAGTTCATCTTCTTCCAGAGTCTGATACCGCTGGTATATTCTGACAGCCAATGCCATGGCAACGCCAAATGTCGCCACAGAAACAACAATGGCTGTCAGCATGAGAACATGGGGCAAGGGATTTATATAATCCGCCGCATGGATGGCCGCCCCGTGTCCGCCATGAGCATTTTGAATAATCGGTATTGTGGCATCTGTCTTGAAGCCTATGGAAACATAAAAAAGGATAATGGCAGTTTGAAAGATGTTCATACCCACCAGTTTCTTGATCAGATTGTTTTTTGCAATCATGGCATAAAGGCCGATCATCATTAATATAACATACAGCCAATAGTTGTATTTTGCCACGATAAGGGCAAGTAAATCCGTCATAGCCTCACCTATAATCCTTCCTCAAGCCTGCCTTCGGAGACAATATTAATATAAATGATGACCATGACTGCTGTCACGGCAATCCCCACACCGATTTCAACCCCAAGCATACCAAGGGCCCTTACATGATGAGGATCTCCGGGCAATAAAGGTGCAAGACTTGAATAATCCAGAAAATTGCCACCCATAAGCATGCAGATAGAAGCAATCCCCACATAGATTAAAACCCCGGCAGCAGCAAAAATCCCAAGGACCTTTTCTTTGATTCTTTTCACAAGAATTTTAAGATCATAGGAAATAGCTAAAAGAATAAGGCTGGAACCGAAAATAACCCCGCCCTGAAATCCACCGCCGGGAGAAAAATCGCCATGAGCCACCACATACATGGCATAAATCTGGATAAAGGGAATGAGTATCCGGCAGACCGTTTTAATAATCAGATCCGAAGGCACCCAGTCTCTATCCATATGTTCAAATTCCTTTCCCACCGGTAAAACCTTTTTACTGTCTTTCACATGGAGGATAACCCCTGTGGGGACGTGGCGATAAAACCGCTGTTTTTTCTCCCGAAAATCCCTTAGCAAAAGAAAGCAGGCTAATCCGGCACAAAAAATAACAGCTGTCTCAAACATGGTGTCAAACCCACGGTAATCGGCCAGTACAGCCGTTACCAGGTTGGGAACCTGTGTTTGCTCAACAGCGTTTTCAATATAATAATTTGAAAGGTGAAGTGAGGCAGGAGATTGTGGATCTCCCCAATCGGGAAAATCTGCTGTCCCATACAACAAAAAACCGCCTGTCAGACAAACAATAATAAATCCTGTAAATTTCAATCTTTTGTCCTCCTGCTAGTCCTGAAAACAGCTGCAACAAAAAAAACCGTACTGACACCGGCACCAACAGATGCTTCTGTAAAGGCAACATCCACGGCCCCCATCACAGCCCAGAGCAGACACATCATAAATGAATAGGCACCAAATAAGATGGCTGTTCCCAACAAATCTTTGACGGAGATGGCAGCAATGGCACAAAAAATCACAAAGGTTAACACGATCAAATCAATCAGCCAGTACATGATTAACCCTTTCCTTTCTTCCTGGTCCAGTGTCTTAACCCTGCCCGCATTCCGGCATCAACAATGGAATGGGTTGCAGTGGGACTGGAAAGAAACACAAAAAATACAATTAAAAAGATTTTAATGGAAAGCAGGAGGGATTCAAAGGAAAAATGGTGCAGGTTATACAGGGCAAGCCCCATGACCATTACAAGGATTCCCATGGTATCCAGTATGCCGGCCGGATGAAGTCTGGTATAAAACCCGGGCATTCTGACAATTCCAACAGCGCCTCCCAGAAAAAAGAACAAACCGATAAGCAAAAACAAAACAACAAGTAGATTCATGGTCTCTCCAAATTTAACAATCAATATAACATTCAGTCAATATATAACATTCAGTATATAATCATCAGTCCAGAAAGGATTCTTCGTATAATCCTTTTCTTTTATGGAAATAGCGTGATGCTGCAAGCACAGCCACAAAATTCAAAAAAGCATAGGCAAGAGCAATATCCACAAACATATCAACGCGTTCATAGAGAAAACCAATAAGCAGTAAAAGAACAACAGTTTTACTTCCAATGGCATTAACACCAACGAGCCTGTCCAGAACCGTGGGACCGAACAAGACCCTGTACAAAGAAAAAAGCATCAGAAAGCATAATCCCAATGCAACGCTTAGAAAGAAAGTATTCATATTTCTTCTCCAAAAACTTCTGCAACTTTTTTGAGCATAATGCCGGGTAAGCCTTCGGCAGATTTTTTGTCGATGGCATGAACTTTGAAAACACCGTCACTGTTTGCCGATACCGTGATGGTTCCGGGGGTCAGTGTGATGGAATTGGCCAGGGTGGCTATGGCGATATCTGATTTTAAATTCGTTTTAAACGTGATAATTTTGGGATCTATCAGATCTTTGAGCCTCGGGTGAAAGGCCAAGTACAGCAAATGGAAATTAGCTTTAATGATTTCCCAAATTACCCAGGGAATATATTTCGTAAATTTAAAAAAAATAATAATATATCGTGGTTCCAATAAGGGAAACAAAAGATCATAAAAATAGTATGACACAAAAAAACTTGAAATTCCCCCCAGCCATAACAGCAGTGGATCAAATTTGCCGGATAGCACAATCCAGGATAAAAACATTAAAACGAATGTAATCAGAAAAGAAAAGAATACCTTAAAAAAAATATTTGTCGATTTAGCATAACTTTTGGCAACCCCATTGCTGGAAACAGTCAAAGAAACAACCTCCTTTCCAAAAAAAATGAAAATAAAAAGGTTTAAAACAAACTATTTTTCAACGCCGTACAGCTTGCGAAATTTGCCATACAACTTGCCTAATACGCCTTGTTGTTTTATCCCTTGAGAACCGTCAGATCCAGAGGACATTTTTTCCTGCTGCATTCTGAAATCATAAGCCGCGTTTATGGTTTTGATAAGCGTATCCATATCCACAGGCTTTGATAAAAATTTAAACGCATTATATTTGCCACTTTCCAGGGCATTTTCAACACTCCCATGCCCGGTGAGAACGATGCAGGGCAAATTCGGCTGAAGATCCTTGAGTTGTTTCTGGACTTCAATACCATCAATTCCCGGCATCTGCAAATCCACGACAGCGACATCAAAATCCTCTTTTGAGGCTACTTCAACGCCTTCTTCTCCTGAAAAAGTGGTTTTAACCGTAAATCCGTCAAGAATAAGCCGTTTGGCAAGATAATTCAAAAAGGTCTGTTCATCGTCTATGAATAGGAGTTTCATAATTTATCCTTATTTATCCTTAAATAAGCTATGCTTCTGTTTCCAAATCAAGTTGAGCAATACCAAAACCATGATTTGGAGTCAACAAATAATTCAAATTCAGTATTGCCGTTATAATAAAGTTATTTTCGACTAAACCCTATCACTGATAGAAGGCAATTATCAAAAATCTTTTTCACCTGGAATAAGAAAACAGGGGAAAATGGATTTGTCGGCGATATTTTTTGAAATAGATCCTACCCATCGCTCCAAAATAGCCGCTTTTTCACTTGAACCTAAAATAATCATACTGGCCTGGTATTCTTTTGCCGCTTTTTCAATCTCTTTTTGAGGATCTCCCACATATACATGGCCCCTGGCATTGATTCCCTCTTGTTCAAGTTCATCACAAAGCTCATCTAATTTTTTTCGTTCCACCTTTCTGACTTGCTGAACTTCATGAGTATCCTGACTTTTCAAAGCACTGTCTTTTACCGCATGCATGATATGAAGTTCACCAATGACATTTTTCATGCCCTTGATATATTCAACCGTCTTTTTACCGGTTTCTGACCAGTTTGTAGCAAACAAAGGCCGTTCAAACAATTTTTCAGGGACAATATTATCTTCCATCATGTGTTTGAATACCAGGATAGGAACTTTTGTGCGCCTGATCAACTCAGTAACATCAGATCCGGCATAAAGCTGTTCTAAAGGCCCTTTATGGGAACGACCGATCACAATCAGATCCGGCGACTCTTTTTTAACCACTCTGAGAATCTCAGGAATCAGACTGGAAACTTCCATGTAAGCACCGACTTCCATACCCATTTCAAATAAATTTTCCGCCCAGTCAATAAACCTGATATTTGCTGTTTCTTTTAACTTGACTTCTTCTTCCTTAAGATAGCCAACCCCTCTTTTCATTGCCACCTTGTCTCTTTCAATTACTGTCAGAAAAACGACATGCTCCAGTGCTGCGCGCCGTAACGCCAATAAAGACTTCAGCGCATCATAACAAAGGTCCTCAAACTTTGTTACAAAAAGTAATTTTCTTATTTCCATAATGCCTCCAATCTCATCAGCTATAATCAATTAATCAACCAAGTTTTTTTTTGATTGCCGCAGCCAGCTCTTCCGGTTCAACCGGCTTTTCCAGATAAATGGCAGGTTTGGGAACTTCACCGCCCTTGAATTCATCAAGTACTTTTTGAGACTTCAAAAAAGATCGAAGTGTAATCCCAGTAAACATGATAATGGGTATTTGGCTGAGATCTTCATCTGTTTTTAATTTACGATACAATCGAATCCCGCTTCCCCTCGGCATAAGCACATCAAGAATTACCAGATCAGGATGTTCTTTTTTTATCACTTCCAAACCTTCCACACCATCTTGAGCAACCAAAGGCATATACTGGTTTTCTTCCAGAACTGTGACAACAAATGACCTGACATCCGGATCATCATCTACCACAAGAACCTTTTTACTCATAATCCATCCTCCTTGGTCAATTGATATCAACCCCATTTTCTTTTTCATAAGGAAGTTTAATCGTAAATGTGCTTCCATCTCCCAGGCTGGTTTCAGTTTTAATAACTCCATTGTGTTCTTCTATAAGCTTTCCTGTAACCAGTAATCCCAGCCCTGTGCCCTTCCCCCCTTTTGTACTGAACATGGGGTTAAACAACTGTTTTTGAGTATTTTCATCCATTCCACAACCATTGTCTTTAACTTCAAAACACAAGTAATTGCCTCTATCTTTATACGTTTTAATCTTTATTTCATGAATTTTGGACGTATCTTCATCTTCAAGACAGGCATCAATAGCATTGTTAACAAGGTTAAGCAATGATCTATGAATGGTTTTCGGGTCTGCTATCACCTCGCCTATTCCTGTGTCAAGTTCTTTTGAAATGAGAACACCCTTTAATTCTGCAACAGCAACTACCAGCTCAATAACATCATTGGCAATAGCATTGGGGTCGCACACTTCAAATTCCGGCTCCCGCTGCTTGGAATAAGTTAAAAGATCCTGAGTCAGATCCCCGACTCTTTTGATATTTTTTTTTATGGTTTCCCAACCGGTTTTGAGTTTCTCTGTATTATTTTTTTTAATCCCCACATCAACAACATAGCTGCCTCCTTTAAGCCCGATTAGGATATTTTTCACATAATGGGCAAGGCCGCTTACTGTCTGTCCTACCGCAGCCAGCCGTTCCGACTGGACCAGCTCTTTTTCAAGCCGTTTGATTTCCGTTAAATCCTGAAAAAAAGTCACTGTTCCGACATACTCTCCTTTTTCATGGAGTACATTGCTGGTATATCGAATCGGAATCTGCCTGCCGTTTTTTGTGTTGATCGTATAATCCTTCCATGGCTGTGTTTTACGGCTTTTATCCGTTTGGGCCTGGAGTTTAAAAATTTTTGCTATTTTAGGCATATAAAGATCGTCAATAGTCATTTTATTTCTGACATCCTTTGCAGGGCGACCAAACATCTTTGCCGCCTGAGGATTGTAAACTACGACAAGCCAGTCATGATCAAATGCCACAATGGCATCATTGGAGCTTTTGATCAACAGTCTCTGAAAATTTGATTTACGTCGAATTTCTTCGGTTGCTTCTGCAATTTTAATCTCAAGATTTTCAGTATATTCCGCCAATTTTTCCCTGATAGCAATCTTTGTTTTTGCTCTTTCAAGGGCAATGGCCAAAGCCTCGTCCCTAACCGGCTTATTTATAAAATCACTGGCTCCAAGCTGAAGTGCCTTGATGGTTGAATCAATATCACCATGCCCTGTTACAATGATCACTTCTTTTTCAGGATCAATATCCTTGATCTTTTTCAACAGCTCAAGCCCGTCCATTCCCGGCATTTTTATATCCGTGACCACAATATCTGGCCGTTGGGATTCAAACACCTCAAGTCCCTGCTCACCATTATAGGCAGTAAATGTTTCATACCCGTCACTTCGAAGAGAAATGGAAAGCAGCCTGACAATAATTTCTTCATCATCAACAATTAATATCTTATTGGCCGACATAGTTTATTTCCTTATTCAATTGCTGGAAATTTGATTATAAAAGTCGCACCATTGCCATATACACTCTTGATATCAATGGTTCCCCCATAATCTTTTATGATTCCAAAACTGATACTGGTGCCAAGACCAGTCCCTTTACCTGTCTCTTTTGTGGTAAAAAAAGGTTCAAATATTTTTCTTTTAACCTCATCTGTCATGCCAAGTCCGGTATCAGACACCTTAGTTACAACACAATCTTCTTGAGCATATGTTTTGATTTGCAGTGTTTTTTCCACAGACACATCATCATTCTCAGTTGTTTTAGCTTTCTCGGCTTTTTCATCCATGGAATCAATGGCATTGGTCACAAGGTTTATAAACACCTGCTCCAGACGATTATGCTCTGCACGAATTTGAGGAATATCAGGATCAAGGTCAAGATCGACTTTAATAGAATGAACCATCAGCTGATGCCCCAAAACCTTGAACACGTCATTTATGGGGTCATTGATCACAAGTTTTTTTAAATCTCTTTCAGATTGCCTTGCAAAATCCCTGACATGTTTGATTACACCGGCTGCCCTGGCAACATTCTCAATAATATCATTGGCCATCATCACCATTTCATCGTCGGGAATTTTAAGTCCCTTTTTAATCATTTTCAAAATCAGGTCGGCACAAATCTGTATGACATTCAACGGCTGATTGATTTCATGGGCCATACCGGCTGCCATGGTTCCCAGGGTGGCCAGTTTCCCTGCCTGGATCAACTGGGTTTCTTTTTCAACACTCTCTGTGATATCAGTTGCTGATGCAATCAGCACATCCCGGTGACTATAGGTTGCAGTCACAACCTTGACATTAACAAAAAATGATTGTTTGTTTTTCTTAAAATGTTTTTTCTTTGTGAACAAAATGGAGTTTTTCCGAGCAAGACCATCAAGGCCTTCTTTAATTGTTTCATCGGATTTATCCCCTATATCAAGAAAATCCATTCCTAAAAGTTCTGTTTTTGAGTACCCATACTCTTCTTCCACACGGTGATTCACATCCAGAATCTCAAGAGTTTGCCGGTCTATGATAAATATTGGGTTGGGGTTGTTGTTAAACAGGGACCTGTATTTTACTTCTGATTTTTTATATTTTTCATAGAGCCTTGACAATTCCTTGTCCTGCAACTCCAGTTCTTCCTGGGTTTTTTTGTCTTCTGTCAAATCTTTTAAGGTCTCAATAGCCCCCATCACCTTTCCGTCCGGTGATTTTATAGGGGCTGCGGTAAAAAAAATCCATTTTCCATTTTCTCCGAGATGAGGAAAAAACTCTTCGGCTTCATACGCTTCTTTTATCAGTGCCGATTTTCTCCAGGCAGACCCATAATATTTTGTCACCTCTTGTTCCGACATTCCGCCTACTATCACATCAGCCATGGTGGGCCTCTTGGCCGACCTGAAAGGAACCCACTGCCGGTCTGTTCCCACCAGTTCATAGGCATTGTGTCCGGTCAGTTCTTCACAGGCCCTGTTCCAGTGAGTAAGGATATGTTCATTATTGATGATAAAGGTCGGGATCATGCTGCCCTGAATGATCTGGGACATCTCTTTTTCCATCTCCAGCAGCCCTTCTCTTTCAACCTTCAGGTATTGATTTTCTTGTTCGGCATTTTTTTGAACTTGAGTTAAAAAATGATCAAGCAGTGCTAAAATTTCATTCTTATCTATTTTATTTGCCTGGATTCTTCTTTTAATCTTAATCTTGCCTTCTTCTGCTTTTAAAAAATTCAAAAAGGACATGGCTCTATAGGAAGTAAGATCAAAAATACTGACACGTTCAGTATTAACTTTTTCCAGCATGCAGCCCAAAATTTCATCGTTCTTTAATTTTAAAATAACATCAATACCTGAAAGACTGCACACTTCATTATAATCCGTGGTTGTCAATACCCCTTTTTCCCTGGCATATTTTATTCCTTCAGCCTGTTTCAAAGTATCGGCAACCACAATAACTTCAGGGGACAATTCTTTTAATCCAGGCCCCAGCAATATTTCAAGAATTTGTTTACATGGACTGTTTCCACCGATTATTGCTAATTTTAATCCTTTAAGATCAATATTCATTGACTGTCTTACTCCTTTTCAAGCTATCAGGTACTATATCACCAGTATATTAAAAGAAAATAAAGGTTACAATAACAAAGGTTGGGATTAAAAAAATTAAAGAATACTTCAGGATATATCCGAAAAAACTGGGCATTTGTGTCCCAGCCTCGGTTGCTATGGATCGAACCATAAAATTGGGGGCATTGCCTATATAACTGCATGCACCAAAAAAAACAGCACCGGATGAAATTGCCTTAAGATAAATTGCATTTTCAGTCATCAGCAGAGGAACAGCAGCGCTTTCTGTCAGTCCTGAATAAAAACTGCCAAGGGCTGTATTAAAAAAAGTCAGATAAGTTGGTGCATTATCCAGAAATGCCGACAACATACCTGTAACCCAAAAATAGTGAACCGGTTTTTTTACAGCATTGATCAAAAATGCAAACTCACCATTTGGTCCTGCTTTCAGCAATAAAAGACATGGAATCATAGTAATAAAAATACCTATAAACAGGTATGCAACTTCTATTATAGGAAACCATGAAAATTCGTTTTCTTCCCTGAGAACCGTGGGTGTCGCCAAAAGCGAACCAATCCCCAGAGCAATGAGAAGCCCATCTCTTATCCAATCTTGTATTGCCCTGTGAACCCCAAGAGTGGACACTTCTCCCAAATCCAGGATACCACTCATCAAAACAGAGCCAACAATTCCCCCGAGAAAGATAAAGTTATAGGTTCCAACCAGTCTTAATGGTTTTTTCTCACCATCATCAGGCGTAGAGGCACCCTCCTTTTTGTAATAATATGTGTCAATCACAAAATAGATGATAAGGAGGATAATGCTGGCTAAAATCATATGGGGTAAAATTTTAAAGGTCCAGAAAAAACTGACTCCATGAAGAAATCCCAAAAACAATGGCGGATCACCAAGCGGTGTCAATGCGCCCCCGATATTGGCAACCAGGAAAATAAAAAATACGACCATAAAAGTTTTATTTTTTCGATAGTCATTTGCCCGCAAAAATGGCCTGATCATGAGCATGGCAGCCCCGGTTGTACCCATCCATGAGGCTAAAATCGTACCGATCAGTATAATGCCTGTATTCACAATGGGCGTCCCCCTCAATGTTCCCCGAAGCAAAATACCGCCGGAAACAGTAAACAAAGCCCATAAAAGGATAATAAAAGGGACATAGTCTGCCAGAAAAATGTGAAGGATTTCATAAACGGCAAGACCTTTATAGGCATTGATAAACGGCAGTGCAAGACTGGCCGCCCAGAATGCGGAAATTTTACCGAAATGATGGTGCCAGATATTGCCGGCAATCAGTGGCAACAAGGCAATGGACAACAGCATACCGGCAAAGGGAATGCAGCTGTAAAGCGGCAGTGTCTCCCCCAGATTCACATGACCTTGTCCGCCCTTATCCTGTACATGATCTGAAACATCTTCAAAAGGATGTGAAACTTCTGGTTTATCATTATTTTTTTCGTAAGGATGGTCTTTTGCAGCCGCAGGTGTAAAAAAAACGAAGAAAATAAAAATGAATATTAATACTGCCAACCTATCCAATTTCATCAATACGTTTCCTCCTGGTTATTTTGGGTGTAACGAAACATTTGAATTTTTGTTTAGTCAATACTATGCTAATTTATGATTATAATTTTGAACCAATTTTCCTCATAAAATATCGCGGGTTTATAAAATAAGATATATTCATTTGACTATTTGATTTAAGGGATAAAGTCAAGACGAAAGAAAAAATTTGAAATGTTACAGACATATAAATGAAGCCATACCACACCCAAAAAACCAAAAAAGAGCTTTCAGAAAACTCTGAAAACCCTCTTTATTACTTGGTCGGGACGGCTGGATTTGAACCAGCGACCACTTGTCCCCCAGACAAGTGCGCTACCAGACTGCGCTACGCCCCGAGCATTTTGATCGAACAAGGCGACTTTTACCACCCTTTAAAAAATGTGTCAAGAACTAATGTGTCAGTTTGCCAAATTAAAACCAACAAATATCAACACAATCATATCAAAGAAGAGGTCACACCCTCTATAATGGCAAACTTTGTCAACTCAGGCACGCTGTGGATATTGAGTTTGGCTTTCAAATGTGTTCGATGGATATCTGCTGTTTTGATACTGATTTTTAATTTTTTTGCAATTTCTTTTCTCTTGTGCCCTTCTGCAATCAATTGTAACACCTCCCTTTCTCTTCTGGACAACAATGAAAAGGCTGAAACTCTTTTATTCTTAAAAAGATTTCCATCATTACCTTTAACCAAGTGTCTTATCTCGTGGTACAAAAAAATCTTTCCAGACAAAACAATTTGAATACATTTAAGCAGTTCTTTAAAAGAACAGATTTTTAAAATATACCCTGAAGCCCCGGCATTCATCATTCCGGTAACATAAATTTTTTCCATGTGCATGGAAAGTGCAATAATTTTTATTTCAGGATGCTTGGCAAGAATTTGTTTTGTTGCTTCCATTCCGTTAAGCTCCGGCATACTGACATCCATAATAATAACATCAGGCTGGTAAAAAGTTGCAAGTTCAATGGCCTTGTAACCTGAATCAGCCATTGCAACGACTTCAAAACTTTTTTCCCTTTCCAGGGAAATGCATAGCCCCTCCTGTAAGATACTATGGTCATCCGCTAAAATAATCTTAATTTTTTTCATATTCACTGTCTTTGTTATAAGAAACGGGTACGATCAAATAAATTTTTGTTCCTTTTCCAGGTTTTGAATCCAGTTGAATTTTACCCCCGAAATTTTCCATTCGCTCTGCGAGGCTATGCAAACCAAAACCATGAGAGTCCTTTGACATTACCATATCCACATCAAACCCGACCCCCTTGTCTTCAACCCTTACTTGGATTGCATCTTTTGTATTTAATATTTCAATTTCAGCATTTTTAGAACCCGAGTGCTTCAAAATATTTGAAATCAGCTCATTTACCGCCCTGTACAAAGTAATCTTAACAGCCTGATCCAGACTCACCTGATCTTCAATATTATTTATATAATAGATATGACTGTGGTGCTTTGCATTTATTTCCTCTATTAAAAACCCCAAGGCAAGTTCAATATCAAAATCATCCAGGATCGGAGGGCTGAGCTGATAAATCAGAGAACGGATTTCTTTGATAGCCTGCTCAAGATACGTCTGAAGTTCTGAAAAATCCATTTCATCCATGCCTGTGCCGGATTCCCGAATATTCTTTAATTTAAAAATACTCATTGCAAGGGTTTGAGTCACACTGTCATGAAGATCGGACGCAATAGCCTTTCTTTCCCTCTCTTCGGTATAAACAAGATACTCATTCAATCTTTTAAGTTGACCGGTTCGTTTTGCAACTGTTTTCTCAAGATCATTTTTAATTTTAATGAGTTGTGCATTACTCTTTTCAAGTTCATTCGTTCTTAATCTGATCCGATGTTTAAGTTCGAGGGCATGTTCATTTTCTATTTTTCCTGAAATTCTTAATTGTTCCACCATAGAATTAAATGACAGGAAAAGCTTTCCTACTTCATCTTCTCTACCGGTTTGAGGGATTAAAGTGAAATCACCGCTCGCAACTCTGTGGGTGGCGGCTATAAATTGTTTTATAGGAGATATGAATATCCGTATGGCAAAACATACCAGCATCAAAGCAATAACAACAATCAATAAACAGTAACGAATAAAATCCGTCCATATTGCAGCAAGAGTCTTTTTCAGAGCAAATCCTGTTTTATTCACCGATGTAATAAGATCGGCTTCCCTTGTCACCAGGACAAGATACCATTCAACTGATTCCAGACAGCCAATGGCCAAAAGATATTTTTCATTATTTATCACCAATTCAACAACTCCCCGGTGAAAATCAGGCTCACCTGGAGAAATCCTTTGAATTGCCTCAATTGAAGAATCTTTTAAATTGTAGTTGAAAATATCACTTGAATTCTTATCATGACGCAAATCAATATCCAACCCAAAAAGGTCAAAAAACTCACTGGGAAATGCAATAATTTTACCTTCCCTGTTCTGGAGAAATGCAAAAAGAATATTCATACCGGCAATAACTGCACCTTCCGTTAAGTCACGGACAATATTTTCTACAGGGATATCAATACCGGTGGCGCCTTTTAATTCACCAGTTTGATCATAAATAGGTGTTGAGGCAGTCAGCAACAATCCATCAATTACGTTACTTTTATAAATATTTATCCATTGGGTATCACGATATTTGATCTCCTGTTTTGTAAAAACAGTGGCCGGCTCACTATTTCTTAGATCAAATTCAGTTGAAACCAGAAAATTATAACATGCATTTTTCGATTTTGCGTCCAAGGAATAATAACACCCTATGCCTGAAGTTGTAACAATATGAGTTGCAAAACTTTCACTAACCAGTTCCTTTGTTTTCATCAAGATGGGCTCAAAATGGGACAATGCATTCAGCTCATTTTTTATTTCATCACCAATAGCGCCTTTTCCCCAGTAACAAATAACAACAGGCTCCTGTTGAGGATTTAAAAAAATCCGGCTCTCTTGAGTCTTTTGAAAATTTAGCGTCCCTTTTATCGGCACTTTGCATAACACATCAATGTTATGGTAAACACTTGTGGCATTACTGCCTAGCAAGGCAGATGCTGTTTTTATCCTTTTAAAAATCTGATCATAGGTATCAGCCTGCTCAGCTACTATTCTTGACAAATAAGAATTGGACATATCTTTTATTTGTTTTTTATTTACAGCATAGGCATAGGTTCCAAACTCGGTGAGAGATAATTTGGCGATATAAAAAAAAGGAACTATGATTAAAAATAAAATCAGGCAGATAAAAACAAATAGTTTCCTGGACAATGAAAAGCCAAATCCGAACACATTACACCTTTACATGATTTACCATTCAATCGAGTTAATACACTTATCGCAAGTTTCAGGTTTCAACAAGGAAAATTTAAACAGTCAATTCATTAACTCCTCTTCAATTAAGCCTGAAGTTCTCCAATTTATTTTTAAAGGATTGATAATATATTGTTTTATGATTGCAATACATATTTTTCACAAATACAGGCCTTAAATCCAAAAAAAAAATCACTAATATTATTGCACTATTCATTATTTTGCGCTAACATCCGGCCATGTTTAATCAAACTCAATTATACGCTATTGATAATGTAATCCATACCAACCTTATAGAATCTGGACTGGATCATGTTATCTTTATGGATATGGCCGGAAATACCATTGCCAAGCATGATAATGGAAAAAGCCATTTGGATTCCACTGCCTTTGCCGCTCTTGCTGCCGGTAATTTTGCAGCGGTTGATGCAATGGCAAAGCTGGTGGGTGAATCCGAATTTTCATTATTGTTTCACAGGGGAGAAAAATCAAGTATTCATTTCAGCAAAGTCAATGATGAAACCATTTTGATTACAATGTTCAACAAAGACATATCATTGGGACTGGTGAGATTAAAAGTGACTGAAACCATCAAAAAAATCAATACTATATTGGCCAATGACTGATCACTCATCACAATACGATAAAATTATCTTACCATTTGGTTTTATTCAAGAGGGGTAAGGTTTGGCTCTTATCAACTTAAAAACCAGGGAAGTTCAGATTAAAATTGTTTATTATGGTCCCGGCAGAGGTGGAAAAACAACCAATCTTGAATATATCAACAAAACTTACCGCAATCAGATAAAAACTGAAATGGTCAGCCTGAAAACACAGGATGACCGAACCCTTTTTTTTGATTTTTTACCTTTTGACGTGGGTCAAATAAAAGGATTTGACGTTACCATTCAACTATACACAGTTCCCGGACAGGTGAAATATAATGCCACCAGAAAGCTTGTATTACGGGGTGTTGACGGCGTAACCTTTGTTGCAGATGTTCAAAAAGAGCAGCGAAAAAAAAATATTGAATCTCTCAATCAATTATATGAAAACCTTAACACTCATAATATTGATTTGTTTAAAATCCCCCTTGTCATGCAATACAATAAAACAGATCTGAAAGAGTCAAATATCCCGATAATATCTTCTCAAACCATGCAAAAAGATCTGAACAGCGTTTTACGAGCCCCTGCCTATGAGGCCAGCGCTTTAAAAGGGGGTAACGTTATCTTGACCTTGAAAAAGATCATATCAATAACTTTGGCATCAATTCAAGACCAGCTTTTTTAAGGAGGTTTTTTTGAATTCTCTAACTGAACTTAAAAAAATCATACAGTCCCTGAATAAAAACATTACATATGAGGATATCAGCGCGTTTCAAAAACAGGTTTCACAACTTGAACTGCAACAAGGAAAGCCACCGATTGTCACATCTTTTTTAAAGATGATGCGATCATTGGGAAAATATCTGGGGTCAAAAAAAAACAATGCCCATGCGGATTCCATACCTGTATTGAATTCAATTGTAGAAAAGCTTGATAAAATAACAAATGACCCGAATCTTGAAAAAGACGAAATCAACCAAATACTATCCAAAGAGCTTCAGAAGTACAAATCTCTACAAAATAAAATTGCATCAGGCTCAGTATTTACGGATAATGAATTGAACGATCTGAAAGAAGCTATTTTAGCAATTGACTGGGAAATTTCCGAGATCAACTTGAAAAATTTTGAAAAAATTGTCACACACTTATTGTCAAAATCAAAAAATTATAAAATCCAGCAGACCTTTTTAAAGATCATTCACACTACCGGACGATATATCGGCATTCTGAAAGCAGATACCCCAACAGACTCCATATCTTTTTTACACTCTGTTTTTGAAAATCTTGAAAAAATTGTTCATACGCCCGACATGGCATTAACGGATAAAAAGCACCTCCTGGAAACCGATATCCAACGGTTTTATGAAATCAAACAAAAATTTTCCAACAAAAAAAATCAGATACATGTAAGAGCAGATAATTCCGATGATGACTTTATACAACCGGCTCTATCACACATTAAGCAGACAGGCATATCGGCTTTAGATGATGACACCATACCATTAATCACGCTTCCCGAACAAGATGAGAGCCTTCAACAGAAAGCAAACAGACCTGATCCTGATCCCCTGGCACCTCCGACATCGACAAACAAAAAAATATCAGTGGCAGGTTCAAGGGATGTCATGGATGATCTTTTCAGCATAAAAGAGTCTCCGGCAGATGAATTATTAGATGCCATTCATCTGCTTGACGTTAATGAATCAAACCCGGATCAGGCCATGGACATGATTGATCAGACAAGCGATCCACAATCTGATGGGATAAAAAACTTCACACCCCGGAAAATTAATATCGAACCCATACCGGAAATCGGGAGCCGCCTGGATGAGTTTTTCAGCCTGGACTTCTCTGAAGACAATGGGGTTGTACCGGATTATCAGGAAGATCAGACCATTGAATTATGCACAATTGAGGAGGATGGTCCGGCAGACGGTATCGTGCCGTTCCAATACGAAGATGACTCCTTTGAAGAACACCAGCATAACACCGATACAAATGCCCCATTGAATCATGAGCCTGACATCGAACTTCTGATCCGGCTGAAGTCAGTCATTGAAAACCCGGAATGGCTGAAGGATAAATCCGCCAGTATGGCAATCAAGCAAGACATTTCTTATCTTGAAAACCGCTGGCAAACCAATCCCGAAAAAACGTGTCTGGTTCAAATCATTGCATCACTTGTCACGCTGTTGAAAAATCAAGAAAAAACGGATCAATTGAAAAATGAGGGCAAAGCCAATGCATCAAATAAAGATTTTTCAGATTCCCACAGGAAAAAACCAAAGGGAATTTGGAAAAAATTCAAAGGTATGTTCACCTCTTAAAACCGCAATAACATCAAATGATTTTCTTTTGTGAAGATTGTGGGGAAAAAAATATTTTATCCCCCACACAGTTAAAAGACGGGAATGCCGTGTTCAGGTGCAAGTATTGCCGCTACCTGAATTCATACCGCACAAAACCTGCCAAAAAACCGTATCTGAAACAAATAGATGACGATTTAAACTTACATCGGCGTTTCCCTGAAATTATTGGATTTTTTCTCTTTCACAGGAAAACCGGGGTTTTAAAAAACAATATGCCCGGTATTCTAAAAAAAACAGACCTGGATATTCTGGGAAAAATTCTGACAAAAAGCTATTGGGTATGTCACGCTCAATACCAGGATGTTCATGAGATGGTATTAATAATATCAAACAGAAACCTGATGGTTAAAATGATTGACCGCAATCTGGCTCTTATCATTGCCTGCAAATCCTTTCCGTTATCCAAAAACAGTATGGATCAATTAGATCAATTTGTAGGCAGAATGGTGGACCAGTCGAGCTTAACCATCATGACACAAAAGGGATAATCAAAATGCCACCCCTTAAAGAATTGATACAAATTACCAACGTAGCAGGCGTAGATCAATATATTTTTGTAGACCAAAAAGGAAACATTGCAGCCCATGATATTCAAGATCCTGAAAAAACGGCTGACATAGTTTTTTTCTGTGGCAAAAATTCATATGCAATTGGTAAAACCAGATTAAACCATGTCATGTTTTCCAGGAAAAATCAGAAAAATTTTTTTATTTTTCCTGTTGGTGATTACTATCTTGGAGTGATAAAAAAAAAATCTATTGACAATTTTGTTCTGACGGAAAATATAATAAAATTTACAAAAGATCTTCTTGAACTTGAAAAGAAGACTCAATAACTGCAACGGGCAGACCTGGCCATTTTATACTACAATATGGTCACTTTGGCTTGCCCACAACAAAACATGAAAGTCTTTGTTTGTATTTTTCAAAACTTTCATACAAAGAGGAATTGTTTATGACAGCACAAACCATTATTCTGATTTTCACCCTTATAATATATCTCATTATTATATTTGTTTTCAACACGGCCAGAATCAAATATGCCGGTGGAAAAGTCGGAACCGTCATCAACCTGATCCTGATAACGGTGTGCCTATTGTTTATTGCCGATTATGTTATCATTTTTGATCAATTAGTGGATACGGATGTACTTGAAATTATCAAGGCATTGTTCAGAACAGCCGCGCTGTCCTTTTTAGCCTATGGTGGGACAAAAGTGGCAGCCTCTTAGCAATCGGCAGGCATCAGGAAGCAGGCATCAGGAAAAAAAGGAAAACATACCTCTTTTGAATCCACTTTTTTTATCTGTTTTAAATTCAGAATAAAGTTGTGCAATAACATTTTTCATGTCATTGACGATTTTACTTTTTTCTTTTGAGCCGGCCTGATATTTTTTTACATATCCCAGCACTTTTTCAATATCATTCAGAATTTTTATCAGGGGTTGTGATCCCAGAATTTGCCCTGCCTTTTTTAATAGCTGTGTGCAATATTCGGTAAATCCCATGATTAAAAATTCATTTGGATCTTCAACAAATTCCATTTTATCCAACGCAGTAGTAATGGCCTGAAGATTTGAATTTTTATGGTTATCCGGGTGATATTCCCTGAGGACATCTTTAAATTCAATGGCAAGACAGGGCTTGATTTCTTCAAACAATGAATAGCATCTGTCCCCGAGTTCATCAGCAATATTTTTCTTAATGGCTTGCAATATATCATTAAAAACCGTCAGAATGGCAGAAAAATCATTTTCCCCGCTCTGATCATCCAGTTGAATCTCTTCTTTTTGTTCAATCAAGCCTGATGAAATCACGGAAAAAAAGATTTTATATACGGCAAATTCATCATATCCGCTTTCAGTTATGATTTGACGGACCGACCGGGTTCCGTCAATCAAAGAAAGAACCCGCCATTCATTTGCATTGAGCTTTATTTCATCCTTGCTTTGCACCTTTCCCGACATTTTAAAGACCATTTTATCACTGGGGATAAATTCCTTTAGAACGGACAATTCATCAATCCGCCGGGATGCTTCAAGAATCAGCTTCATGGGATTGAGCTGTGTGACAATCATGCCCTTTAAGTTCAACCGGGCATCTTTATATTCAAACCTGCCTTTTTTCCAGAAAAGAAGATTATATAAAATAGCTTCAACCTGCCTGGTATTATACTTTTTCAAGGTATCAACCGAAATGTATCCTTTTTCTACAAGGATTTTGCCCAGGTGCATCTTTTCCTGCCTGGCAAGGGCAAAACATTTTTGAAGTTGCTGCGCTGAGATGATGCCGTCATTTCGCATCAGAAACCCCAATCTTGCCTCCTTCAAAGAGGCGGATGCATAAATAATGGTTCCCTGTTCAAAAAAAACCCGGCTTTCCTCATCATCACAGGTTACTGTCAGCACTCCTGTTTTCTGATCATTACACAACAGCTGAAGGATACTTGCCAGAGTTAATCCTTCAAAATCACCCTGAAGATTCATAATTTCCTTTTTGTATCTTTCATTATCCTTGTTCCGGTCCAAAATCTTTTTATACGCTTTAAAAACCGCCAGTGAAATACTATGCCATAATATTTTGGCGAATACAATATCATCATCCTTGATGGCATTGGTTCAGACTTCAGTCTCTATAATGGCATTACAGTTAGCGGATTTTAAAAACCAGTTTATACTCCCGGCCCTCATATTGCAAAATCACTTCGTCTTTTTTGATATGAAGAAGGCGGTAGCCTTGAACAAATTCTTTTTCTCCCAGTATTTCATTGTTAATCACGGCAATTCGTTCTGTAGGATCTTGTGCCCAGGCAATCGCCTGGATTTTGAGAATCCCCTGCTCCAATGGCAAAATTTCCTTGATAGCAGTGATAACAGGTATAGCATCACGGCCCTTTTTTTTTGTATCTGGATTTATATCAGGATTGGTGTGCGGTTGGGATACGGTTGCCAAAGTCTTTTTTTCTATTATTTGTGATGGAGGCATCTTTTCAGATTCAGGGGTTGTATCGTTTTCCAGCCCGGCAGTCGGCAGGACTAAAGATTTAGTCATAGCTCTTTTGACGGGCGGTTTTGAGTCATTCAGTTCAGCCGGGGCCACAACGGATAATTGAGGCACCATTTTTCGAAAGGGATCTTCAGACTGAAACGCTTTTTTGTTCCCAAAAACTATTAAATAAGCGGCAGCCATTGCAACAATCGCAAATCCCAGGACAAACAACAGATATTTTGAGTTTACGGGAAACCCGCCTCGTTGCCGTTGCATTCTTGAATTTAGAGTGGTGCGGACATTAAATTTCAATGCTGCTATTTTTTTGAAGTCCTGATCAGGACAGTCTTGTTCTGCCTTTTTCAATGCCTTTAAAATGGTACTCATTTCATGTGCCCTTTAATAGAACGCGCTTAAAACGGGTCTTGTCTAAATAGGGTATGGAACTTTCCATTTTTTCACTATACATCATGATTTTTGTCAAAGGACCGACGATACCGTCTTCAACCAGGCCATATTTTGCCTGGATCTGCTTTACCGCTTCCTTGACCGGATCATTATATACCGGGGTCAAATCAACAGAGGAAAAGCCGATTTGACCGAGAAACAATTTGAGTGCCACTATAGAAGTCTTAGACGAGGTAATGGATATGATTCCGGCATATCCGAAATTATCTTTCCAGGGAATGTAAATATCACCGGTTAAAAAAGGCAGCAGATCATCAGCACGAATCCTGACACGCCTCTCATCATTTCCCGGGAAAATGACATATTCATTGTCCGTTGTGATCTCGACAACGGCGATATAGCCTTTAACAGAATCATCCGGTGAAGCAAAGCCGAGGATGGCGGGAAGATTATATTTTTCAACCAGATCTATCGTTCCTTCAAGGTGCAGCACCTGGAGGTTGTTCTGTGTGGCGGCAATGTTAAAAAAGTTCAGATCAGATTCAATCTGCTTTATCAAGGGATTAAACCTGATCAAAGATTGATTATCCCAGAGGGAAACAACATGAGAAAATACATTTTCCCGAGTGGCAGTCTGGTTAATACTTGACAAATTTTTTTTTAAGTCCGCTTTTCCAATAAGCGGAACTGAAAAAAAAACTGGGTTCGATGGTGGCGCTGTTTTTTTCAAAACCAAATGAGTTTTCACACCATCCACCGGTTTTAAAAGCTTTGGTATGGCTTCCGGAGCGTTGATTGTCTTTGCAGTGCTGTTTTTAAATTTTATCTCGGGTATCCATCTTGAAGGGATTCCCTTAAAGACCACCAGAAAAAAAACAGCAGCAATAATGATGGAGAAAACAGCCGTTGATCTCTTTTCTATGAAGGACTCATACCTGGTTTGGACGGATTTTCGGGGTACAAGTTCCCTGACCGCTATTTTGACCATGGCAGCTGTCACTTTCTTTTGATTAAGGCTATAACACGCCAGAAGGGAGCGATCACAAGCAATATTGATCAGTCTGGGTATTCCCCGGGAATAGTCATATATATGATTCAGGGCCGCACGGGTGAAAAGTGTGCGGGGTTTCCGGGATGCCACATTGATCCTGTGCTGAATATAATCCCGGGTTTCCTTCCGGGTCATGGGCAGAATATGACAGTTCAGGTTTATTCTCTGCCTGAGCTGGCGCATTTCATAGGAATCAAGAATTTCCCCCAGTTCAGGCTGTCCGACCAGAATAATCTGGAGCAACTTGCTTCGGGTTGTTTCCAGGTTGGATAACAGCCTCAGCTGTTCCAAAGTTTCCCGGCCCAGGTTCTGGGCTTCATCAATGAGCAGTATCACGGATTTGCCCCGAACTTTTTTTTCCAATAAGAATTCGCTCAGGGTAAGGGTCAACTCTGCAGGATCGGAAGAAAAACAGGCAATGCCAAGCTCGCGAAGGATGGCTTTGAGAAGCTGGACCGAATCCAATTTTGAATTAAAGATAAAGGCCGCTTCAATATCCTTATCCAGATCTTCAAGGAACACCCGGCATAAGGTTGTCTTACCGGTTCCTATTTCACCTGTGATTTCGACAAATCCATCCCCCTGAGAAGTTGAATAGGTCAAATGAGCCAAGGCCTCTTCGTGGCTTTTTCCTAAAAACAGAAATTCAGGGTTGGGAACCAGCTTGAACGGTCTTTCAACGAAATCAAAAAATGCATTATACATCCTTGTTACTCCATAAGTTCAGACATAACGACCCTTCAGGATACGACATCCCATATAATAACAGGACCGTCAAGAAAATTGTTGCAATCGTTAAACCTTCTTTGTAATAACTGCCACAGGCATACTTGGCCATTTTATACTACAATCTGGTCACTTTGGTTTGCCCACAACAAAAAATGAAAGTAGCTGTTTGAATTTTTTAAAACTTTCATATAAGGTTAAAAACGGATTAAAAGAAGTAATGAAGCAATATAATATTGATATAATTGGAAATAATGAATAAAAATTTTAAAATCATTGTTGAATACGATGGTACGGATTTCTTTGGCTGGCAAAAACAAAATGACAAGAAAACCATTCAGGATGAAATTGAAAAAGCCTTAAGCCTGATCCTGAACCAGGATATCAGGATTTCAGGATCAGGGAGAACCGATGCCGGTGTTCATGCCTTTGGACAAGTTGCAAATTTTTATGCGAATACAGACATCCATCCACAGAATCTTAAAAAAGGGGTTAACAGTGTAATCAAGCAACCAATTGTTATCAGGGAATGCCTGATCATGGATAATGATTTCCACGCCCGTTACAAAGCTGTTTCCAAGGAATATCATTATTTTATTTTAAACAGAGAGTATCCTTGCGCCATAGGCAGGTCATATCAATGGCATATCCGGCATCCTCTCGATATTGAGGCTATGAATCAATGCTGCAATGAGATTACAGGGGTGTTTGATTTTAAATCTTTTGAAAACACAGGAAGTCCAAGATCTTCAACCATCCGGGAAATCTTTTTTTCACATATCTGCGTGTTAGATAATAACAGATTGGTCTTTAAAATTTGTGGCAGTGGTTTTTTAAGGTATATGGTACGAAATCTAATCGGAACCATTGTTCTTGCGGGATTAAATAAAATCACGGTTCCTCAGTTTAGAAAAATACTTGAAACAAAGGACAGGACAAAGGCCGGTCCGACAGCACCTGCTCATGGATTGTTTTTAAAAAAAGTGAATTATTCGTGATCTTTTATTTTTTGAATATGGTCATTGTAATGAGAGATGATATCCCGCCTGTAAATCAAACCGATCAGTTTGCCTGAATCATTTTCTTCCACAACAGGCAAGGCATCAATATTTTTTTGAGTCAGCTTTAAGAGTACTGTGTTCAGATCTTCAGACGGCAAGGTATAAATCAGATCAGACACCATTATATCTTTCATGACAACCAGTTGTTCTATATGAGGGGTAAAAATAATTTCCCTGATATCAGTAGAGGAAAAAATACCGGAAAAATGACCCTTGCTGTTGATAACGGGAAAATAGTGCTGTTTTGTACTTGAAAAGAATTTTTTAAATTCACTGAACGGCATATCTTCATTCACACATCTGACTTCTTTGATAAGGTGTCTTAAACTTCCAACTTTCATGGTTTGAAGGATATCCATCATCACCTCTCCTGCATGGACAGGTGAATCAATTCTGGATTTAACCTGATTTTCAAAGATCGTCCATCGCCGGCACAACAAATAACAAATGGAACAGACCAGGAGACTTGGCAACAGCAAGTGATAGGAGTTGGTCATTTCACTGATAAAAATTATTGTTGAAATCGGCGTATTGGATACCGCTGCAAAAAAGCCGGCCATGCCGACAATAACAAAGGAACCAGGGGTAGTGACAACCGAAGGGATCAGCAGGTTAAAGATTTTCCCGACCGCTCCCCCCATGGCGGCACCAATGACAATGGACGGACCAAATACCCCGCCGCTTCCGCCGGACCCAATGGAAAATGATGTGGTAAATATTTTTCCCAAGGCCAGTGCGATCAAGGTGGGGATGGCTACCTGGTTGAAAATAGCCTCTTGTGCAATCCCATACCCAAAGGCAAGGGTATAGGGAAGAAAAAAGCCGATAACACCCGTGATCAATCCGCCAATGGCTGGTTTAAAATGGTTGGGGATTGAAAACTTCTTGAACAGATCAATCACCCCGTAAAATACTTTAATGTACAAAACAGCAGTGAGTACAAGAATAACGGCCAGGACAAGATACGGCCCCAATTCCAATGGATTTTGAAATTTAAATCCAGGCGAATCAAATAAAGAACCCCATCCGAAAACAATACAGAAAATACAATAGGCGACAACAGAAGAAATACCCGCAGGAATGATAACTTCCGATTCAAAATCAGGGTCACGGTAGAGTACTTCAGCAGCAAAAAGCGCTCCCGCCAAAGGGGCTCGAAAAATACTGCCCACCCCGGCACCGATACCGGCAGCCATCATGATCCGTCTTTCTCTTTCGGAAAGCTTGAATTTGGTGGCCAGAAAAGATCCAAACCCTGCGCCGATTTGCGCGATAGGTCCTTCTTTGCCCCCGGAACCCCCGGTTGTCAATGTGATGGTGGATGCAATTGTTTTGATGATGGGAATTCTGCCCCGGATCAGTCCGCCTTTATGATGGTATGCATCAATGGCGGCATCAGTTCCGTGGCCTTCTGCCTCCGGGGCGAATGTGTAAACAAGCCAGCCGCTGACAACACCGCCTAAAGCAGGCAGTATGAGAAGTATCCATTTGTTGAACACAGTCTGGGTATGGGGTAAAAAAAGGTGTTCTCCTGCCGGAGATGACGGTCTGTATCCGGCTATCATATCCAGGAAATAATGCATGCCAAATCCGCATAAATAATGAAAAACAATGGCACCGCACCCGGCAATAACACCGATTAAAACAAAATAGAACAGCCACTTACCGGCAACTGCAATATCTGCCGAGCCTATCTTTTCTCCCACACCCATGGACATTAACCTTGTCTGAGATCATTAATACCTTTTAAAATGATATCAAATAATATTTCAACATCACTCTCCTCAAGGCAGGAGAACGCCACCCGGATATTTTTTTCTCCAAGGGCAATCAAACCTGTGCCGTAATTTTCAAGCAGATGGAGTCTTAATTGTTCCGCATTCACATCTTTGAGGCGGATACACATGAAATATCCTGAATTAAACGGATAAATATCAAAGGCATCCTTGAATTTAGGGTCTTTTAAAACCTCTTTCATTTTTAATGCACGGCTCTTGATAAGCTCAAATTTCTCCTGTTTATAGGCATCATAATTCATGTCGTCCATGGATTTTAAAAGAATGGTCTGGCTTAAATGGGATGCATTGGAAATATTTCCACGGATACACCCGGCTGTCTTTTTCTCCAGCGCTTCCAAAACATTGTCATCATTATTATGAACCGAATAGGGGTCATCACCACAAATCCCATAGGTGATAAAACCCGTCCTGAAACCCCAGACATAGTCTTCTTTTGTGGCACCATCCAATTTTACCGCCACAAGACGTTTGTCTGCCCCTGTCAGTTTGGAAAATATGGATTCCTTGCTGGTTTCTTCTTCAAAAAACAACCCAAAGTAAGCGTCATCACACGCTGCGACCACATTGGTTCCCTGCCGGGCAACGTCAATTAAAATACTTGCAACTTTGTCGGCTTCAGCCACACTCAAAGAATATCCGCTCGGGTTATGGGGGAAATTTAAAACCGTTACAATTTTATCATTTTCCTTTGCCTGCTCACGGATCACCTGTTCAAACGATTCAACATTAAATCGAGTCAACTGGTCGTCATATGCTTTGTAATTAACAATGCGTGCGCTGTTTCTGATACAAAAGCTCATATTGTAATTGCCCCACATCATGTCAGGCAAAACAATCACATCATTGGAATCAACCCACATATCAGACAAAATACTGATCCCATGAGTGATACCGGAAGTGACAACCGGAAGGCTTATTTTTTTATTTTTAAGAGATGGATTTTTTTTATAAATAGCGGACTTCCATTTTTTTCGAAGATCCATTACACCAAAGGATGGGGCATAGGATAAATAATCGTCCGGATCAATATCTTTAATATATTTTGTGACTGACGGCAAACTCAATACACTGTTGCCTTCTTTGGCAATACCAATGGTCGCATTAATTTTAAATGCGTATTGTTTGGCTTCAGCACTCTGGCTCAGGATGCCTTTTGGAAAAAAAAGGGCTTTTCCCATATTGGAAAGCATTTCAAAAATGTGTGGGTTGGACCCATTAATAATGTTGTTTAGTTCTTGTGCAATCGGATTCATAATTCACTCTTTAAAAATTCACTCTCTTAAAATGGTTTATATGAAAGCCTTGAAAGATCCAAACAATGACTTTCACATTTTGTTGTGGGCAAACCCAAGGTGACCAGATTGTCGCAAAAATGGCCGGGTCTTCCCGTGACAGTTATCAGACAAACAAACCGGAAAAACAATTCATTGATAAAGCTTTAGAAACGTACTTTAACCTAAAAAAAAACTCTGCAGCTTTATCAAGACTAAAACCACAGAGTTTAAATAAAACTGATATATAAAAACTATCTTCTTTTAGATGCTTTGATCGGGTTGATTTTTTGTTTTTTCGTTACTTCAACGGTTTTAACATGTGTTGCAATATTACAATTGCCGTTTTTCCATTTCAATGATGGGTCCGGAGCAGCAGTGCAATACACACCGGTTTCAAACTCCCCTGTTCTCTGACATCCGTTGCATTCGTCAATAATGGGTAGACAAGCGCCTTCATTATAGCTACAGCCTTTTGATGTCATGAATACGCAATCATCACCCTTTCTAATAGTTGTACAAATCATAATAATAATCCTGTGTCTTAATTCTGTAGTTTGAATTTCAAATAGTCCCTTCAAGGACTATAACCTTAATTAACTATCATAGCATTAAAAAACTGTCAATATTTGAGATTGTTTGTCCGGATATTTTTTTATATGAAAAAAGATTCGAGTATTGTATATAAAAAAACAATGCAGCAATCTTTTCAACAAAACAAAGGATTAGATAACGTTCAATCATGATAATAGAAAAAGCAAAAGAAGTATTAAGAATAGAAGCAGAAAGTATTTTAAAATTAACCCGGAATATTAATACCTCTTTTGAAGATCTGGTTAATATTATTTGCAGTTCTACCGGAAGGGTTGTCATCTCTGGAATTGGCAAATCAGGACTGATCGGCAAAAAAATTGTTGCCACCCTTATCAGCACCGGGACAAATTCAATGTTCCTGCATCCGGTTGAAGCACTTCACGGTGACTTGGGGATGGTGAACAAGAATGATGTGTTTATCGCTATTTCAAACAGCGGTGAGACCAATGAACTCAATCAATTACTCCCGGTAATCAAGCAAATCGGGTGCAAAACGGCAGGATTCACAGGAAAAACCAATTCCAGCATGGCAAACTTTTGTGATATCGTCATTGATACAGGGGTTGAAAAAGAAGCCTGCCCCTTTAATATGGCTCCGACTTCAAGCACAACAGCCCAGCTTGCCATGGGTGATGCCCTGGCTGTTGTATTGATCACCAAGAAAAAATTTAAAAAAAGCGATTTCATGAAATCCCATCCCGGAGGTGTTTTAGGGAAACGTCTTTCCTGCAGGGTTGGTGAAATCATGTTTGAGGCATCGACCGCACCGGCTGTATTAACAGGATCTTCCATGGGGCTGGCCATCGAAGAAATGGATAAATTCAGATTGGGTGCAGTGATTATTCTGGACAAGAACAAAACACTTAAGGGAATTATCACTGACGGAGATATCCGTCATTATCTGGCTAAAACACAATATGATTTAGCAAGCCAACCCGTTGACACGATCATGAGCAAAAACCCGCACACATTAACATCGGAATCTTTTTTATATGATGCATTAAATATTATGGAAAAATATCAAATAACAGTACTTCCCATTGTTGATAAGAAAAACAGGCTTGACGGACTTTTACATTTACACGATATTCTTGGAAAAGGATCTTTTCAATTTAATGGAGGGCATAAATGAAAAACTTTGATTTTTGCACGGATATTCCCACTCTTGGAGAAGCAAAAATTATATCTCCGCTTAAAAAGCATACCAAACCGGGTGAACCTGAAAAAAGGTTTATTTCAGATGATGCAAGGGTAATTGTTGATGTACAGATAAATCGCCTGCAATCTGATTTAAAAAAAAACAGCAGCTTTGATCAGGCCGGGCCAAGAGAAAAAATATATTTTGATCCAAGCAAGCTCAAATGCGCCATTGTAACCTGCGGCGGATTATGTCCCGGATTGAACGATATTATCCGGTCTATTGTCCTGGAACTTTACCACATCTATAATGTTAAAACGATTTATGGAATCAAGCACGGACTTCAAGGATTTATTCCTGATTTTCAACACGATGTAATGAACTTGAATCCTGATTCCGTATCAGGAATTCAGAATACTGGCGGATCAATATTGGGTTCCTCCCGGGGAACCCAGGATATAGGTATGATTGTAGATTGTCTTGAAAGAATGACTATCGGCATTCTGTTCATGGTGGGCGGTGACGGGACATTAATGGCATCGAAAAGAATTGTAGAAGAAATTGAAAAAAGGAATTTAAAGATATCGGTTATAGGAATTCCCAAAACAATTGATAATGACATTTACCTGGTATCCAGGTCATTTGGATTTGATACTGCAGTTGATGTCGCAACCCTTGCCATCAAGGGTGCACACAACGAAGCAATTGCATACCCCAATGGAATCGGTTTGGTAAAACTCATGGGCAGGCATTCCGGATTCCTGGCTGCAACGGCTGCACTGGCCCAGCAGGATGCTAATTTTGTTCTCATTCCCGAGGTTGATATTTCCCTGGATGGAAAAAACGGCTTTTTACAGGCCCTTGAGAATCGAATACTTCATCGAAAACATGCGGTTGTTATTGTGGCCGAAGGTGCGGGTCAAAAATTATTTGATAAACAGCAAAAAAAGTTTGATCCTTCCGGAAATATTGTTCTTCAGGATATTGGCCTTTTTCTCAAAGAAAAAATATCACAATGGTTTAAGGCAAAAAACATTCCCATTTCATTAAAATATATTGACCCGAGCTATATTATCAGAAGCCTGCCGGCAAATGCCAATGACAGTGTTTTTTGCGGTTTTCTCGGCCGGGACGCAGTTCACGCCGGAATGGCAGGAAAAACCAAATTATTGATCAGTTTCTGGAACAACCATTATGTTCATGTACCAATGGATGCTGCATCAGGAAAGCGAAAGAATCTTGACCCCCAGGGAAAACTCTGGCAGTCGATTCTGGAAGCAACCGGCCAGGATACTTTTTTTACCGACTGATTTCGACAAATTTTCCTTTTTTAATCGTCATAAGAAAAAGCTCCCTATGGGCAACTCCATTTGCATCAAAAATGGTGTTTCCGGTCACGCCTTCGAACATACGCTTGCCTTGCAGGGTATCCTTCAGCGTCTCCCGGGAATCAACCGTTTCATCCATGGCTGTCAAAAAAAGAATGGAAGCCGTATCATAGGATATGGCCTCTAAAAACTTTGGCTTTGTATTAAAGACCGCTTTGAATTTTTTTGCAAATTGAGTTGTCTTTAAATTTTGACTGCTGTCAAAAAATCCGTCAGTTATGATAACTTGCTTGTTATAACCCTTTGCATCTTTCAAAAGACTTTCATGATGCCACAGATTTGTTCCGACAAGATACATGCCTGTAGCATCATTAAATGAAAGTTGTGGAAGTATTAAATTGATATTTGAAGGAGAGTCAGGAATAAAAAGGGCTTGAAAATCAATCTGAATTTTTTCTTTTGGATTATCATCCTCTTCTGATAGCGGATTGTTTTCAAGTTCAACAGCTTCAGGTTTTAGAAAATCCGGAACCGGGAAAAACTGTCCGGTAAGTTTTTTTATCGGTTTGGTAAAATCTGTTTTTTTACCGTCATATGGCTCTATACCCACAACTTCTCCACCATATTCATCAACAACATCCCAGAAAAGTTCCATATATTTTTTACCGTATTTTTCGTTGGGATAGAGAATTGCCACTTTTTTTATTCCAAGTTCCTGAAACAGATAAGCCCCAAGGGTTCGTACCTGCATCTCAGGAGTAATGAAGTTTGAAAATAAATATTCTCCCTGCAGAGGGAACGCACTTTTTTGTGTTAACGCAATCATTGGTATTCCAAGTTTTTCAGCTTCCAGACCAGCCTGCTTAACTGTTAACAATGGCCCTATTATCCCTGCAACGTTTTTTTGATGTAAGTCTCTTACCCCTTCAATGGCAATATCCGGGTTGGCCCTGGTATCTTTTATAATGAGTTTAAATTCCCTGGAATATTTTTTTGACAACTCCTGTATGGCCAATTGAATTCCGGTCAATGCCCTTTGACCAAAAACAGCATATTTTCCTGTCAAAGGCAAAAGGCATCCAATCGTATCTTTATTGAAAAAAGTTTTTTTTATGACCGCCACAAGATCAGCTGCATCATTATAATAAGGATGATCAGGATATTGAAACAAAAAAGTTTCAAGCATCTCTTTTGATTTAACAGCATTGTTTTCCAAAGCAAAATTAAGCCCTGTCCAATACATTAACAGGGGTTTGGGAATATGGATATTTTTTGTATCCAGAAGCTCTGCTATGGTTATTGCCGGTGTTTTTACCAGAACCGATTCAATGCGGGATATCAGTTGCGGTGTTTCATCTTCAGTTGCCTGGGCAAGCGCCTGGTCATAAACAAACAAGGCGTCCTTGTAACTTCCCCGCAAAAAAAATTTATCTGCTTCGGCAGATAAAATTTCAACAAGTGATATTTTTGGCTGATCCTGTTCTGTTTTGTCTTTTGCCGGTTCATCCGCCTCTACCGGGAGTTTGTCTTTTTCAAAGGGAGGCTTTCCAGGCAGGTACGAACAAGCAGACACCCACAACATAATATTGAAAATTATAAAAAAATTAAAAAATTTTGTATGATTAGGCTTCATATTGTTAACACTTATTTTATTTATTATCTCAACTTTAAAAGTTAAGTTCGAGCAGACGGGAGGTCAGGCAAGCATAGCTCCCATCCCTGAACTTGTCATTGTGAACCTGTGGCGTATGGACTATATGAAAAACAAAAGGCTATGTCAAAAATTGTTTGATCAGTTTTTCAGCCAAATCAACCTGGGACGGCTCAAACCAATGGATATCTTTATCCTGACGAAACCATGTAAACTGACGTTTTGCATATCGCCTGGTGTCACGTTTTAATAGCCTTACAGCTTCTGTCCAATCCACCTCATTTTTGATAAACATGGCCATATGTTTATAACCGATGGATTGCATGGGTTTCAAGTCAAAGGAATATCCCATTTCAGCCAGGGTGGTGACTTCGTGGAGCAAACCTTGCTCAAGCATCAGATCAACCCGTTTATTAATGCGGTCATATAATTTTTCCCTGTCCATGAAAAGGCCTATTTTCAGACTGTTGTATCTTAATTCATCAAAATTATGAGTGTCTTGCCGGTCTGAAATCAGACGACCTGTTGTTTGATACACCTCCAATGCCCTGATAACTCTGAATGAATCATTGGGATGTATTTTTTGAGCAGCTTTGGGATCACACTTTTCAAGTTTTTCATAAAGACTTTGGTTGCCTTTTTCTTCAAGTTCGGCAGTCAATTGTGACACTGTTTGTTCACATATGGGTTTTGACCGGAACAAACCATGCAACAAAGCCCTGATATAAAGACCTGTGCCTCCAACAACAACTGGAATCTTTCCGCAGGCAGTAATTTTTTCAATGGCTTGATCTGCATTTTTTACATATAGACCTGCATCAAAATCATCTTTTGGATCGATAAAATCCACAAGATGATGCCGTGCCAGTTTTAATTCTTCAGAGGTTGGTTTGGCAGTACCGATATTCATATGCTTGTAAATCTGCATTGAATCCGCACCGATAATTTCCGCGTTAAAACGCTTTGCAACCCGGATGGCAACTGTTGTTTTGCCAATTCCTGTGGGACCGCAAATGACAATAATTTTCTTCATAAACAATATATATATTCATTCAATAAGTGTTGACAACCTTTGTTTGATCGCTTTATAACATAATACTTTGGCTAAGAAAATATAAGCTTTATAAAATCATAAACAATTTAAATAATTAAATAGATATGATCTTTATAGAAACAGGAGAATGTTAATATGAGTAATAAACTAACCGGATCTGTAGTTGTGATTGGTGGCGGTATTTCCGGCATGCTTTCAGCTTTAGACCTTGCAAATTCCGGGTATTACGTTTATTTGGTGGAAAAAGGTCCCTCAATAGGCGGCGTTATGGCCCAGCTGGACAAGACCTTTCCGACAAATGACTGTGCAATGTGAATTATCTCACCCACACTGGTCGAGGTCGGCCGGCATTTAAACATTGAGCTTTTAACGCTTTCAGAAGTTATTGATGTAAAAGGTGAGAAAGGTAATTTTCAGGTAGAAATTTTAAAAAAGCCGAGATATGTAGATGAAAATCTATGTGTCGGCTGTGGTGCATGTGCGGAAAAATGCCCTGGAAAATTTGATGATACCTACAATGCAGATCTGAAAAAAAGAACGGCTATTTACGTTGAATATCCCCAGGCCGTACCATTAAAATATGCCATTAATCCGGATGTCTGTTTAAAACTGACAAAAGATAAATGCGGCACCTGCGAAGAAGTCTGCCCTGCCAATGCAATTGATTACACACAAACCGAGAAGAAATTAACCATTGACGCAGGGTCAATTATTTTTTCTCCTGGGTTTTCCCCCTTTGATCCGTCAAAATTTGATAATTATCAATATGCAAAATTTCCCAATGTTGTAACATCCATGGAATTTGAGCGAATTTTGTCGGCAACCGGCCCCACTATGGGACATGTGACAACATTTCCGAAATTGCCGGTCAAACCTAAGAAGAAAAAAGACAAACTGCTGGCTGAAAAAAGAAAAGATCCTAAAAAAATAGCATGGTTTCAATGTGTGGGATCAAGGGATGTCAACAAATGTGATAATCCTTATTGCAGTTCTGTCTGCTGTATGTATGCAGTAAAAGAGGCTATTATAGCCAAGGAGCATGCAGGCAGTGATCTTGACTGCTCTATTTTCTTCATGGACATGCGGACACCTGGCAAGGAATTTGAAAAATACTATCAGACTGCCAAAGAAAAACACGGAATTAATTTTATCCGCTCCAGGGTTCATTCAGTCACTGAAAATCCTGAAACCCACGACCTGGATATACGCTATGTTGATGAACTGGGTCAAATTATTGATGCAACCTATGACATGATTGTTCTTTCCGTAGGGCTTGAAATTCCGCCTGAAACAAAAGAGCTTGCCCAAAAATTGGGTATTGATCTGACACCCAGCGGATTTTGCAAAACCGACTCATTTGAACCGGTTTCAAGTTCCAGAGATGGTGTTTATGTGTCCGGTGTATTCAACAATCCAAAAGATATTCCAGAATCGGTTCTGGATGCCAGTGCAGCAGCATCGGCTGCCGGGGATGCCTTAAGTTCTGCCAGAGACACCCTGACCAAGGCGATTGAAAAAACACCTGAAATAAATGTTGTGGGTGAACGACCCAGAATCGGTGCGTTTATTTGTGATTGCGGCTCAAATATCAAGGGTGTTGTTGACTGTGCAGCCGTCACGGAATATGCAAAGACCCTGCCCTATGTTGAATTTGCCGATGAAGCCATGTATGCCTGCAGCCAGGATGCTCAGGATAAAATGGTTGAATATATCAAAGAAAAAAATCTGAACCGGATTGTGGTTGCGGCATGTACGCCAAAAACACATGAGCCGCTGTTCCAGGAAACTCTTGCCAATGCAGGGTTAAATAAATATTTGTTTGAAATGACCAATATTCGTAACCATAATTCCTGGGTACATAAAAACAATCCTGAACTTGCCACTGAAAAAGCCAAAGACCTGGTACGCATGGCAATTGCCAAGGCGGCTTTAGCAGAACCATTAAAAGAAGAAAAAATCAATGTAAATGATTCTGTTGTGGTTATCGGTGGCGGACTGGCAGGCATGACCTCTGCAAAGAGTCTTGCAACCCAGGGATATCAGACGCATATTATTGAGAAAAAAGAACGGCTGGGAGGTGAAGCTCATAAACTTTATAAAACCGCCCAGGGTGAAAATGTTCAAGCCAAACTTGATGAGCTGATCAAAGAGATTGAAAGCAATGACAATATAACGGTTCATTGCAATACCACTCTTGAAAGTGTTGACGGATTTGTCGGCAATTTTAAATCTACTTTGAAAAATGCTGATAAGGAATTTGAACTTGAGTATGGTGTGGCTGTTCTGGCTACGGGTGCCAAAGCCTTTGTAACAGATGAATATGAATACGGAAAAGATGACAGGATAATCACATCCCTTGATCTGGATAAGATGTTCAAGGAAGATGATGCCAGGCTTGATGCCTTGAATTCTGCGGTTTTTATCCAGTGTGTGGGATCACGACAACCTGATCGCCCCTATTGTTCAAGGGTCTGCTGTACACACTCCGTTGACAGTGCTATTGAACTCAAAGAACGCAAACCTGATATGGACGTGTTTATTCTCTATCGTGATATCAGAACATATGGGGAAAGAGAGCTTTTATACAAAAAAGCAAGAGAACTAGGGGTTATTTTTATCAGGTATGATGTGGAGAATAAACCAGCCGTCAGAATTGCCGACGGAAAGGTTTTGATCAAAGCAACGGATCATGTGTTGAACCAGCCCATTGAAATTGAAGCCGATCTGCTCACCCTTGCAACTGCAATCGTTCCAAGAAGAGATGAAAAATTGGCCAACTTCTATAAAGTACCGCTCAATGACGAGGGTTTCTTTGTTGAGAAACATGCTAAATTAGGTCCTGCGGAATTTGCAACTGATGGTGTGTTTGTCTGTGGTTCAGGCCATTATCCAAAACCCGTCAACGAAGCAATCACACAGGGAAGAGCATCCGCATCCAGGGCGCTTACCCTTCTTGCAAAAAAAGAAAGTCTGTTTACCAGTGGAACCATTGCAAGTGTTGATCAGATGAAATGCAGCCAATGCGGAGTTTGTGTATCCATTTGTCCCTACTCGGCTCCGGGCTTTGTAACGGAAGGAAGGTTTGAGGGAAAAGCAGAAGTCAACCCGGTATTGTGCAAAGGATGCGGACTGTGTGTCGCTTCTTGCAGATCCGGCGCTTTGCACCTCAGAGGCTTTGACACGAATCAGATTTTTTCACAAATATTTGCACTGGGTGAAGTAGGTTAAAGGAGATCATAACGAATGGCTGAAAAAGATATTAAAATTGTAAGCTTTCTATGCAACTGGTGCAGTTATGGTGCAGCAGATCTTGCAGGTGTCAGCAGAATGGAATATCCGGCTGATATTCGGGTTATACGGATACCCTGCTCCGGCAGGATGAGTCCCAAATTCATACTTTCAGCATTGAGAGAAGGCGCGGATGCCGTATGGGTTTCCGGCTGACATCCGGGTGAATGTCATTACCTGGATGGTAATTATTATGCACGCAGAAAATTTGCACTCATGGGAAATCTTTTGGAACATATGGGAATTGAACGAGACAGAGTCCATTTTTCTTGGATCTCGTCTGCCGAGGCAACCAAGTTTGTAGATGTGGTTAAAGAGATTTCAGATAAAGTAAGGGCACTTGGGCCAAATAAGAAACTTGTAAAGGACTATAATTAATAAAGGTAAGTTTATGAATGCCTGTATAAATAAAATCAGGGAACTTTCTTTGGAACTTCTGGATAAAGGAGAGGTTGTTAAAGTTATTGGTTTTGCAAACGGAACCATTCCCATGGCAACGAGTCCTATTACCATTTCATCAAAACAAGATGTTGAAAAATTGGTTTTTAATTCAACATGCGGACTTAATCTTGCTAGTTATATAAAACAAAGTATTAAAAATAAAAAAGATAAAATTGCGATTATCGCCAAAGGGTGTGATACAAGAAACATTGTTACCCATATTGTCGAAAATCAAGTCAGCAGAGACCAGGTGTATATCATCGGTGTACCCTGTAACGGAATGGTCGATAAAACAAAGATTGCATCCTTGTTCGAGGATGAAATCATCGAGTTCACAGAAGACGGTGATACATTGAATGTTAAATCTTCCATAAAAGAAGAAAAACTGGAGAAAAAGGATTATCTGAGAGAAAACTGCAAGCTTTGCATGCACAAAAATCCAGTGATTTATGATGCTCTGGCAGCAGACCTTGTTGAAGAACAAATTCTTGATAATCCTTATCCTGATGTTGACAAAATCGAGGCAATGGATTCGGATACAAAATGGCAGCATTTTCAAGATCTGACACAAAACTGTATTCGATGTTATGCATGTAGAAATGCATGTCCCTTATGCTATTGTCCCACATGCTTTGTGGATGAATCAGGCCCCCAATGGGTTGGCAAAGGCCAGGACAAAACAGATGTAGACACTTTTCATTTTTTAAGAGCGTTCCATTGTGCCGGTCGCTGTACGGACTGTGGTGCATGTGTGGAAGCCTGCCCCATGAATATTAATGTCAGGGACTTTACAAGAAAGCTGAATAAAGATGTTTTTGAAATGTTTGGCTGGGAAGCAGGGCTGGATATTAATAAACGTCCTCCCCTGGACGCATACAGTCCGGATGATCCCAACGATTTTATCAAGTAAATAAAAAGGGTATACAATGAAATTTATAAAAATTGATAAAAAAGACTGGGCCAAGGGCATTGAAAAATCCAGGGAAACCTATCAGCTTTTTGGTCCTGTCAAAGATAAAAACGGCTTTTTCATCAAAAGTCTTGAAAAGGATGTATTGCCAGACATGGAATATCATGATTCCGTGATGTCGGCAAAATCGGTGCTGTTCCCGCAAACGGAAAAAATGCTTAGCGCGACCCTGGATGAATCTTGTGAAGATCATCACATAATGAAAAACATTCAAGATGATTATTCGCCAAGAGCAGTTGTGGGAATCAGGCCCTATGACGCAAAAGCCGTGGAACTGGTAAAACTTAATTTTGATACCGAAGATTACCGTGATCCTTATTGGTGTGATGCCTATGAAGCAACAACCTTTGTAGGTTTGGGCATCAACAAACCCGGGCCTTTTGATTTTTCAACATCCACAGGTTCAGGGCCATTTTGTGAAGACGGGCTTGATGTCCTGCTGGCGGATCTTGATGACATGTATCTGGCAAAGGTTCTTACGGATAAAGGGGACGCCTTTCTGGGAGCCTGCGGGTTTGATAAGGTTGTCGATGAAAAAGAAAGTGGAGTGATGTTTGATGTTTTGAGAAAAGAAGCTGAAAAAAACATTACTTCTCAAATTGATACGGATAAATTAAAAGACAAAACCATTCTTGAGCTTCATGAAGCACCTTTCTGGGATGATCTTGCATTTTCCTGCATCAATTGCGGCACCTGCACATATGTGTGTCCCACCTGCTGGTGTTTTGACATACAAGACGAAACCAAGCAAAAATCAGCCACCAGGTTCCGTAACTGGGATACCTGCATGTCTCCTCTGTTTACACGTCACGCAACAGGACATAATCCAAGGGACTCAAAAACCCAGAGGGTCAGACAAAGATTTATGCATAAACTGAAATATTTTCTTGATAAATACGACCAGGGGATCATGTGTGTCGGATGCGGCAGATGTGTTAAAAGCTGTCCGGTTAATATCGACATCCGTGAAGTGTGCAACCGTATGAACTCGTACGAAAAACAAGATTAGCGGACAAAGGAGGAAACACATGGAAAACCCCTATATACCGTATCCAGTTCGCATTGATGAAATTGAAATTGCAACTGAAGACAAGTCCTTGAAAACGTTTAAATTTGTTTTTTTAAACAAGGAAGATGAAGAAAAATTTTCCTATCAGGCCGGACAATTTGCTGAATTGTCTATCCCTGGCGTAGGAGAAATTCCCATTGGAATCGCATCATCTCCCGTTGAAAAAGGATTTGTAAAATTCACAGTATTTAGAACAGGCGTTGTCACCGCCCACCTTCACAACATGAAGGTGGGAGATATAATGGGAATCAGGGGGCCTTTGGGCAATTGGTATCCCTGGGACAAGCTGGAAAATAAAAATGTGGTCATCATTGGTGGTGGATTTGCATTTACTACCTTAAGATCTTCCATTATTTATATGCTGGACCCTGCCAACAGAAGCAAATTTAAAAATATTGATGTGGTTTACGGTGCAAGATCTCCAGGCATGCTTTTGTACCGGGAAGAACTTTTTGAATGGGAAAAACGCGATGATATCAACATGCATATTACGGTTGATGGAACCGATGACCCTGACTGGAAATACCACACCGGATTTGTTCCAACAATTGTTGAACAAAATGCTCCTAAAGCGGATGAAGATACTTATGCCATTATCTGCGGACCACCGATCATGATTAAATTTACCCAGCCTGCATTGACAAAGCTTGGTTATCAGGAACACCAGATTATAATGTCCCTGGAAAACAGAATGAAATGCGGAATCGGCATGTGCGGCAGATGTAATATCGGGAAAGAACTGGTTTGTAAAGACGGTCCAGTCTTTACTCTTGAAGAAATCAACCAAACCCCGAAAGAATATTAAATCAACTTGATTTTATATTGACAAGTAACCATTGCTTAAGATATGTTTAGCATTCAATTATTGAAGCTAAGACAGTATGTCTTAAAATGATAAGAAAAAAAACCTTTTACAGGAGGAAATTAAATGGCAACAATTGAATTTAACGGGAAATCTTTCGAAATAGATGAAGATGGATTTCTTCTTGATTACAATCTTTACAACACTGAATGGGTTGATTATGTAAAAACTCAAGAAGGTATTGAGGAACTTACTGACGAACATTGGCTGCTGGTAAAAGTTCTTCAGGACTATTACGAAAAAAATGGTATTGCTCCAATGGTTCGTGTTCTTTCAAAACTGACCAAGTTTAAACTGAAACACATCTATGAACTATTCCCGTCAGGACCTGGAAAAGGTGCATGTAAAATGGCCGGTCTTCCAAAACCAACCGGATGTGTATAGTAAGTCAGTATTCTATATAGTTGATTAGCTTTTAAAGGCTCTGCATAATAGTTGCAGGGCCTTTATTGGTTCTGGTTCAAGGAGTATAAGCTATGCCGGCAATTGATGATCAAAACAAAAAAATCCTTAACATGATCCAGGTTGATTTTCCCATTCACTCAAGACCCTATAAAATCATTGCGGATAAACTCGGCCTTTCGGAAAATGAATTGATCCAGCGGATCAGTCAAATGAAAAAAGATATGCTGATCAGAAGAATCGGCGGAAATTTCAGTCCTGACCGGCTCGGATACCATTCAACACTGTGTGCTGCCAGAGTGCCTGAAGAAAAAGTTGAACTATTTACAAAAACCGTCAATTCCTATTCCGGTGTAACGCACAATTATAAACGGGATCATACCTTTAATATCTGGTTTACATTTATTGCGCCTTCAGTTGAAATAATCGAGAATAATTTAAAAGAAATCAGCAAGGCAACCGGTGTTGAGACCATATTGAATCTGCCTGCGACACGAGTTTTCAAAATCAGTGCCAATTTTAAATTATGAGGTCTGTTAAAGCGGCTCTTATAGTTCAAAACTGTATTGCCGGAAATTTTAAAAAAAATCTTGAATCAAGCCTTTCCTTTATATCATCAGCCGCCCTGCAAGGTGCTGATATCATTGTTTTTCCAGAGATGAATCTTACCGGATATGTTTCAGGCCCTGACATTGTTTCCATTTGCCAACCCATAAGTAAAGATATTGTGACCTTGTTTTTAAACATGGCCCAAGATTTAAAAATTACTATCCTGGTTGGTTTGGCAGAAAAGACACCTGACAAAAAAATATATGCTTCTCATCTGGTGTTCAAACCTTCAGGATCATTTGAATGTTATAGAAAAATTCATACTTCACCGTTTGAAAAAAAATACTTCACACCTGGAAATAAAATTTCAGTGTTTAAATCACAAGGGCTTAATTTCGGTGTTCAACTTTGTTATGATGCCCATTTTCCGGAATTATCACTGGCCATGGCTTTAAAAAAGGCAGACATAATTTTTATTCCCCATGCTTCACCCAGAGGCAGCTCACAGGAAAAATACGATTCCTGGCTTCGTCATCTAAGGGCCAGGGCATTTGATAACGGCCTGTATATTGCCGCATGCAATCAAACCGGTGACAACACCAAGGGTTTGTTGTTCCCGGGGATAAGCTTGTTGATCGGGCCGGATGGAAACGTCATATATAAATCAATTGATGGCGCTGAAGGTATCCATATGATCCGGATAGAAAAAGAGCTTTTAAACAAGACCAGGTCCCATAAAATGAAATATTTTCTACCAAACAGACGCTGTGACCTGTTTAAAAATATTTAATTCAATTTTTTATTTTTTCTTGCCGATGCTGAATATAGGCATCCCTTATGGCGGCATAGGGATCAAGAGCTGCTTTCTTTAACGCCTCATAATCTCCAATATGAAAAGAGGTTTCGTTAATTCTATCATAGGCTTTAAGGCCCCAGGAAAGTTCCCATGGATCTAAATAATCAATTGGGGTTAAAAAAGAATCTCCAACACGACCGAGCGCATCCCTGATGGTTGATGGACCTAATACGGGAAGCATCAGATAACATCCATTGCCAATAGAATAGTAACCAAGTGACTGGCCCAGGTCTTCATCTGATGTGCGCAGATTGAATTTGTTCTGGGCGACCTGGCCAAAGCCTAAAACACCAAAGGTTGAATTGACTAAAAAAATATCAAATTCAGTTCCTGCTTTCTTTATTTTGCCTTGCAAAACATTATTGACAAACCGGACCGGAAAAACAAGGTTATGGAAAAAATTTTTCACCCCTTTGCGCACCAAATTGGGTGTAATGGCTTTATAGGCTGAAGCAAGTGGTTTTATTGCTGCAAAATATAGAATATCATTTAATGCATACATCGTGTAATTAAAATAATACAATGGATCGGCAATTGATTGAGGTTCTTCTCTATTATCATAATCCTCAAGAAACAATTCATCCAGGTCATCCTCTTCTTGTATGGATTGGTTGATTTGAGCAAAAAAAATACTGTTATCTTTATTTGTTTCATTGATTTGTCTGGAAGCAACAAAAATAGAATCATACGGCAAAACAACTGATATCTCTTGGTTGCTCTGAGCAAATCCACTGGAAATCAAGATAAAAACAAATAAAATAGAGGTTAATATGGAAAAAGAATATTTTTTTTTCATTATGAGCATAAGTTCCTTTTTTATCTTATTGATTTTATATGAAAGTCTTAAAAAATCCAAACAGCAACTTTCATGTTTTGTTGTGGGCAAACCAAGGTGAAAGACCAAGTCTGCCATTAGAAGTTACGGACACGACATTTATATATCTTCTAAGGTTTAAAAATTCAAGAAGATAGCTGTGATAGTGAAATTATTCTCTAAGCATATGCAATTTTATAAAGCAAGTTTTATCAATAAAGATTGACACATATATAAAAAACCAATACGCATACAATGCTTATAATATATAAAAATTCATACCGTAAAACCGATACAGGACATTTAAGCATATGGCCCAGAAAATCACATAAATCATTCCCGATTTATTTCATGGATTGATGGATGCTTTAAAGGGTTTTTAAATTATAGAATCAGGTAAAGGAAAAATTGGAATAATGAAATTTTCATCACATATTCTCGGCATTGATGTGGGTTCTGTGTCTGTTCATATTGTCGTGATAAACCGGGAAGGAAATTGCATCCATACCGGCACATGTCATCATCATGGAGAAGTAAAACAATGCCTTTCAAACTTGATTGAAAAAATTGATATAAGCCATATACATAATATTGCAGTTACCGACGAAACTCCTTCCTTTATTGATGCAACCCGGTCTTATGATGAACAATTGACCCTTATACAGACTGCTCGATATTATCATAAAAAACTTGACGCTGTTTTACACATTGGCGGTGAAAAATTTTCATTGAGCAGATTTGACGGAGGGCATACTTATATTGGCACAAAACACAACACCTCCTGTGCTGCCGGCACGGGAAGTTTTCTTGATCAGCAGGCCCGAAGATTAAACCTGTTGGGCGGCTCCCGGGAACTGAGCCAAAAAGCCCTTTTAAATTCAAATAAAATTCCTTCTATTGCTACCCGCTGTGCAGTATTTGCCAAAACAGATCTTATCCATGCCCAACAGGAAGGTTATGATATTGAACAAATCTGTGACGGTCTGTGCCATGGTCTTGCAAAAAATATCTCCAACACCCTTTTTAACGATCTACATGTAGGTGAAAAAATTATTTTTTGCGGTGGTGTTTCGCAAAACATATCTGTTAAAAATCATCTTGAAAAAATTACCGGTCACAAATTTATCATTGATTCAAAAGCAGTTTTTTATGGCGCAATGGGTGCTGCGCTGTGTCTTCTGGATGACATGCGCAATCAAAAACAAATCAAGCAAAAAAACTTTGCGTCAATTAAAGATTTTTTTATTTCATCAAAAAAAGAAAAAATTCTTTTATATCCTGCTCTTTTGCTTTCGCTTTCACAATATCCGGATTTTAACTGTTTTTCCTCCTATGTTCATGACGATGTGGAAGCCGATATTTATCAAAATCCAGCCAAAATAGACACAGCAAATGGATATCTGGGCCTGGATGTAGGATCAACAAGCACAAAGAGCATACTGATCAATCAAGATGGAATACCTATTGTCGGGTTTTATACAAAAACCGCATCAAGACCTGTGATGGCAGTTCAAAAAATCTTCAAAGCCCATGACTTGTTTTTTAAGACATATGGAATCGAAATGACCATTATTGGGTGTGGAACTACAGGCTCCGGTCGACGAATCAGTGGCAAAATCATAGGTGCTGATATTGAACCCGATGAAATTACCGCCCATGCAAGAGCAGCCGTTAATTTAAATAAAAACGTAGACACCATTATTGAAATCGGGGGACAGGATGCAAAATTTACCCTGCTTAAAAACGGCATGGTCACCTCCTCTGTCATGAATACAGTATGTGCTGCAGGAACAGGCAGCTTTATAGAAGAACAGGCTTTAAAACTTGAGTGCCCCTTATCAGAGTATTCCAAGCGTGCAGAAGGGGTTGTGTCGCCTGTGACCAGTGACAGATGTACGGTTTTTATGGAAAGAGATATCAATTATTATTTTGCCCTTGGATATCAGAAAAATGAAATCCTGGCCTCGGTTTTACATGCTGTAAGAGATAATTATCTGACAAAAGTAGCCAATATCGCCCAAATCGGAAATTGTATTCTTTTTCAAGGGGCAACTGCCAAAAACAAGGCGCTGGTTGCGGCATTTGAACAAAAATTAAACAAGCCTATCCATGTATCAACATATTGTCATTTGACAGGTGCGCTTGGAGTTGCATTATTATTAAAAGAAAAACAGATCAAAAAATCCTGTTTCAGGGGATTTCAACTTTGGAAACAAGAGATTCCGATCCGCCGGGAAACTTGTGAAATCTGCACCAATCATTGCAAACTGACCATCGCTGACATTGGTGATGAAACACTTGCATATGGTTTTTTGTGTGGCAGAGATTACCAGACAAATAAAATGATTCCAAAGCAAAACACCCATGATCTGTTGAAACTAAAGAAACAAGCCATTCCAAATTACAAAAAAACAGCTGTTAAGCACGATTTTATCATGGGTATTCCCAAAGCACTTCACCTTTTTGAAGACATTGATTTTTGGAGCCACTTTTTTTCCAGGCTGGGAATTAAAACCGTAACAAGCTCAAAGCTTACACACCCCGTAAAATTCGGGAAAAATTTTACAACAGCAGAGTTTTGTGCGCCGGTCGTTGCTCTGCATGGTCATATCAAGTATCTGATGGATATGGCTGATTACATTTTTCTGCCATTTTATTTTGAAGAAAAACCTGATGAAAAAAACATACGCAAACAGCAAAGACGCAGGCAGCATTGTTACTACACTCAGTTCAGTCCATCTGTGATATCATGTCTTTCAGATTTTGATCAAAAAAAGATAATATCACCTGTTGTCAGATATCTGTATACCAATTTTCATACCAAGCTGGAATTATACAAGTCTTTAAAAAACATATCTGCCGGGTTTTCATTCTTTGATATCTCAAACGCATATGACAATGCAGTGGAATTTAAAAAAAAGTGTCAGTCAAACAAAAAAAACATTTATCGGCAATATAAATCCAAAGGCCCTGATATCAATATTGTCCTCTTAGGAAGGCCCTACACTATTTTGGACAATAATATGAACAACAATATCCCAAAGCTTTTTGAAAATCTGGGAGTTAAAACCTTTTTTCAGGATATGCTTGATTTTGAAACTCATGATTTTTCAAACATAGACCCTTTGTTAACAGAAATTCACTGGAATTATGTTGCACAAATTCTCAAGGCTGCATATATGACGGCAAATACTGAGCATCTTTATCCTGTCTATATCAGTTCATTCAAGTGTGCCCCTGATTCTTTCGGTATCCAGTATTTCAAAAAAATCATGGAAACCCACAACAAGCCCTATCTTGTATTGGAGCTTGACGAACATGACTCAAGTGTTGGTTATGAGACAAGAGTTGAAGCAGCCGTCAATGCATTTAAAAACCACAACAATTTAACATCAAAAGCAAAAGAAAACCAAAAACAAGACCTGTCCCATCTGCATCCGAAATTTTTATCAAAGATAAACAACAAAACAATTATTTATCCCAATTGGGATTCTTATTCAGGCAGCCTGATTGTATCCATATTAAAAAACGAAGGACTTCAGGCGCTTTTAATGGAAGAGACTCCTGAAACTTTGAAAAAAAGCATGCTGACCAATACCGGTCAATGTCTTCCTTTAAATGCTTTGGCAGCGGGATTTATTCATACGGTTGAAAAAAACAATCTTGATCCGTCAAATTGTGTATTATGGTTAAATCCTTCGGAAATTGCCTGCAACATCAAAATGTACCCCTATCACATTCAAACAATTCTTAAAAAAAACGGTAATGGATTTGAAAATTCTGAAATTTATAAAGGCCAGCTATCGTTATTTGATATCTCTTTAAAAGCAGCTACAAATGCATATTTTGCCTATATGTTTGGCGGGTTGCTAAGAAGTATTGGTTGTAAAATCAGGCCCTATGAAATCCATCGGGGCCAAACAGACCAGGCGCTTGACAATGCCTTGAAAATCTTGTGCAATGCCTTTGAAATGGGCGAACCCAAGGAAAATGCATTAAAAAATGCAATCAAGCCGTTTTCAGATATTGAAACAAAAACAAAATATAGGCCCAAAGTAGGTATTTTCGGTGATCTTTATGTGAGGGATAATGATACAATTAATCAAGATTTGGTTCATTTTATTGAAGACAATGGGGGCGAAGTCATTACCACACCTTATTACAAATATATCAAAATTATTGCCAATTCTTATTTTAAAAAATGGTTTAAAGAAGGAAAATATTTAAGCCTTTTTTCAAACAAATCCCTTTTTGTAGCCATGCAGGCAATGGAAAAAAAATATTATAAATATTTTGAACCGATTTTGAGTAAATCTGCGTTTGAGGTAAAAGGATCTTATGAGAATATCCTTTCCGAATACGGCATTCTCCAGGAACATACCGGTGAATCCATGGATAATATTTTAAAAATTCACCACATCATCAACGAACACCCTGACTTAAAACTGCTGGTTCAAACTAATCCTGCATTCTGTTGTGCAGGACTCATTACAGAGGCAATGGCTCAAAAACTTGAAGCAAAAATTAACATACCCATTGTAAGTATCACCTATGATGTTTCAGGAGGCAAAAAAAACAAGGTGATACTACCGTTTCTCAAAAATTCAGAAAAAAAGCATTCGTATGAAAATTTTCAAAAATCCAAACAGCAGCTTTCATGATTTGGTTTCTGCCCTTTAGGGTATTGTGGGCAAACCAACTAAAAATACCAGGTCTGCCCGTGGCAGTTATTCCCATAATCTGAAAGTATCTGTCTGACGTTCACCAGGAAGATAGGGTTTGATTTCAGGATATTTTTTTAAAATTGAATTTTGAAAATTCATTCGTTTAACATTAAATCGGTTGTGTGCATCAACTGCCCTGCGATATCTTAAATAATACTGATCGTAATTTTTAAGATGCTGTGAGCTTTTATACTCTGTAATATTATAAAAATTGACATGGGTGTATTTCAATAAGTCTACAAAATTATCCAGATATTTTTGTAGACTTTTATAGTGCTGGATAACGGTTCTGTTAGTATAAAATTTTTGAATATTAAACACCCATTCAAATTCTTTTCTGTTAAAAAAACTTTCATAATCAGATACATATGCCGAAAGTCGGTTTATGTCATCTTGATTTTCAATCATTATGAGTCTAAGTTGATCAATAAATTCAATTGTAGTTCGAATCTCATTTATTCTGGATTCAACCTTACTGAGATTTTCCAGTTCTCCCAAGGCATTATCAAGTGTTATGGTACTTATTTTTAATTCTTCGCAAAGATGGAGCATTTGCTGTGTCACAGGAGGCAGGTGTGAATATTTGTTTTTTTCCATATAATTTGAATAAAGAAAAAATTCAGCGCCTGCTACTGCTGAAAACGTCAATAAAAAAACCATAAAAAGAATAACTCCGGATTTTTTACGGGATTTAAAAATAAAATAAGGGGTCGTAACAGGGGCAAACAAAACAATGAGGGCCCACCATTTGGGTTGATTTTTATGATAACACTCATAGAGCATTAACGAGGCAATAATTGCCACATATGAAAAATATATATAATACATTTTTTATCTGCCTTTATAGGTTTTTATGTTATGATCTTTACCATTACTTGATATGAAGATCGCGCCGTCTTCATCGGTTCTAAAAATGCCTATTCCTTGTTTCTCATATCGTTTTAAAACCATGGAATGAGGAAAACCATATTTATTGTTCCGGCCGCAGGATATTATTACACTCTTGGGGTGTACTTTATCAAGGAAAATTTTACTGCTTGATGTGGAACTTCCATGATGGGGTGACAACAGGATATCTGAATGGAGATCAAGCTCATTGTGCATGCTTAACCTTTTTTCCCTTTGCAATAAAATATCGCCTGGAAACAGCATTGAAAAATTGTTGTATGCTATTTTGAAAACAAGAGAATTATTATTAAAATCATCTGAAAACCTCTCTTGAAATGACCCATAAAAAATAAACCGGGCAGTACCGAAATCCAAATATTTACCCTGTGTTAAAGGATTAAATATTCTTATATTGCGTTCTTTGCAAGTGTTGATCAAGTCTGTATATTTTTTCGAATTTCTTTTGTCTGAGTTTTTAATCAAGGTATCTACCTGAAAGTTCTGCAAGATAAAGACAAGCCCATTTAAATGGTCGGAATCAGGATGAGTTAAAATAACAGAATATAGAGAACGGATTCTTTTTTGCCATAAAAAAGGCGCAACAATAAATCTTCCAGTATCAAATGAGGATATGTCGGAAAATCCGCCACCATCCACTAAAATATTTTTACCATTCAATGTTTGAATAAGGGCACTGTTGCCCTGCCCCACATCAATGATTGTAATTGTTAAATTTTCAGGGACTGGTTTTTTCAAACTGACATTTGAAGCATTAGCCATCACCAATACAACACTTAAGACAAGCAGCACGACAGGTGATTTTCTATGCCCTTTTAACAGGAAAAACACTGAAATAATACCCAGGTAGATTGCCGCAATTTCACTCCATTGAAAGGTGATTGTCCTTGACCATGAAAAAGGAATGCGCACAAGCCATTCACACGCTGTGATGGAGAAAGAAACAAGCGTGCTGCACACATGGATAATAAAAACAGCAAATGACGGAAGATAAGGAAAGCAGACCAGAGAAGTTAGCCCCAGGGGCAATACAATAAATCCTATAACCGGTATAAATATTAAATTGGATAGAAGTGAAATACTGGAAGCCATATTAAAATAATGGGCTGTCAATGGTAATGTTCCCAAACCGGCAAAAAAACTCACGCATACCATTAACCCCATCTTGGCAAACAAATTTTGTTTTAAAACAAATGACTTTTTTTTAAACAATATATTTTTTTTTAAAAGAGAAACACCACAAATAATAAAGGTAACGGCAATAAACGATAATTGAAATGATATGGAAAAAAGGGCTGAAGAATCCATTAATAAGATGAGAATTCCTGCGACCGAAAGGCTTGAAATAATATCTTTTTCTTTTTCACAAACAAATGAAATCAACAAAACACTTATCATTAAGAAGGCTCTTTGAGTGGATGGAGAAAATCCTGAAAAAATAGCATACCCCATTAACGGAACAAGGGTTAATATGCCTGCAAGTTTTTTAGATCTCCCTGAAATTAAAAGCGCGGGCATGACAGATAAACATTGATAAAAACAATAAAAAAACAGGGTTCCGACAATGGACAAATGAAGTCCTGAAATGGCTAAAAGATGACTGATACCGGCTTTTGAAAACAGATCCCGCACGTCAGTACAAAGAATTTCTTTTTTTCCTGTAACCAGCGAAGCCAATATTTTTCCAGGGTTGGACCGGTTCGTATGATTCAATATAAAATAATAATAATTGGTCCTGAGTCTTTCTATTTTCCGGATCAATCGTAAAAAAAAACCGACCTGATCCGGGCGTGTCAGGATCTTGATTTTTTCCTGGTAAGTATAGGCAGTACCATATATTGCCTTTAGTTTTAAAAATTTCTCATAATCAAACGCGCCTGGATTCATAAAATTTCGAATAGATTTAATGGAGGATTTAAACAGAAGAATATCGCCATACCCCGGAATTTTTTCATTCTGACCTTTTTTATCCGGACCTTTTTCAGCATATCCGTATATGTTCAGATTAATCTTGCCTGTGACTTTTTGCTTTATATTATTTTTCGTCTCTATTGTCCGGCAAAGAAGGGTGACCGTATATTTTTTTTCATAATGTTTTGCAAAAGAAACAACTTTGCCGGTAATAAGAATTTTTTTTGAATCCAGATAATTGCAAATATGATTAGAGGGCAGATCAGGGATTAATTTGATCTGAATCAAAAGATACCCGGACCAAAAAATCAACCCAAGAATGAAAAGGAAAACCAATTTTTTATTAAAATAAAATGCTGGAAAAATAATGACAGAGAAAGAGCAAACAGCCCAGAAAGCAATGACTTTATGATCAGGAAAAGTGTTTCCGGAGAGAATCCCTGCCATCAGTGAAAGAAAGACAAAAAAAACAGCTGGTTTTAAAAATTTTAAAGGTTTGAAAAATGCTTTCCCATCATTTTTCCTTATTTTTTAAATGCTTACTTGATTCGTTTTATATCCGCACCCAGCAATGAAAATTTTTTTTCAATATTTTCATATCCCCTGTCCATATGATAGACCCTTGAAATAACCGTTGTACCTTCCGCAACAAGTCCTGCAATAACAAGGGAGGCGCTGGCCCTTAAATCCGACGCCATAACGGGAGCGGCTTGGAGATTTTCAACTCCCTTGACCATGGCAATGTTACCGTTTGATATGGAAATCTTTGCCCCCATTCGAAGCAATTCATTGGCATGAACAAACCTGTTCTCAAAAATGGATTCATGAATCATACTTCTTCCGTCTGCAACAGTCATCAAAGCCATGAACTGCGCCTGCATATCGGTTGGAAATCCTGGATATGGCAAAGTTTTAATATCAACACTTTTTATGGGTTTATTCCCAATGACCCGGATGCTGCCTGAAAAGGTTTCAATGCTTGTACCTGTTGCTTTTAATTTGTTGATGATCCCGCCAATGTGATCTGGATTACACCCTTTAATAAGAACATCACCGCCTGTTGCTGCTGCTGCAACCATAAAAGTACCGGTTTCAATTCTGTCTGGAATGATGCTGATATCTGCAGAAGAAAGATTTTTCACCCCTTCTATGGTAATTATAGGCGTACCAGCTCCGTTTATTTTTGCCCCCATCAGATTCAAGGCATCGGCAAGGGCTACAATCTCCGGTTCACGGGCCGCATTTCTCAGTTCTGTGGTCCCTTTTGCCAGGGTTGCCGCCATCATTAAATTTTCAGTACCCGTTACAGTAGGCATATCAAAATATATCTCATTACCGATCAGTCGGTTTGCTTTTGCTTCAATATAGCCGTGATCAATACTGATGACGGCACCCAGAGCTTCAAGCCCTGACAGATGCATATCCACAGGCCGGGCACCAATGGCACAGCCTCCGGGCAGCGATACCTTTGCATGACCGAATCTTGCCACCAAGGGCCCTAATACAAGAATGGAAGCCCTCATTTTTCGAACCAGATCATACTCGGCTTCAATTTTATTAATTAAAGACCCATCCACTTCAAGGCAATTGTTTGATGCCTTGCATGATGCACCCAAATCCTCCAAAAGTTGTCGGATACTGGTAATATCCATCAGATTGGGAACATTGGAAAAACAGGTTTTGCCATTCACCAGAATGCTTGAAGCAATCAAAGGAAGAGCTGCATTTTTAGCCCCGCTGATATTAACTTCGCCATGAAGCTGTCTGCCGCCGGTAATTTGAATTTTATCCATAAAATACTTAACTTTATAATGATTTAAATAAGGGTTTCAGATGAAATCTATCTACGCTGTTTGATCGAAAAACTCAAGAAATATTTGTTCTCAAAGTATTACTATTAAAAGTAAAAAGGGTTTGTACCTGATTTGACCAAAATTATTTACTATTTTCCTGGTATCTGGGACGAGGATTGAACTTGTACAGAGATTATCTTCGAGAAATTTTAAGTCCTTATGAGTATTATTTAACATTGTTCTTTTTTTCAAATCCTTAGATAACAGTCATTTTCATATTCTATTTTTGGTTTTGTTTGGAACCGTCTGTAAATATTTGACCTTGACGGGCACAATTTAGGCACAACATGGGTACAAACTTAACCAATCTTCCAATTCATTTTTAGCGTGAATATTTAAACTTTTTAGTTTGAAAACTCAAGGTATATTAATTTCGGACACTATCTATACCACTTGATTGATAGTCAGATAATTATCTTTGCTTTTGCAAAAAATTATCCAAAGCTTCAAGCAACATTCCAGTCACAGTCATTTTATTGTCGTTGCCATGCCTTTCAGCTCGTTATATAAGCTGACAAGGCAATTCAATGGTTTTAAGCTTTGGGTAGGATCAAGGATAAAAAAATCAATTTGAAACCGTCTTGAAAACCAGTGAAAATTCAGATCCCCCGGAATGAAAACAATCCTTTTTTTCTGTGCAGAAGTCGCATTCAAGTATATTTCCCGGGCAGACATCTGAAACTTTTGGGATAAATCGGCACCTTAAAGAGGACACATGAATGCTGAAATCATACCGTTTTGAAAATATTTTCATCCGTAAAAGGTCTGCTCCCCTGCCTCCGGCATTAAAATCAAAAGGTGCTTTTGAAGAATAGCTTGCAGTTTCCTGAGTTGAAAAAAAACCTTCAAAAATTTTTTTCCGGTGTTCTTGAGTAATGCCCACTCCAAAATCCTTGACCACCAATACGACATCTTCCCCCTGTTTTTGTACTATGACATCAACCTTTCCATGATCAGGGGTATTTTCAACAGCATTTCTAACCAATCCGTCAATGACTTTTTGTAACAGGTCTTTTGGCATGTGAACGGCCGGGACCGAATCCACAATGCAGTTGAGTTCCAGCCGGCGGTGAGGAAAGAGGGGTTTCAGGTGATTGACCCTTTCTTGGGTATATGCATCCAGATAGATGTATTCCGGTTCTGTTTCCCTGGTATCAAAGATATCTTTAATACGGTGTCTGACCCTTTCAATCAGGGTAGTATTCCCTATTTCATCTTCAATAACCGTTTCAAGCAGGTCTGTACATTGGTCAACAATAAATGAAAGAAAATTGTAGGTTTCAAATTTTTTCTCCTGTATGATGTCATCCACCTCGCTTTGAAGCTTCCGGATACGGTCCATGTTTCTCTGTGCCCTGGCCATGGTCGGTTCCCACGTGTTTTCAGGAAGGGCGGCCAATTTTTTTTTCAGAATACTCAGTGTACCGCTGAAGATGGAAATGGGTGTTTTCAACTCATGGGAAAGATGATTGATGGCCTTGTCTTTTGCCCGGTCCAGGCTGGACAATTCCCGGTATGCTTTTTTGAGTTCTTCTGAAAAACGGGCGTTTTCAATGGAAAGGGCCACCGTACCGGCAATTGTTTCCAGTAATTCCACATCCGTATGTTCAAATATGCCCACAGTCTTATTATAAGCAGCCAATACACCGATTCTCCTATCATTGCTTTTGATGGGCACGATCACATAATTTTTAAAATCATGCCCAAACTTCATATCCCGACTGGGATAAATATGCAGGTCCCTGGAGGTATCATTGACTATCAGCGGCTCACCCGTCTTGATGACATTGCCGGATGCCAGGTCATGGATGGAGAAACGGATTTCCTTTATTCGCTTCAGGGTCGCGGTATCATCATACGCCGCACCCTGGAAGAAGAATTCCTGTTTTTCTTCGTCCAATAAAATGACAAGCGCTCCCTTTGTATCTAAAAGCCGCTTGATTTCACTGCTGATATAATCCAAAAGATCCTCAAGATCCGTGTATTCCGGAAGGGCCATGCTGATTTTCAGCATGGCCTCATTGTTCTTGGCAAACCGCTTCTCATTTGCAATATCCCGGAGGATGAGCAGTTCGCCGGATAATCCCATTTCAGATTTTGAAAACACTTCCCCCCGTGTGACCACGTCAATGAGACGTCCATCTTTTGTAAGGCGTTTGGTTTCATACCGTGGTACAATCCGCTGATCAAAAAGTTCTTTGATTTTTTCTGATGTTTCCTCTTGAAGGTGTGTGGGTACAAAAGGCATTTTTTCACCTTCCATTTCTTCAAGGGTCCAGCCAAAGACATCTGTGAATGCAGGGTTTAGATATGAAACACGCCCTTTTAAAGAGAATACCGCCATGGGGTAAGGGACAAAATCCAGCAGTTTTCGGTATCTTCTGGAGGATTCCTTCAGGGAGATTTCATTCTGTCTGAGTTGAGCAATTTCAAATTCTAAAGCCTCAACCTTTTGAGCAAGTTCTTCATAGCTGATTTTTTCAGCCATTGTATTTCTCCAATTGTTTAAAAACAAAAATGTCCGTATCAGGATCACAGGATTTTTTGAAAATTAAATACGGCCAATATCTGCACATGATCGCTGTAATCCCTTAATCCAAGGCGTTGACCTCTTTTGTTATTGGTGGTGGACACTCAGAAACCGCCCAGTTAAAACTTGTATTCATAATTTCCAGATTAACAGAATTTGATCTCTGATACAACATCTTGTGGTTAGTCAAATTTTGGAGAAAACCCACAATACAAATAGTATTATGAGCAACTTTTAGCGGTTACCCGTTGGATAATTATTTTTGAGTGAAATAAACGAAATTTATTTAAGCATTTTTTGAATCGTTTTTTTTAATAGCGGAAGATGATTTTGGCAAATATCATATATGATTTCATGATCAACTTTTTCATAATGATGGGAAACGATATCACGCAATCTCATGATATTTTCCCAATTGATCTCATCGTAATTTTTTAAAAAAGAGTTGTCTGCTTTTTTAATTTTTTTTAGCAGCTCACCAACGACCTGCAACCGCATGGCAATGGAATCAAGAATAGTAACCCCGTTATCATCAAGAACAAAATCATCCGGTTTGCGGATATCTTCGAATCGGTTAAGGATCAACTCTATTGATTTGAAAATCAGAAACATATTTTCAGAAATAATTTTATCAGGCATAAATAATTTCCTGTTCAATGCGTTTCAAAAAGCGGCTTTCTCCCATATTGCGCTTTCTGACTATCTCAATTTTCCGGCCAAATTTTTTTTCCATATATGAATTTAGACCGGCGACCCATTCAAAACGAGGTTCTGCAAATTCAACCAAAAAATCAATATCACTGTCAGGGGTTTGTTTGTTCTTGGCATAAGAACCGAATAGACCAATAGTAAGAACCCCAAAATTTTCTTGTAAAAAAGATTTTTCAGCTCTAATTATATTGATAATTTCATTTTTGGAAATAGACTTGCTCATTTGAATCCTTCTGATAACAAATATATTCTCACTATATTTGAGTGAGCCTGTACTGTCAAATTCAAACTCTCATTTTCAATCAATATTTTTAAATGGTATCCAACCAGCATAATTACTGATAGAAAAGGGATCGGTTTTATACCAATCCCCTATAATTTTATCTGTAAAGATTATCAATCCAATGAATAGCTTCTGTATCACTGACTTTTCCAAGATACCGCTGAGTGGTTGATAGATTTGCATGGCGTAGAATTATTTTCGACACGATTTCAATGGGTACCCCAGATCTGCTTGCATAAGTAGCGGCATGTCGTCTAAGGTCGTGGGGGTTCAAATTCACATTTATCATTTTTCCTGCATTTTGAACTATTTCACGGGCCCGGGTGTATCCAAATGGAAACACGTTGTGATTATCTCTATAAAGTTGAAGAATGACCTGAGTAAGGAAAATTTGAGTTTTTTCGTTGATTGTTTTTTACCGTCAGTAACCTTGGTCAAAAAACTCATAACATCTTCGGATGTGATTTCTGATATTTCATATTTTCCATATTCATCTTTGAAACGTGTCAGGAAATAGAGATAATTTCGAATAGTGTTTTTTTTGAATTCACTCTTTGATAGTCAAGAAAAGTGTCGATTGCATTTGATGTTTTCATGATGCTCTCCTTTGATAAAAAATTGGATTTCGCCTGGGAAGATGCCTCTATCGAATATTTTACAGAGCATGAGCTATTTTTTCAATTGACAGACCATAGCAAGGGCAGGGATATTCAATTTGGATTAAAATATTGTGTTGGATGTGCTGCCAAAAAGCCCGGAGTGACAGGGATAGTCCACAGGATTTTTGGAATCCTCTTCAAGGCGATAATTATATTATTAACTTGATTTAAAAAATGACATTAAATCAATTTTTTAAAAATACAAAACCGTGATTGTGTTTTCTGTCTTGGTGCATATATTCTTGGCCATACCGGGTCCCTTCAATATTAAAAAATTCAAACTCAACGCTTGTTGTTTCAAGTAGTTCTATATTTTCTGTTTTTAGCTCATGCCAACCCCTTTCTTTTGTACGTTCCTCAAACTTAATTAATTTGATAACTTCGTTCGGAGCTATCTTATCAACTTTTAATATCACCACTGGACCGTCTTTCGGTCTGATTGTTATATTAACGCTTATTGCAATCCCATTGCCAACATTGTGAACACTTTTAATTTTTCTACTTTGATCATCTTTGTTCGGCTCAGTAATAAATAGCAGAGATGGCATGATTGATAATTGTATTTGTCTGATTAATTGATCCTTTTGAACTTTGGAAAAGTGAGTATAAATTCCTACCACTATTAAAGTAAGAAAAAGTACAAAAGATGTTACAATATCTATTGTAAGCACCCATGGCGATTGGCTCCCTGCAACAAAATAAAGGTCAATAAAAACACCTAATACAAGCCCAAGAAGAAAAATAAAGGGTGTGCTAAAACATGATAGCCAGACAACGAACGTACCGCATAATTTCATTTTGTGAGAATTCATGTTCATTCCTTTGATCTGATTATTTACAATTCAAATAGATTTATTTTTCTGACCGTATTTAAAGCAATAATAAAAATCAACTAAATACATAACTTAATTTATTTTTGGGGTTTGGGATGGAAAAAAACATTGGACCATATGCTGTGGTTGGATTGTTTCTGAATAAAGCCCGGCATAACAGGGAAAGTCTGGGGCTTTTTTCAAACTCTGAAAAGCGCAGACAATAGCCAGAAGTGTTTTGCCCATTAAAATTCGGTCTGGAAAGATAAATTTCTTAGGCCCCAATTTTTAAAATATTATATTGCCGCAGGTTATTAAAAATTCAACCACCAAATATTGTAATGGGATAATATTTTTGAGGAAAATGAACCTCTACAAATTATGGTACCAATATGAATCAAATCAACTCGTTTTTAAATTAGAAGGATTACTTATCGTTTCGCATCAATTAAATATACTTGAAATGATATTTTGTATCTGTGGTAATAATCCCGAAGCAATCAAACTTCCGGTGGCCCCCTGTAATAGATTGTTAATTGAGTTCATATTGTCTTTTAGCCCAAAAAAATCTGGTTTTTCTTTTTCAAGATTTTTCTTTGTAGACTTAATAAAGGATCTAACCTTCTTTTCATTGTCTTGGCCAATTTTGAATTCGGAAAGATTTTTTTCAAGTATTTCTATCAAGTCCGAAATTTGATCTTTATCACTTTTGCATAATTCAGTTTTGTTAGTTATGGTTACATTCCTTGATGAGTTGTCAGTTATTGTAGGTGAACCTACATTGGATATATTGATATTAATATCTTGTGCTTTTACTTGTCCATTGTTTTTTAGCATAGAATGAACCACTTCCTCCAATGATGTTATACGTGTTTCATAATGATTACGTTCAATGAGCATCAACTCTTTAGTGTGCTTAACCTCAATAGCAGCCATTTCAAGCTTTTGTTTTAAAGCGATTGCTTCCAATGGTTTTTCACAGTATTGTTCTGCTTGAACCTTTCCTAAAACAACGAGACCATATTTTTCAAGCTCCTTCTCTACCTTTTCTTTTTGTCCATCCTCAGTTTCAATTATCATTGTGATTTTAAGGTCTTCTTGTTCGATTTTAATATTGACTTTTTCTTCTGGATATTTTTGACTGAGAATCTGGGAGAAATAATGCAAAATTGACATACCGGCTTGCTTATATTCTGGGAGAAATTCAATTGAACGAATTATTATTTCCTTATGATAATTTGTTCCAACTAACGGGGTTGGAATTGAAATTGAATTTTTGAATTAATTTTTTAGGAAAAAATATGATTTGATCTTGGGAAATAATCATATTTTTCAAAGTTGTGTTTTTAAAATTTGCATCTTTTATTTCGGAAGTGGCCAAATTGACCCCAATAAGAATAGAACTTTCAAAATCTGCTTTAGTAAAATTTGCAGAAATTATTTGAACATTTCGAAAATCAACCCCTGTTAGATTAGCTCTAATAAATTCATTATTTTTTATAACGGTATAAGAAATATCTGCACCTTGAAGGTTCGATAAAACAAATGAAGCATTTACAATATCAGCAAACTTAAGATTGGCAAACTTTAAATTAGCACCTCCCAAGTCTGCATTTCGGAAATTTGCACCTTCAAGATTCGCACCTTCAAAATTTACATATTTAAGATTAGCTTGTGAAAAATTGATATTTCTCAAATCTCGTCCCTTTAGATTTTTCCCTATCAAACTAACTCCTGCACAAGATACTCCCGGTTTCAATTTTTCTATATCGTACTCTTTAGGGTTAACAATATCTAAGACACTCATAATAGCTTTTAAAAAATCAGTTTTATTAATCATGAGATTTGTGATTTTCTTATTTTTTTCCATTTTTCATCTTTTATTTTTTAATTTAGAAACAAGAAGATAAGCACGCTTCCTATGATTAATCTATACCTAAAAATTAATATAATTCCAAGCTGTAAATTCTTATAAGATATAACTCAAGCAAGGACTATGTCTATTTGTTCCCCGTCCCAAGGCTGGATTTAAAAGTCCGGACTATTATTAAAAGTCCGGCCTTTTTTAAACTGTAGACAAGTGCTACATCTTGTGGTTGGTGAAAATTTCATCCATCAAACAGATAATCAACCCGATAACATAAAAAATTGCATGCTTGATCGCAGTTATGATTAATTATCCGTGTTAAGATAAGAGTATTCATGGGCTGGAATTCTTTCAAATACCAAAAATATACTTTACTGGGATATTCCTGAAAAACGGGGTTGCTCAGTGCAAGTAAACATCAACAGAATCTTGGCAGGATTTTTTCTTGCTTGACTCTAAATCACAAATTTATTATTCGCTTATCAATGAAACAAATCATTAAAAATATTTATCATGTGGGTGACAATGAGTGTTCTGTTTATATGGTAGATACACAAAGCGATGAAGGATTGGTCCTAATCGATGCAGGCATGAATCTTGATATGATCAGACAGATTAATTCTCATGGAATACTGTTTGAAAATATCCAGCATTGTATCCTGACCCATTGTCATATTGACCATATTGGTATCTGTGCTCAGTTAAGTAGGGAATTGTCCGATATTAAATTTTATGCCCATGAATTGGATGCCGTTCCAATTGAAAAGCCGAATCATGATGGGCGGACAGCAGCATCTTGGTACGGAGTAAGATATGAACCGGTCAAATTGTATCAAAAATTTACCTCGGATACTATCCTCAGAATCGGCAATTACGATTTCCAGATCATCCATACTCCTGGCCATACACCCGGTTCGATATCTGTTCTTGTTGAATCAAAAGGGAAAAAGGTATTGTTCGGCCAAGACCTACACGGCCCCTTCAATGAAATTTTTTTATCTGACCTACAGGACTATCAATTGTCAATGCAAAAACTTCTGGGCTTGGAAGCAAATATTTTATGTGAAGGCCATTTTGGTATTTTTCAACCAAACCACCGAGTAAAACAGTACATTGAAAAACACAAGAGACTTAATCAACCCTTATTATAGCCCGCTCTATAATTCTACAAATTTTTAATTACAATCCGCTACGGACAAAATTAAAAGATCATTCAGTATGAGTAATGAAAGAAAACAAACCATCAGGCAGGAAATTATAAGTCTTCTTGAAAAAGGCCCCCTGACGGTGAGAGATATTTCTCAGTCGGTTGGAATTATGGAAAAAGATGTTTCCCATCATCTGACTTTCATAGAAAAATCAGTCAGGCAACAGAAAAAAAGAATACATGTGGAACCCTATTATTGCTTGGATTGCGGATTTCAATTTAAAAACAGGAAGACATTCAAAAAACCAAGTAAGTGTCCGGATTTGAATGTCCACCATTTCTCCTGCTTTTTTTACAACCAATCTTGCCCCGGCATAGGTTATTGGAAAAATCCGGTCCTCCGATTTGATTTCAGCATCTCGAATATATTTTTTCATACGGTCTATTACCTTCTGGGGCAAAAAGGCGACTTCAGCAACCCTTCCACTTTTCGGTGATTGGATAATCACTTTTCGATCTTCAATATCAATTGGGGTCAAATTCAAAACTTCACCGATCCTCATACAACCACGGGCCATAAGTTCAAGCACAATACGATTCCTTTGATTCTGTGTTCGGAAAATAATTTCATCAACCAAATCTTTTTCAATAATTTTGAACTGGATATTTTTTCCGGCCCTGAAAAGTCTTCGAAGCGCTTGATTATCACAAGGATTCTTAAAGGCTGGATCAATTGAATTTTTAATGTAATTGAAAAATGCTGCGAGAAGTGTGAATCTTAATTTTTTGGTGTTCTGTTTTGAGTTTCCTGAGACCTTGGTCATAAATCCCTGAATGTCATCAGAGCTTATAGATGAAAGATTGATATTACCGAAATGGGCCTGAAATCTGCCCAGGATAAACTCATAATTCCGGAGCGTATTTTTTTTTAACGTTTAATTTTTGGTAGTTGAAGAATTGGTTTAATGCTTTTGAAATTTTCATGATGTCCTCCCCTTTATTGATGATTTTATCGATCATGGCAACTCTATGCCACGATTTACTGTAAAGGATATCAAAAATATACAAAAGCAACAAATTTTGGGAGAGATCTTCTGGACAATGCAAGAATTCTTGATTTTAAGAAATATTAAATACCCTGCTGATTCAACTGTAGAGAAAAAGAAAATCCAGGAAATTGTGACCAATCTCAAGTCAAGTTTCATTCAGAACATTTTATCCCCCTCATACACGCCGTACAGCGTTCTCTCAAAATTTTTTTTCACCTATGAACTTTTTGTTATAGTACGCAATATGCATTTTTATAAAAAAAACAAAATATTATACAAAATAGTAGGGGAAAACCCTTAGGAAAAAATATTCCCTAAATATTACATTTTTCATGGAGATAAATAGCCTATTTGTTTGTAAATACAGTCGATTAAAACTTTTGAAGTGTGATACATCAGACGTAGGCATATTCTTTGCTTTATAAAGAAGTGTGAACAAAAAAAATAGCGGAAAGCCAAGAGTCGAATGACAACTTGATTGCTAAACTTTGTAAAAAATAATTTTTTAAGAATTAAAGGAGGAAGCAAATGAAAAAAAAATATTCAGGAATGATTCAAGTCAGTCTGATGTGTTTGTTTTTATTTTCTGTAATCCCGGCATGTGTTAGTGCTACTAATCCTTATTCAAAAAAGTGGCCTGATTTTCAGAATAAAATAATCTCAGGACCTTCACAAAGTTCTATGCTGGCAAGTTTGCCGCAAGATATAAAAATCATGGAGCCATCCGATGATATACCAAACGCTATTAAAGAATGCTCTGGTGTTTGGTACGGGAATACTGACAGACATAAAACAACTGATATGAAACTGGCAGTTGAGGAAATCAGCCAAGAAGGTGATGCCTATGTTGCACGTGTCGTCTGTGCGGTTGCATCGGGAATGAGAAATTGGGAACCAAAAGTTTTTCGATTAAATGGGGATTTCGTCAAAAATGAGTTACAGGTTACATTGCCAGGAGAAAAGGAAATGATCTTTTTCCGTAGCCGGTCTGATGGAAAACTTGATGTGAAATGGATTGAAATTGATTCAAAAAGATGGGCTGTTGGTGTAATGACAAAACAAGCCCACAATTGATTGATGAAATTTTATAGAATATGAAGTTTTGGACAACCAACTTGCCCCCGAACCAGGAATAATGCTCCTTTTTAGTTTTGGTTTTTTAGGTCTTGCAGGAGTCAGCAGAAGAAAAAAATAGACTAATATAACAACGGAATTATAAAAGCAGGGTCAGAAATGACTCTGCTTTTTTGTTCTACTAACGGCCATGGCAGATCAATCTGCCACAACAAAAGATGAAAGATATTTAATTTCAGAAGGTTAAAAGTTTTTTCATATAAAAAATAATATAAAAATCTGAATAGTCTGTTTTTCAGAGTTATGATTATATTATCCTATCCTTAACTTTTACCGGGCCTTTCCTTGTTAAGAATACCAGACCTCTTTGTGACTTTTCAGAATGTGGAATCTTTTAATTTTTTTCAGTAATCGTATGGAGAATTCAATGGGAACGACTTGTATTCATAGGGTTGTATTTTTCTGGATAAAGTCTGCCACAAGATATAGTAGTTAAATAGAAACTGTTTCGGGAAAATATTTCCTGCATAGATCTGATTTTCCAACGAATCTGTCAGTTATGACAACTTACATAATACCGTTCTTACCAAATATTCAACAATTTAAATGACACTATGACTCTGTTGCTGAATATTTCAAAGTTCCTCTGCATTTAGGGAATGTTGAGCATCCCCAAAACTGTGTTCCGGCATTTGGCCCTTTTTTTGCTGTTCTTAAAATCATCACATTCCCACACTTTGGACAAGTCACTGCACCCTGTTTTTCTTCAACAATCTGCTTAACATGCCTTACATGCTCACGATGTGTTTTATATGATCGTTCAAATCTTCCAAATTCAATTATCCTGATTGCTTCTTTAATTTCAGCTTTGGATAATAAGATTTTGTTCTTTGACTTTATAAAATTGATATAGCCCCTGGGATAATTTACATTTGCAGGCATGGCAGTTTTAAATTTACAGTCTCCTACAAAAACAATGACGGAAAAAATTTTCTCCGGTTCAATATTCAGCATATTTTGAAGTGTCTTGACGTGTTTATAATTCTGGTGCAGCGGATTTTGAAATTTGGTATTATATTTAAATATTTTTTGGGTCCACATCTTCTGGCGCTCACTTCCAAAAATCCACCCCTTCATATTTTTTGTTTCTACAACAAAAATACCGTATTTTGAGACGATGATATGATCAATCTGAGTTGTTCCATCCTCTGTGGGCAACGTCACGTTCTTGATCAAGTGATATTTTTTCTTATCTAAAAAAAGAGTTGAAGCTACATTAATTATAACTTCGCCAATGAATCCTTTAAAAAAAGGTGTTTTGAAAAAAAAAATTGCAATTGCAATGAGAATCAAGTACCAGAATTTAAATAAAATAGTTATTAAGAATATAGGTGTCAGATCCATTCGGTCCTCGCTTAGGTTAACATTTTATTTCAGGCTTCTTATTCAATTCAAACATCGTCATGCTCTACATCTCCATCCCCATAGTCCCATGTCATATCTGAACAAATGACATTGAACCATTCTTTAAATACCTTATATGTCCTTTTTAGTGGCCAATCATCCGGATCAACCATCCAGGACTCAAGTTGCTCTTCAAAAACATGCTTGAATATTTTTTTTAGATATGTTTCATAGTCAAATTCACCGTATTTATCTGGGATTAGAATTGTAGTTGCATGAGGTTTGTCATAATCGACACCATCCTTAAAACTATTCGCCCAATCTATATATGGTTGTTTGGGAATGATTGTGATAGCGGTTCTGTTGATGGTTTGCATTTTTATATATCTCCCCGTTCTTTCTGGCTTTCTTCTGGATGAGACATGCTTAATGGAATATTCAGAAAGCCTGCAAGCGTTATCATATCAGCCTTATAATTGACATAACCTTCAAAAATATATTCGTTCCAAAAATATTTGTTTTTTCCGTATCTCATAAAGGATTCATATGCTTTGGTTTTATCTGTTTTGCTTGTCGCTTTTAGATTCCGATCAAAGAATACTTTTCTGTCAATCTTCTTTGCTGAAAGAACCTGGTTGCCTTGTATTACGGCAAATAAATATTATCTGCTTGTTCAAGAGCATTTGTCAATTTTGACAAATCAGGTAATCTCGAATCTCAGACGGGCACAAATCCAGGCACAGTGATTAATATCAAAAACAAAAAGGGCTCAACCAAAATTGGCTAAACCCTTGATATTTCTGGTACCTGGGACGAGAATTGAACTCGTACAGAGATAATCTCCGAGGGATTTTAAGTCCCTTGCGTCTACCAGTTCCGCCACCCAGGCGTAATTCTTGATTTTTTTATACCATTTTTTTAAATTTTGCAAGCTTAAAACCATAAGATTGTCACTTTAAGCTATTTCTGATAAAAAGAGGTCTATGAAATCAATCAATACTGAAAAAATAATATTGGCATCCGGATCTCCGAGAAGAAAAGAGCTTCTTGAGCAGGTTGGAATAAATATTGAAATCTCTGTGTCAACCATTGATGAAGAAACGGTTTCAATCAAAAAACCTGAAGATTATGTAAAAGAACTCTCCTTTTTAAAAGCAGAAGACACTTCCCTTTTATATCCTGAATCCTGGGTCCTGGGAGCGGATACCATTGTTGTCGTTGACAATCAGATTCTTGGCAAACCTCAATCCAAACCAGATGCCATTGATATGCTCACCAAATTAAATAATCGCGAACATAGTGTGTATACAGGGTTTTGTCTGATCCATCAGAAAAAAAGATCCATCATTAAAAAATGTGTTGAAACAAAAGTATATTTTAAACATTTAAGCGATCAGGAAATTCAATGGTACGTCAATACAGGTGAACCGTTTGACAAGGCTGGTGCTTATGGTATACAGGCAATTGGCGCAGTTCTTGTCAAGCAGATTAAAGGCTCCTATTCCAATGTTGTAGGGTTGCCTGTTTGCGAGGTCGTTGAAACATTGATGCATCTTAATATCATTCAATTTTAAGGACTTAAATCATCATGTTATCCATAAAAGATAATATAAAAAAAACCAACCAACAAATTGCTGACACCGCAATGTCCTGTGGCCGACAGCCGGATACCATTCAATTGATTGCCGTCAGCAAAAGAAAACCTGTTGAAAGCATAATGGAAGCAATCAAAGCCGGGGTAACACATCTGGGGGAAAATTATATTCAAGAAGCAATTGAAAAAATTGATGTTATTGGAAAAGACAGTGCATGCTGGCATTTTATCGGGCATCTCCAATCCAATAAGGCTAAATTTGCAGTAAATTATTTTGAGTATATTCATACGGTTGACACATTGAAACTGGCAAATCAAATCAATAAACAGGCAAAAAAAATCAACAAAATACAAAAAATTCTTTTGCAGGTCAATATTGGTGAAGAAGAAACGAAATCCGGAACCGGCATAGAAGAGGCAGTCGAACTGGCAAATCAGATCAGTGCGCTTGAAAATGTATCATTACAGGGATTGATGGGCATGCCGCCATACTTTTCAGACCCGGAACAGGCCAGGATCTATTTTAAAAAAATGGCAGCCATAAAAAAAGAGATCATGGCACATCAATTTAAAAACGTGGCCATGAACCATTTGTCCATGGGAATGAGCAATGATTTTAAAGTGGCCATTGAAGAAGGATCTACAATGGTAAGAGTCGGAACCTCCATATTCGGGAAAAGAGATTGAAACTATTGCTTCATACCTGCTGCGCTCCCTGCTCTATCTATCCTGTGAAAATTTTACGGCAGATGGACATGGATGTAATGGGTTTTTTTTATAGGCATAATATCCATCCATTTCAAGAGTGCCAAAAAAGAGAAGAAACCCTGAAAAACTATTCCGATAGCATTGGATTGAGGGTGATTTATCAACAGGGTTACAACATGGAGGAATTTCTTCAATCCGTTGTTTTCAGGGAAAAAGACCGGTGCAGGTACTGCTACCACGACAGACTCAAAGCAACGGCACGTGTCGCCAGAAAAGGAAAGTTTGACGCCTTTTCCACCACCCTATTGTACAGCAAATTCCAGAACCATGAGCGCATTAGAAAAACCGGAGAGGCTATTGCCAGGCAATATGATGTAAAATTTTTCTACCAGGATTTCAGGGAGGGCTGGAAATTCGGGATTGAAGAATCCAAACGGCTTGGCATGTACCGTCAGCAGTATTGTGGCTGCATATACAGTGAAAAGGACCGGTATTTTAAACAATAATCGGTCAACCAGCCTACTTGGGTTGAGGGCGTTTAATCTGCTTGAGCATCTTCACGAACCGTTTGTCGCTGCTGTCCAGCCTTGCTGCAAGCACGCTGAACAGATGTTTTGCCACATCAGGATATTTTTCAATCACCTCAAACAATTTATCTCCCGGAAACCGTTTAACAGTTGCCCGCCCTTTGGATATAATGGATGCTGATCTGGGTTCTCCTGTAATTGCCGACATTTCCCCGAAATATTCGCCCGGTTGAACAATTTCAGCAATTTTCTTTCCGCCTTTAACAACATACAAGCCTCCTTGAACAAGTTTAAAAAAATCAATGTCCGTATTCTCTTCCCTGATAATAACATCCTTATCCTCATACAGTTCAACATCAGGATTAATAAGATAAGCCGGCAGCGCTTCCTTGGTAATGGTCGTCTTTTTCAGCACTTCTTCAAGAGATGTTTCAGAACTTCTTATTTTCTGAAGACCTGCATCTCTAAGTGTTACCATCCCTTCCTGAACGGCAACCTTTCTGAGCTGATCTTCGGGTACTTCAGCACTAATGGCTTTGCCGACTTCATCTGTGACCTCCATCAATTCATAGAGTCCAAGCCTGCCTTTATATCCGGTTCCATTGCAATGGCCACACCCTTTGGGGCCGTATATGTTCAAATCTTGAATTTCATTTTCTGAAAATCCATACAATTCAAGATCTTGGGGATTATGACCGGTAACAATCTGTTTGCAGTGAGGACAAAGCCGCCTGGCTAGGCGCTGGGATAAAACCAGGGTAACGGCAGATGCCACCATATAAGAAGGGATACCGATATCAATGAGACGTCCTATGGTTGAGGGACAATCATTGGTATGAAGGGTTGCAAACACCAGATGCCCTGTCATGGCAGCTTTAATCGCGATTTCAGCCGTATCCATATCCCTGATTTCACCTACCATTATGATATCCGGATCTTGTCGCAAAAATGCTTTAAGGGCTGCGGCAAAGGTCATACCGACCTCCTCTTTCACCGCCACCTGATTGATTCCTTTAAAATTAAACTCAACAGGATCTTCAGCCGTTAATATTTTGATATCATCTTTATTCAACCGGTTCAGTATGGAATAAAGGGTGGTTGTTTTTCCACTTCCTGTGGGGCCTGTTACAAGTAATAATCCATACGGTCGTGAAATACATTTTTTCAACGTGTCAAAAGTAGAGGCTTCAAAACCCATTTTGGTCAGATCAATATTCAGGGCACTTTGATCAAGGATACGCATGACAATGCTTTCACCAAAAAGTGTCGGCAAAGTAGACACCCTGAAATCAATGGATTTTTTTTTCCCGAGTCTCAGTTTTATCCTGCCATCCTGGGGAACTCGTCGTTCTGCAATGTCAAGTTCAGCCAGAATTTTAATTCTCGAAATGACTGCATTTTTTATACTCAGGGGCAAATTCATGGCTTTATACATGGAGCCGTCAAGCCGGTATCTCACCTGAAATGATTTTTCAAAGGGTTCAATATGAATATCGCTGACACCATCATTAATTGCCTTGGTAAGAATCCCATTTACCAGTTTAATAATCGGTGCATCAGATGCCATGAACTGTTCCTGGTCATCCTCTATATCCGCATATCCGACTTCCATCTCTTCTGCCGCCTCAGAGACCAGGGAGCCAAAATCATCAACAGAGGTAACAGGTTCGTCATCTTCAGAATCATCTTCAAACTGAAGAAAACTTTTATATTCTTCATCACTTATTTTATAAAAATCACGATAGGCTTGAATCACATCATTTTCAGTTGACACAAAAACCTGAATCGTTTTTCCAAGTTTTTTCTGAAGGTCCACAACAACAGAGGTATCTGTCGGCTCAACCATGGTAATGGACAATTCTTCACCTTTTAATGAAAGGGGAAAGACCATTGTGGGTTTAGCCATTTCATATGGCAGGATTTCCAGAACCTTGGGATCAGGTTTGATGTCGGAAAATCTAATGATATTGTAATTGTAAATTCTACCCAGAACATTGATGATGGTATCTGGATCAATATAGCCTTTGTTTAAAAGAATGCTGCTAAGTCGTTCATTGGTTTTCTTGTGTACAGCTAATGCCTCATCCAATTGCATACTTGTAATTTGACCTTCTTTTGAAAGAATCTCTCCAATTTTTGTTTTTCCCGCACCGGATTGATCTTTTATGGTTGATTGAAGGCTGGATGATTTGGCCATAATTAAATCCTTAAAAAATGTTATTTGTAATTTTTATAAATCCTAACAGCACCGGCTAAAATTAAAAGCCCGCCTAAAATATAAAAACTTGATCTGACCAGAAAAAGTTTTTGCTTAAAAAATTCAATGGTTTCTACCTGTAGCATAACTTGAGGAATACGATAAAAAACTCCCAATCCCACTGCAACCAGAAGGATACCATAATAAAATTTAAAATTTTTTTTGTCCATCATAAATGACTACCTTTCAACTTCTTCCAACCGGTTATTAAACGATCTTTCTATTTCTTCAAACAAGTCCATCTGGATTTCAAGATCCTCAAACAGCTTTTCATTCAAATTTTCAAGTTCTGAAAGTTCTTTGGCCAAGCTCTGAATTTTCAGGCCATCCTGATTTTGTGACGCTTCCAGAAGGCATTCATTGATCTTGTTGATCAAATGTTCGTTTTTTTCAATATCATTTTCCAATTTCTCAATTTTTCGCTTTACAGGTTTGATTTTTTTCGATTTTTGAGTAATGATTTCTGATTTTTTCTGGCGGAGTTCTTTTTTCGACAAAACCAAAGGCTTTATTTTTTTTTCAACAACACAATCTTCATCCTCCCACCCCTCTTTATCTAAAAACTCCTGATAAGTCCCTTCAAAAAGTTCAACAGCATTATTTTTGAACACAACAAGCCTGTTTGCAAGAGAATGGAGAAACATTTCATTATGCGTCACAATAACCACAGCCCCTTCAAAATTGTCGAGTGCGGCAATAAAAGAATCACAAGACTCTATATCCAGATGATTGCTGGGTTCATCCAGCAACAACAAATTCAAAGGTTTCATCAGCAATTTACCTAACATAACCCTTGATTTTTCTCCACCTGACAACACGGATATTTTTTTTAAAGCCGCATCTTTTTCAAACATCATGCCCCCACAGACAGTTCTGACCGCCTGCCTGTCAGCATCAGGTGAAGAATAAGCCAGTTCTTCTTCAATGGTAAAATTGTCATTCAACGATTGAACATTTGTTTGTTCAAAATAGTCCAGTTGTACACCCGGATTTATTTTGATGCTGCCTGAGATAGCGTTGAGATTTTTACTTATCAGTTTTAAGAGGGTTGTTTTTCCTTTACCATTTTTACCGATAACTGCAATACGGTCATCAGGATAAACGGTCAAGGAAAAATTGTTGATCAACAGATGATCTTTTTGCCACCCAAAAGATAAATTTTCTATCATTAACAACTGCTTACCTGAAAAAGGCAGATAATTAAAAGAGAATTCAAGATCTTTGAGTTTTTGGAGTTTTTCTTTTGCTTTAGATTTTTCCAGCGTTTTTATACGGGATTGTACCATGTTTGCCAGGCGGGCTTTTGCTCTAAACCGTGAGATAAACTGTTCCATTTCCTTGTTTCGTTTTTCTTCATTTTGTCTTGTTTTCTCATAAACTTCCTCATCCTGGGCAACCTGCAAATAATATTTGGATGTATCTCCCTTGATTTTTTTGATTTTTTGCCTGTGAATCCCTGCAATATGCGTTACAACATTATCCATAAACCCCCGGTCATGCGTAACCAGCAACACTTCTCTGGGCCAGGAAATCAGAAATTGTGAAATCCATCGAATGGATGTGATATCAAGGTAGTTTGTCGGTTCATCAAGGATCAAAAGATCCGGCTCAGAAACCAATACTTTGGCAAGATTGAGCCTGACCTGGAAACCGCCTGAAAAGGCTGCGGGATCTTTTGTAAAATCATTTTGAGAAAACCCAAGTCCGGCCAGAATTTTTTCAGCCTTCCAAGAATGATCTTTTTCATGTTCTAAAAGTCCTAACATGGCTTCATCAATCACACGGGATCTGGAAAATAAAATTTTTTGAGATAAAAAACCTATTCTATACCCCGAAGGACAGGATATGCTTCCCTCATCAGGATGTTCACTGCCTGATATCATGTTTAAGAGTGTGGTTTTACCATGGCCGTTTCTGCCGACAAGCCCGACCCTTTCACCAGGATTAATCTGAAAACCTGTCTTATCCAACAGGATGTGATCTCCAAAACCTTTTGATATTGAATCTATATTCAGCATAATTTAGTCTATATTTTAATTTTTTCCTTTTATTTTTATAAACAGAGTACCATACCATTGTGCCAATAAATTATAAACCATAAGAATGCCATTGAGTTGGTTTTTCCACACACAGACGTTACAGACTCCGTACCTCAGGGGTCAAGCCTGACCTCACTTCGATGACCCCATTCAGAGCTATAACCGGACGACTAGTCAATGTCCAGCCAATATGGAGACCATTTACATCTTTCTTTGTAAGGGAATTTAATAAGTTCGGTTGCCAGAATGGAAAAATCTTTATCTCGAATGGTATAATATACCACTTGTTCCCTGTCCATAATAATTTTGAGACCGACTGCAGCATAAAGGGTCAAGTGTTTATCTCCGACAAAACATTCAATTGCACCTGTAATAATTTTCAGGTCAGATTCATTTTGAATATCAAAAAGATCTATCATCGTTATTTTGAAAGGTTTCCCATTGAAATGATCAATTGCGTTCGTTCTGGTCAACTCACAGGTCATAAAGTTCTTAAAACTCATTTCCAGCCGTTTAAATTCATATTCATCTGCTATCAACGGACTGGATAAAAAAACAAACATACTAAATACACACAACAACGTTATGATCGTCTTCATTGGTCTAAACATTTTTTTTTATAATTGTTTCAATGGTTTTTTGCAGATCTCTTAATATAACCGGTTTAAGATGAACTGATCGGAAGCCTGAAAATTTTGATAAAAATTCATTGTTTACAGTTAAATTTTTATAACCTGTATCAATAAGTATAGGAACCTTATGATTAATTTTTAATATCTGTTTAACAAATTTATCAGATGGCATCTCTTTAACAGTATATTGGGCTATAATCATTTTGAATTTATCGGGTTGTAATTTAAAAAAATCCAGGGCTTGCTTTCCTGTTTTAAAAATTATGGTTTGATATCCCATTTTTATAACAACATTCTGAATAAGATGAGTTCTTTTTTCATTGGAATCAACAATTAAAATATAATTATTCCCTTCAAGAGTATTTTGATCAAAGTCCTTTGACTCATCTTTTTTCCATTTTGTTCCATTCATTGGGTGGAGTGATGTCACATCTATTTCATAGGCCTTTGCCAGAATAAATTCATCCATACGGTCATCGGAAATTTTTGTAATAAATTTTTTATTTTTTCCAATATAGTGTCGCAGCCATTTACGGTAATTGTAATCACTGCCTGTCAGGATTAAAATTTTCGGTCCTGCAATGGAGTTGACCTGAATGGAGTGATAGATCAAGGGATCATATGAAAACGGAGCTTGGGTTTCTTTATAATTTTCTTCAATAAATTCAACTATAAAATCTTTGGCAAAACAATCTTTGACAAAAACAGACGTGCCTAAAAAAATAAATAATAAACAAACAATAAAAGTTTTTTTCATCAACAATTCCCATGCTTACACAATTTTTTCCTTTAAAGGCTATCGACAAATTCAAAAAAGATCTTTATCCTTTAAAGCAAAATCATTATAACTCCAAGCATTATAAAAAAAATAATTCCTATTATGATTAAAATTAATGAACTGCTATGATCATTTTTCCTTCTACCCCGAAAAGAACCTAATAATAAGCTGGAAAAACTTATAAAAGCAATCAATACAATCAAATATATAAGATAATGCAAACATTGAATATTCCAATCCGTTCTTATGTCCAGCTTATAAAATCTGTCAAACATGGTTTCAAATTCAGGTTGAGCAAGATGAAAAACCAATAATATCAAAATCAATAATATCCCTGCAAGGATATTAAGACAAATTAAAACCATTGCCCATGCATCAGTTTTTTTTCGTCTGTCCAAAATATACCTTAATTTTTATTTCATTTTTTTTACTATTATATTATGATCTCGCCATGGATTCTATAGTTCTATCAAAAAAAGAGTTTAATAATTTAAGAAACCTTGTTTATGTAACTTCAGGTATCAATCTTCACGAAGGCAAACTTGAACTCTTAAAATCTAAAATTGCCAAAAGAATGCGCCTGACAAAAAAATCTTTAAAGGATTATCTCAGATACTTAAATGACAATGAAAAAGAAGTAATTGAATTCATTGATACAGTGACGACAAACCATTCTTTTTTCTTCAGGGAAAATAAAAGCATTGAATATATTATCAATCAATTCAACAGTCATCCACAAAAAGATAAAAAAGAATTTAAAATCTGGTGCGCTGCCTGTTCAACAGGAGATGAACCCTATTCAGTTGCAGTTCAACTCAAGAATCTGGGACTTTCTTTTTCAATTATGGCGACTGATATTTCCCATACAGTTCTTGATACTGCAGCAAGGGGTATATATAAAACAGAGAAGCTGAAAAAAGTTCCCTTACCTATTCTTCACCGTTTTTTTCAAAAAGGAACCGGAAAATATACAGGGTATATAAAAGTAAAAAAAGACATTACCCGGCATATCATGTTTAAAAAATTTAATTTAATCAAGGATCCTGCGCCACAAATGAGTTTTGATGCTGTGCTATGCAGAAATGTGATGATTTATTTTGATGCACAAACCAGTGAAAAAGTAATCAATAAACTTTATCAGACCATTGTTCCAAAAGGTTTTTTTGCCATAGGAAATGCGGAAAGCCTTATGAACCTAACTCATAATTATAAATCCATAAAAAAAATTCCCAGCCTTTATATAAAATAAACTCAATCATATATCTGCTATCTATTACGCACTTTGGTTAAAAAATCCATCAGGTTGATATGCATCAACCTGATCCCCTAATTTCCCTTTACAATATTTTTTAAATTATTACGAATTGAATTAATTCACATTTTGATCAAGATTAATTATTTTGTAAGGAATAAAAAAAGGACTTAAGATTTAATCCTAAGTCCTTTTTTTTATTATGGAGGCGGCTTCCGGATTTGAACCGGAGAATAACGGCTTTGCAGGCCGTTGCCTTACCCCTTGGCCAAGCCGCCTTATTTTATGAATTGTGTATGGAGCGGGAAACGGGATTTGAACCCGCGACTTCGACCTTGGCAAGGTCGCACTCTACCACTGAGTTATTCCCGCTCAGCAAACAGAAAAGATTTATATACCTGAATGATGAATTTGTCAATATTAATTTTACAATTATCAAATTAAAACAAAAAAAATCTTCTATCTTTAATAAAGCAATCAAGTCCTGATCACACCCCAAAAATCAATGCACAGCAAATAAAAAACATACTGATTCCATGAAAATTAATTCCAATGTGATTATATGGTCTCAATTATCCATTCTTTTTATTCCAATCTGCCATGAACGCGTCAATTCCTTTGTCCGTCATATGATGGGCTGCAAGCTTCTTTAATACTCCATACGGAATGGTCGCAATATCGGCCCCCAGAAGAGCTGAATCCAGCACATGAAGCGGATTTCTTACACTTGCCACAATAATCTGGGTATCAAAGTCATAATTGGTAAAGATTTGAGCTATTTCCTCAACCAGCCCCATTCCTTCCTGGGCAAGATCATCCAGCCTGCCCACAAACGGGCTGACAAATGTTGCACCGGCTTTGGCAGCCATCAATGCCTGCAGTGCTGAAAAAACCAAAGTGACGTTTGTTTTTATGCCTTCATCCGAAAGGGTCTTTACAGCTTTTAACCCTTCAATTGTCATTGGAACTTTAACAGCAATATTATCAGCTATTTTTGCCAGATCTCTGGCTTCTTCTACCATGCCGTCATACTCAAGACTGATAACTTCCGCACTGACCGGACCTTTTACGATCCCGCAGATATCGGCAATAATCTGTTTAAACTCTCCGTCTTCTTTAGCAATTAAAGAAGGGTTGGTGGTTACACCGTCTACCATGCCCATATCATTGGCATCTTTGATCTGCTCAATATTGGCAGTATCAATAAAAAACTTCACTTTAAGCCTCCTAATCCAGAAGAATAACCTTCTGGGTTTCTTGTTGTTCTATTTTTTTTAACAATTCATCTGATCGACAATTCAAAACCGGATGTATTGCGTTAGCTCCTATATCACAAATGGGTATCAATACAAAACACCTTTCGTGCATTCTTGGATGGGGAATTTCAAGAAGTTCGGTTTTGAGAATCAAATCATCATAATAAATAATATCCAGATCAATGATTCTGGGACCAAACCTGAAGGGTTTCCCATCTTTATCCAGATCTTTTTCCAAAACTTTTAAAGCAGCCAGCAGATCTTCAGGATTTAATACTGTTTGTATTTTTAAGGCGGCATTTACAAACCAGTCCTGGTCTGTAAAATTTTGGGGTTCTGTTCTGTAAAAAGACGACACACCAAGCACATCAATATGAGGATGGCTGTGTAAATGTCTTATGGCTGTTTCAAGATTTTTTTTCTTATGGCCCTTATTGGAACCAATACTTAAATAAGCGGTATGCTGCTTCATTTTCATTTATACTCAAATTGAACCGTTGTTGAATGCTCACTTCTCATGCCATCATCACCAATCGCCTGAACCCTGAAATAATATTTAAATCCTTTTTGTATTCCAGTGGCAAATTCCATAAAAGGCATGAAGACAGTCCCGGCCGACTTAAACTCAAAAGGACACCCCTCACAGGCTTCAAATGTTTTTTTGGCCATAAAAACTTCAAAGCTGTCCGGTTTTACAAAAGCTGTTTCAGCATCAACCTTATGGTTCCAGGAAAGAGTGATCTCATTGTCAACAACCTTGTATTTCAAATCAAAAGGGGCTGCAATTTTTTGCCCTTTTATTTCAGGAGGCAATGGAGGGTCTTTTTTCCCACATCCTGAAAAAGCCAGGAGAGCAATACCGGACAATACCATTAAAGCAAAAAAAACGATTCTCTTGTTTTCCATTATATCCCAAGCTCTACTGCTGCTTTACCGACAGCCTTTTTAACATTATCAAAACCGGTTCCCCCGTAAGAGATTCGTCTTGAAATCATCTTGTCTATGGCGATAAATTCATAAACATCTTCATCTATCAACTCACTTAACACTTTAAGCTCTTCAATGGTCAGATCATTGAGTTCTTTTGCCTGATCCAGTGCATAAGCCACGGCTTTACCGGCTACGGCATGGGCATCCCGAAAAGGCATTCCTTTTGAAACCAGGTAATCGGCAAGGTCGGTTGCATTTAAAAATCCCGTGCAGCAGGCATCATACATTCTATCTTTATGGATCTCAATATTTTCAAACATCCGGGTATACACATCCGTACAGATCTTGAGCGTATCCACGGTGTCAAACAGCGGTTCTTTGTCTTCCTGCATATCTTTATTATAAGCCATGGGCAATGATTTCATGAGAGTAAGAATGGCAACAAGGTTGCCCACAACCCTTCCGGTTTTACCCCGCACAAGTTCTGCAACATCAGGATTCTTTTTCTGGGGCATGATGCTGGAGCCGGTTGTAAAAGCATCTGAAATGGTAATAAATGAAAACTCGGAAGAAGACCAGAGAATCAACTCTTCGGAAAGCCTTGAAAAATGTATCATACAAATGGATGCATGAGAGATAAACTCAATGACAAAATCCCGGTCAGACACGGAATCAATACTGTTGTCGGAAACTTTTGAAAAGGAAAGCAGATCTTTGGTGAATTCCCGGTTCAACGGATAGGTTGTACCGGCAAGAGCGGCTGAACCCAGGGGCATGACATCAATTCTTTTAAAGCAATCTTCAAACCTTTCAATGTCCCGCTTGATCATTTCATAATATGCCATCAAATGATGAGAAAACAATACAGGCTGAGCCCTTTGAAGATGGGTATATCCTGGCATGATCACATCCAGGTGATTTTGAGCCATTCTGACCAGAGCTTTTTGAAACCCAACCAGAAGATCAATAATGATTCTGGTCTCTTTTTTCAAATAAATCCTGACATCCAGCGCAACCTGATCATTACGACTTCGTCCGGTATGAAGCTTTCTTGCCACATCTCCGCTGATTTTGCCCAGAGCATCTTCAATATGCATATGAATATCTTCAAGCCCGGCTGAAAATTGAATTTCATTGTTCTCAATTTTCTCTTTTACTCGTCCAAGCCCCTTAACAAGAATATCAGCCTCATCCCGGGTAATAATGGACTCTTTGGCCATCATTTTCAAATGGGCAATACTTCCTTCAATGTCACTTTCATACAGCCGTTTATCCACATCAATGGAGGCATTGATTTTTTCAACCAGTTCATCCGTACTCTGGGAAAATCTTCCTCCCCAGAGTTTTTCACTCCCGCCGCTCTCACTCATTATACTTTAAATTCCCTTGTATTTAATTGCCCAGTATCAAATTTTCCAGAATGGCTTTGTGCATATGTCTTTTATTTTCAGCCTGATCCCAGAACACACTGTTTTGATCTTCAAGAACATCTTCTGAAATTTCTTCACCACGGTGAGCCGGCAGGCAATGCATTACCATCACATCATCCTTTGCACCAAACAGCAATTCCTTGTTGACCTGAAATCCTTCAAAATCAATAATCCGTTTGGCTAATTGCGCTTCATCTCCCATGCTGGCCCAGACATCCGTATACACGACGTCAGCATCTTTTACGGCTTCCTTGGGATCATTTGTATACACAACATTATTGTCCCCTTTTGCCGAGACTGCTTCAATTATTTGAGGATTGATGCCATACTCATCAGGACAGGCTACCCTCAAATCAAAGCCAAGAATACTTGCTGCATTGATCCAGGAATTGGCAACATTATTCCCATCCCCCACCCATGCGATTTTTACATCCTTGTATCCGCCCTTATGTTCAACAACTGTCATAATATCGCTCAGAATCTGACAGGGATGAAAAGCATCGGTAAGTGCATTTATCACCGGTATGGTTGCGTTTTGTGCAAATTCTTCCACCAGGGACTGGTCAAAAGTTCTAATGGCAAGACAGTCAATATATCTCGACAAAACCCTTGCCGTATCTTTGGGCGGCTCGCTTCTGGCAATTTGGGTATCCTGGGCGCTCATGTAAATGGGATGACCGCCAAGCTGAACCATTGCAGTTTCAAAAGCCAGTCTTGTGCGGGTGGATTTTTTGTCAAAGATTAATCCCAGGGTCTTTCCTGTCAACACGTTGTCAAAGATACCTTTTGCATATCTTTGCTTTAATTGGATCGCTCGCTTGAAAAGACGATCAAAGTCATCTTTTTCAAGGTCCAAAAGTGATAATAAATCTTTTTTCAAAACAATATATCTCCTACATTAGAAAAGGCTGTCCAATGCCGATATCAGCCTGTCAATCTCTTTATTTTCAATAATCAAGGGTGGTGCAAATCTGAGAATCCTATCCTGAATTCCATTAATTATAAAGCCTTTTTTCATTAATTGATCCACAAAATATGCTGCATCCTTATCAATTTCCAATCCCAGCAAAAGGCCTTCACCCCTGACATGCAAAACCCTTGCATGTTTTTCTTTGAGTTTCTCAAGTTTGTCCTTAAAATATTGACCTTTTTGACAAACCATATCTAAAAAAGATTCCTGGCTGATGATATTCAACACTTCCAGGGCTGCTGCTGTGGCAAGAGGCGTACCCCCAAAGGTTGTGGCATGACTGCCAAAATCAAACCCTGTTGCCGCATCTCCGGTCGCAAGCATGGCACCGATGGGAAGACCGTTTCCAAGAGCTTTTGCAAGGGTCATAATGTCCGGCGTGATGCCATACAGTTGGTGGGCAAAAAGCTTGCCGCACCTTCCCATGCCGCATTGGATCTCATCAAAAATCAACAATATTCCTTTTTTGTCACACAGATCCCTGACAGCCTTTAAATACAGGGCATCTGCAGGGACAACTCCGCCTTCTCCCTGAACCGGTTCCAGCATAACCGCGCAAACAGTATCATCAATTTTATTTTTCAAGGCATCAATATCATTAAAGGGAACATAAGAGAATCCTTCAAGCAGAGGATAAAATCCATCTTTAATTTTATCCTGGCCCGTGGCAGACAAGGTGGCCATGGTCCGTCCATGAAAAGATTGTTCCATCGTGATAATCTTAAACCGGTTCTTTTCCCCTTTTTTTTGAAAATATCTTCTGGCAAGTTTGATGGCAGCTTCGTTGGCCTCTGCACCTGAATTTGCAAAAAACACTCTGTCTGCAAAGCTTTTTTCACACAATTTTGCCGCAAGATCTGCCTGGGGCATGGTATAAAAAAGATTGGACACATGAACCAGGGTGGAAGCCTGCTTGGCAATAGCCTCCGTGACTTTCGGATGACAATGCCCCAGGCTGCAAACCGCAATCCCGGCTAAAAAATCCGTATATTCTTTTCCATCCTCATCCCAGAGAGTGGCGCCCTCACCTTTAACAAAAGCTTTGCCTTGTCTCAGATAGGTTTGAAATACAAAATCATCTGTTTTTTTTATTGAATCCACGTTTAAACCTCTCAGCCTTACATATATATTTGAAAGTCATCTTGAAAGTCATCAAAAATTAAAACCGCGACTTTCATGTTTTGGTTTCTGCCCTTTAGGTACTGTGGGCAAACCCGAATGACCAGATTGCAGTATAAAACAGTCAGGGCTGCCTGTGGCAGTTAATTCAAAAACACCTGGGTGCCGATACCGGAATCGGTAAACAGCTCAAGCAATACAGCATGGGGCAGTTTCCCATTGATAATATGGGCTTTTTTCACACTGTTTCTTAATGCATCCAAAGCACATTCAACCTTGGGAATCATGCCGCCTTTAATCCCGTCTGTTTCAATCATCTCTTTAATGTTTGCCGCATCCACGGAAGATACCAGTTTTTTATCCTTATCCAGTACGCCATCAACATCCGTCAACAATATCAAGCGCTCTGCCTTCAGGGCTGATGCGATCTTTGAAGCAACAACATCGGCATTTATATTGTAGGTTTCACCATTTTTGCCAACCCCCACAGGGGCAATGACGGGAATAAAACCTTTGTCGGTCAGTGTATGAATAATATCAGGATTAATGCCGGACACATCGCCAACCATACCTGGATCTATGATTTCAGGCGGTTTATTTTCATCTTCCTGGTGATAGATGGTCATCTTTTTTGCAGTAATAAGCATGCCGTCCTTTCCGGTCAATCCTACGGCTTTACCACCCTGGCGGTTAATCCTTGCAACAATATCCTTGTTAACTTTTCCGCCTAAAACCATCTCGACCACATCCATGGTTTCATCATCCGTATATCTCATGCCCCGAATAAATCTTGAGGTAATCCCCATGGAATCCAAGACTTTGTTGATCTGGGGTCCGCCCCCGTGAACCACAACCGGATTTACCCCAATGTATTTTAATAAGGTGATGTCGTTGGCAAAATCTTTTTTCAGATTTTCATCCTTCATGGCATGTCCGCCATATTTCACCACAATGGTTTTTCCGGAAAATCGTTTTATATATGGCAACGCTTCAATGAGTATGTCTGCAACATTGTTATTCATAGGATATACCTTGTCAAATCTTCATTTTCAACAATATCCGTCAATTGCTTTTTCACAAAAGAGGCATCAATGACAATATTTTTTTCTTCAATATCCGGTGCTGCAAAAAGGATATCTTCCAAAAGTTTTTCCATGATGGTATGAAGCCTTCGGGCACCTATATTTTCGGTTGATGAATTCACCTCCTCTGCAATCGAAGCAATTTTTTCAATAGCATCATTGGTAAACTCAATCTCTATGCCTTCTGTTCTCAACAAGGCAATATATTGAAGTATCAATGCATTTTTCGGCTCAGTTAAAATCCTTGTAAATTCATGGGCACCCAAAGAGGTAAGTTCAACTCTTATGGGAAACCTTCCCTGAAGTTCAGGGATCAGGTCTGACGGTTTTGACACATGGAATGCGCCGGAAGCAATAAACAGAATATGATCTGTTTTAACAGTTCCGTACTTTGTGGGCACTGAACTTCCCTCAACAATGGGCAGCAAATCTCTTTGAACCCCTTCTTTAGAAACTTCAGGCCCCTGACTTTTTTCTTTACCGGCAATCTTATCGATTTCATCAATAAAAATAATCCCGGACTGCTCAACCATGTTGACGGCTTCTGTTTTAACCTGATCCATATCAACAAGATGAGCTGCCTCTTCCTGGGTCAAAAGCTTGATGGCATCTTTAATTTTGACCTTGCGGCGCTTGGTATTCTTGGGCATCAGGTTTCCCAGCATATCTTTGACATTAATGCCCATCTCCTCAATTCCGGTATTGGAAAAAATTTCAACCATTGGAGAAGATTTGTCAGCCACCTCAAGATCAACCTGTCTTGAATCCAGCTTCCCGGATCTCAACATTTTTCTTAGCTTTTCCCGGGTAGATGCCGTGGGTTTAGGATCTTCTTCCCCCTGCTCGGTTGCAATAATATCCAGATCATTTGATATGCTTGCACCAGTTTGTGAGGACGGAGGCAGCAAAATATCCAAAATTCTTTCTTCGGCTATCCCGGCTGCTTTTTCCTGTACTGCTTCCTGCTGCCTGGCTCTTAAATTATTTACCGTCAGCTCAACAATATCCCGGATCATGGATTCAACATCCCTGCCCACATATCCCACCTCGGTAAATTTTGAGGCTTCCACCTTATAAAAAGGCGAATTGGCTAAATTGGCCAGTCTGCGGGCAATCTCTGTTTTTCCCACGCCTGTGGGACCGATCAATATAATATTTTTGGGAGCAATCTCTTCTTGAAGATCGTTGTCCAGCTGTCGCCTTCTCCATCTGTTTCTAAGGGCAATTGCAACGGATTTTTTGGCATCTTTCTGACCAATAATATATTTATCCAGCTCAGTAACAATCTGTCTTGGTTTTAAATCTTTCATTTGTTTTTATTTTCTCTAATTAAAGTTCTTCCACAGTGATATGATGATTTGTATAAATACACAAATCTGCCGCTATTTTCATGGCTTTTTCTACAATTTTCCTTGGTGCAAGATCGGTATTTTCAAGCAGGGCAACTGCGGCAGACTGTGCAGCCGTACTTCCGGAACCAATACTGATAACCCCGTCATCGGGTTCAATCACGTCCCCGTTGCCGGACAAAAGATAGGTGTTCTCCGTATCTGCTGCAATCATCATGGCTTCAAGACGTCTTAAATACTTATCAGTTCTCCAGTCCCGTGCAAGCTCAACACAGGCCCGTGTCAAGCTGCCATTATACCGTTCCAGCTTTTTTTCAAGCTTTTCAGACAAGGTCAAAGCGTCTGCTGTGGCCCCGGCAAAACCGGTAATAATTTTGTCATTATAAATTCTTCTGACCTTTCGGGCCTTGTGCTTTGTAACGATGTTACCCAATGTTACCTGGCCGTCTCCTGCTACAACAACACAATTTTTATGCCGTAAAGCAAGAATTGTTGTACCGTGAAATACCTCTTTATTCATTTTAATCACCCTATATTTTCAACAATGTATTTTCAGCGCCATATTTTTAACTTCTGGGATGGGCCTTATCATAGACCTGCATTAATCTGTCCATGCTCACATGAGTATAAATCTGGGTTGTTGAAAGGCTTGCATGCCCCAAAATCTCCTGAATTCCCCTTAAATCAGCACCACAATCCAGCATGTGAGTTGCAAAGGAATGCCGCAATGTATGTGGAGAAACAGGGACATTCAGCTGGCACTGTTTTACAACTTTATCCAGAATACGATGGATGGACCGAGAACTTAACCGTGTAAAATTTTTATTCACAAAAACCGGAATGAACTTCTCCTTTAATAACACTCTGTACTCTTTTATAGCAGCCAAAGCCCTTTTACCCACCGGCACGACCCTTTCTTTGGAACCTTTCCCAAAGACTCTAATCATTTGACGTTTAAAGTCAATATTCTCAATATTCAGGCCTTCCATTTCCGAAACCCGCATGCCTGTAGAATAAAATGTTTCAAACATGGCAAAATTTCGTTTATCCAACCAGGTCTCTTTTTTCATGGAATCCAGAAGATAGAACACATCATCAATGCTTAAAAACCTGGGGATGGGTTTTTCAAGCTTTGGAAAGGGTATCATCTCTGCAGGATTAACCAGGATCTGACCTGATGTGACCAGATAATCAAAAAAAGCTTTCAGCGACGATAACTTTCTTGCAATGGTCCGCTTGGTTTTTCCGGATTTTACAAGATGGGCAAGATAATTTCTGATGGCGGTTTTATCAAGGGTGGTAACCTGCCGCAAAAAAGATTCCTGCCGGTTGACTTCATCAGTCCCCTGGTTAAAATTATGGTTAGGATTTTGATCAAAATTTTGATCAAAAGACTTATTGTCTGTAACAAATTGAATAAATCCTGAAATATCAGAGCGATATGCACGGCAAGTATGTACTGAATACCCTTTTTCAGCCAGGAGCGTATCAACGAACCTGTCAAGAATCATGTTTCAATCCTGCATATTCCATTACAAGTTTCATATCCTCCCATACCTGGCGTTTGAATTCAGAATGCTTTAAAAGCAGTGAAGGATGAAAGGTCGGCATAACCTTAATGCCATCAATCTCATGAAATTTCCCCCGAAATTGTTCTATGGGATGTTTCGTGTTCAACAGGAACTGCCCGGCCTTTGTGCCAAGGGTAATGATAACTTTGGGAGAAATGGTTTTTATCTTTTGATACACAAATTTTATATTCTCTGCATTGCATATGAACACTGAATCAGGAGACAGGTTCATGGCATTAAGGATTTTAACAAACAACTCACCACTTTGGCCTTTAAAAAAATGTCTTTCACTGTCTATGATAAAAACAGACGCATTTTCAGGACCTTCAAACAACAAAAGTTGTTTGACCTGTTCCCGTACCCCGGGTTTATTTCCCCAATTGCAGATCAGGTTTTCAGATTCTTTTGAAATTCCCAGAACTGTATTGCCCATCTGTTTTTGACAAGAAAGGTATTGAGAAAAATCATTTATCACCCGGACAAAATCCATCTTGATTGAACCAGGATCATTTTGAATATCTGTATCCATATTAAAATCCATACCATTTTTTATAATATGATTGATCAAGCATCGTATCTTCTAAAACGATTTATATGAAATGTCAATTGCGTGATTCAAGCTGTCTTAATAGACTGTTGAAAAAATATTTATAACACAAAAATTTGACCATATTGACCTTGAATCAAAAACAATCATAAAAAAAACATATCATTGATAAAACCTTTGATTAAAAAGTTGCATAATATAGAGTTTTATGGTTTATCACTGTCATGAAAAAAAGATTTTATTCTTCGAAAAGGCCCTATAAAAATTCGACCGAACGACCTGAGACAAAACATATGAAACCAGGATCTGAAAAGTCCTTAAGACATGTGTTTAAAAAAATCGGGATACCGGAAGAAAGCAGATTCATACCAGACCCGTTTCAGGTTCAAGCCATTGCCGCCATAAAAAAATCCGATTGCCTGGTCACAGCCCCCACGGGCGCAGGAAAAACCTGGATTGCCGAGCAGGTGGCGCAAACTGTTTTGCAAAAAAAAGGCAAGGTCTGGTATGCCACTCCTTTAAAGGCATTGACCAATTCCATCCATGCACGATTTTCAATGCTTTTTGGCAAAGAAAATGTCGGGATTCTCACGGGTGATATAAAAGAAAACCCTGATGCCCCCATTGTTATCGGCACAACGGAAATATTAAGAAATCAGCTTTATGATGCCATGCATACTGGTGAAGATTTAACCTGCGATCTGATTATCCTGGATGAAGCCCATTTTCTTGGAGATGAACAACGAGGTGTTGTCTGGGAAGAAATCATGATCTATCTGCCGGTTCGAATTCCTTTACTGCTGCTTTCGGCAACCATTGGCAATCCGTTTCAAATTGCACAATGGCTGGAATCCATCAGGGGTAAAAAATGTCATGTCATCAAAAACAATGACAGGCCTGTTCCTCTTTTTCCTCTTTTTTTGCACCCTTCCGGGACCCTTTTTCCATTGATGACATCCCCGGTTCCTGGGCAAAAACAAAAACTTCATAAAAAAGTATTTAAATTTAACAGCGCTAAAAACAAGCCCGTTATGGCATATGGCAGAAATCTGCCCCCGTTTGGAGATATCCTGAACATTCTGGATAGATATCATTTGTTGCCGGCCATATTTTTTTTAAAATCAAGGGCTGAATGTGATCAGGCCATAAAACTTTGTGATTCAACATTATTAGACAAAGATCCGAAACGCAAAGCTGCATTGCTTGACAAGATCAATGAACTTGTATCCGGCAATGCTCACCTGACAAACCACAATCACCGGCACTACCTTGAACAAACTGCCACGGCAGCCCACCACAGCGGTCATCTTCCAGCATGGAAGGTGGTGGTTGAAACCCTTATGGCAGAAGGACTGCTGGACGCCATGTTTGCAACCTCCACTGTGGCGGCCGGTGTCAATTTCCCGGCAAGGTCTGTTGTGGTTCTTAATTCCGACCGGTTTAACGGGGTTGAATTCATGCCGTTAAACCCCAGCGAATTCCAGCAAATGTCCGGCAGGGCCGGAAGGCGAGGAATGGATAACATCGGATTTTGTATTGTATTGCCCGGCAAATTCATGGACTTAAATTATGTCGCAAAATTACTCAGTTCTCCCTCTACAGACATAGAAAGCCAGATCACCATCAATTTTTCCATGGTGTTAAACCTGTTGCTATCCCATACACCGGATCAGATAAAAATGCTGCTTGAAAAATCCTTTGCCTCTCATTCAATCCTGTCTGGGAAAAAAAGAGGAAAAAAAGCAAGAAAAAAATTTGGCACGGGTCTTGAACTTCTCTGGCTTGATTTTTTGGATCACATGGACTTTCTGGCCGACGAAAAATTTGTCACAGACAACGGAACCCTCACCGAGGATGGTCTTTGGGCATCAAAACTAAGGATTGATGCACCGCTTATGGTGGCCCAGAGTATCAGGGAAAATCTTTTACCCCAGAATGATCCTGCTTTATTGGCATCCATCATCGGCTCCTTTGTCAATGAAAAAGAATTCAGCGATGATCCGTTATACAACCAGGCCCTGCCCAAACGCCTGAAAGAAGCCTTTCTGGATATAAGACAAGAATTAAAACCCTTTGCCCTTAAATTGCTGAAAAAAGGGTTTGACGCACCCAACCTGTTTATTCAGCCCAGCCTGATGCTCTATCTTTGGGCACATGACAAACCATGGGAAGAATTGATAACCCAGTCTGATTTTGCAGAAGGCGATTTTGCACGATTGGTTTTAAGAACCAGTGAAAACTTAAGACAAATATCCAAATTACAAGAAACTTTTCCTCAGATTGCCAAAACAGCAAGAGAAGCGACAGACCTTATATTAAAAGAACCAGTGGTGACATTTTACAGTTAAATTTAAAATAGTTAAGCTGAAAATAAAAAATTATACGGAGTTAAAATAGATGGCGGAAGACACAAAAAAAGTAATTTATTCAATGATCAATGTAAGCAAATTTCATGGTCAAAAACAGGTACTCAAGGATATTTCCCTGTCCTATTTTTACGGGGCTAAAATCGGTGTCCTTGGATTAAACGGTTCGGGTAAAAGTTCATTATTAAAAATTCTGGCAGGGGTTGATACGCAATTTTCCGGCGAGACCATTTTGTCCAAAGGATTCAAGGTCGGCTATCTGGAACAAGAACCCCTGGTTGACAGCGAAAAAACCGTCAGAGAGATTGTTGAACAAGGCGTTAAAGAGACTGTTGACCTGTTAAATGAATATGAAAAAATTTCAGAAGAATTTGCCAATCCCATGTCTGATGATGAAATGGACAAGCTTCTTGAAAAACAGGGCAAAATCCAGGAAAAGCTGGATCATATGGATGCATGGGACCTGGATTCCAAACTGAAAATGGCCATGGATGCTTTGCGGTGTCCTCCCGAAGATACGCCGGTCAATGTAATTTCAGGTGGTGAAAAAAGGCGGGTAGCCCTTTGCAGGCTGTTATTGCAGAAACCCGACATACTCTTGCTGGATGAGCCAACCAACCATCTGGATGCCGAGTCGGTTGCATGGCTTGAAGAACATTTAAACCGTTATGAAGGAACCGTTATTGCCGTCACCCATGACCGGTATTTTTTAGATAATGTGGCCGGATGGATTCTTGAACTGGACCGTGGAGAAGGAATCCCCTGGAAAGGCAACTACTCTTCATGGCTGGATCAAAAACAAAAACGACTGGCCACTGAACAAAAATCAGAATCCAAACGCCAACAGACCCTTCAACGGGAGCTTGAGTGGATCAATATGTCACCCAAGGGCAAACGCTCCAAATCAAAGGCCAGGATAAATGCCTATGAAGACCTTCTGAAAAAAGACATCAAAGAGCAGGAACACGATTTGGAAATATTTATTCCACCCGGACCACGGCTTGGAGAAAAAGTCATTGTTGCAAAAGATGTTTCCAAAGCTTTTAAAAACAAACTGCTGGTGGAAAACATGAACTTTATCATCCCTCCTGGCGGTATTGTTGGTGTTGTAGGGCCCAATGGGGCCGGTAAAACAACGCTCTTTAACATGATCACAAAAAAAGAGACACCTGACACAGGAACAATTGAGCTGGGTCAGAGTGTAAAATTAGCATATGTAGATCAGGAAAGAGACACCCTTGATCCTGAACGAACAATCTTTGAGGTGATTTCGGATGGAAATGAAAAAATGTTTATTGGCGGCAGGGAAATCAACGCAAGGGCTTATGTGTCAAAATTTAATTTTTCCGGATCAGACCAGCAAAAAAAAGTAAAAAATATCTCAGGAGGAGAAAGAAACCGTGTCCACCTGGCCACCATGCTGAAACTGGAAGCCAACCTTTTATTATTGGATGAGCCTACCAACGACCTGGATGTCAACACGCTTCGGGCATTGGAAGAAGCTTTGGAAAGCTTTGCCGGATGTGCCGTTGTTATAAGCCATGACAGATGGTTTTTAGACAGGGTTGCCACACATATTCTGGCTTTTGAAGGCGACAGCCAGACACTGTTTTTTGAAGGGTCTTATTCTGATTATGAAAAAGACAGAAAAAAACGGCTGGGCATAAAAGCGGATCAGCCAACCAGGATAAAATACCGGCAACTGACCCGATAATTGATTTCGTTTGAACGGCAGGCAACAATCTCTTTGATCTTATTCATTTAGATTGGTATGTTGTTGAGGTACGCGACTTTCAAACGTAAGATCTTACAAACCTGTTAAAAGAAGAAATGCAAAAAAGGGATATTGCTATGAAAACCATTATGTTTTTTATACTCTCTTTGCTGTTACTGGAATGTTCACCTGCCTGGGCAACGGCAGAAGATGCCCAGGCATTTTTCAAGACCAAACTGGATAACGTGCTTTTAGTACTCAAAGAGAGTAATCTGGATGACCAGGCAAAAAAAGAGCGGGTGATGCAGATCATCATACCTGTTTTTGACCTGGAGCTTATGGCCAAGCTCTCCGTGGGCAAAAAATACTGGAGCGGTTTTTCCAACACCCAGAAACAACGCTTTACCGATGCATTCCGCAAACGGCTCCAGGCCTCCTACCTGGGCAGCATCATGAAATTCACCACTGAAGAAATTTTGTACCAGACGCCCTTGAACGAACGAAAAAAGATCTACCTTCCCCTGAAACTGATTTCCGGGGATACCCGCTATGAGATGCTTTACAAACTGTATGAGTCACAAAATACCTGGAAAATTTATGATGTGGAAATAGAAGGTGTCAGTATCATCAGGTCATACCGAGCCCAGATCAATGAGATATTGGGCAAAGCCGACTTTGAAGAACTGGTGCAACGATTTGAAAAACCGTCACTCTGACAGGATGCCGTAATTTTACCGGCAATGTATTGCTTATGAAACTTTTGCATTTTCTTTTTATTGGATTTTATGACCGGTTTGTACTGAAACGGCCAGGCATAGTCATCCTTTTGTTGTTGATGGTGATCGGGACGCTGGGTTATCAGGCAAGACATTTCCGGCTTGACGCATCGGCAGAATCCCTGTTGCTGGAAAATGACAAAGACCTGCAGTATGCAAGAAAAATTTTTGCCCGTTACGATTTACAAGATTTTCTTTTAATCTCATTTACCCCAAAAGAAAACCTGTTTTCAGATGCCTCCCTGACCACATTGTCCCGGCTGAAGGATGATCTCATGGCATTGCCAAGGGTTACGTCGGTGGTTTCCATCCTGGATGCCCCTTTGCTGGAAAGCTCTGGTGCAACCCTCAAGGAGATGGCCCAAAACATCATGACCCTTCAATCTGCTGAAGTTGACCGCAGACTGGCAAAGCAGGAACTTTCCAAAAGCCCCCTGTATCAAAATCTCCTGGTCAGTCCGGATGCACGGCACACTGCAATTCAAATCAATTTTCAAAAGGATATAGAATACCTTGACCTGCTGGATCAACGCAACAAGATAAATAAAGAACTGATAAATGAAAAGGCAACCCCTGCCCTGCAAGCAGAACAAAAAGAAATCACCAGGAAAATTCATGATCAGCAGGAACGTATAAGAAAAGCAGAACACGAAAATATCGCGGCGGTACGGAAGATTATGAAAAAATACCAGTCTGCAGGCAAATTATTCCTGGGAGGAGTAGACATGATTGCGGACGATCTTCTCACCTTTATCCGCAATGATCTGAAGATATTCGGCACCGGCGTTTTCCTGCTTCTGGTACTTACCCTGGCCCTTATTTTCCGGCAGATTCGCTGGATCATCCTGCCGCTGACGTGCTGCGCAGGTGCCGTAATTTCCATGATGGGAATTCTGGGGATGTTCCAATGGGAAGTGACCGTGGTCTCCTCCAACTTTATCTCCCTGCAGTTGATCATAACTCTTGCCATGGTCATCCATCTGATTGTGAGCTACCGGGAACAGCTGCAACAAAACCCGGAAGCCGGACAACAGGAACTTGTGCTGGCCACACTCCGGACAAAAGCAAAACCCTGCCTTTATGCAGCCCTGACAACCATTGCGGGATTCGGTTCCCTGCTGTTGTGTGACATCCTTCCTGTGATCACCTTTGGATGGATGATGAGCGCCGGTATTCTGGTCTCCCTTTTGATCACCTTTCTGTTCTTTCCGGTCGGTATGATGTTAATGAAAAAAAAGTCTCTTTCCAAAAAAAATGAAGGCTTTGACCATTTCGCAACCCAATGGCTGGCAAAATTTACCCACAGGCACGGTAATGCCATCCTGGCTGTCACGGCAATCACCTTTATCCTGTCATTTGCGGGGATTGCACGGCTGGAGGTGGAGAACAGCTTTATCGACTATTTTAAGAAAAATACTGAAATTTATCAGGGCATGAAAATAATAGATCGGAACCTGGGGGGAACAACCCCCATGGATATTGTAGTTCAATTGGAACCACCCCATACCCCGGTGCAGGTTGCACAACAAGAAAACACCTTAACAGACGCCCATAACGACAATTCGGATTTTGAAATATTTGACGAGACTGACGAGGCCGGGGATGAGGAAAAATACTGGTTTACCTCAGACAGGATGACTAAAGTTTTGTCCATCCATGACTACCTGGAAAACCTGCCGGAGATCGGCAAAGTACTTTCCCTTGGAACGCTTTTACAGATTGCCCAGCAGTTTAACAACGGCAATCCCCTGGACAATTTTCAACTGGCCCTTGTGTACAGTGAAATTTCTGATGAAATGAAAGCCAGGATACTCACCCCCTATGTTTATATTCCCAATAATGAGGTCCGTTTTTCACTGCGCGTCATGGATTCTTCAAAAACGCTGAAACGGGATGCCCTGATCAAGCAAATCAGATCCGACCTGATACATCAGCTGAAAATCCCGGCAGATCAATTCCGTATCACCGGGATGATGGTGCTGTACAACAACATGCTGCAAAGCCTTTTCCATTCCCAGATCCTGACCCTGGGCATGGTTGTGGCAGCCCTTTTCACCATGTTCATGATCTTGTTTCGTTCATGGAAAGTTTCCCTGATAGCTTTGTTTCCCAATCTTTTTGCATCCGGGGCAGTACTGGGTATAATGGGATGGTTTGCCATTCCCCTGGACATTATGACCATCACAATTGCCGCCATCAGCATAGGTATTGCCGTGGATGACACCATCCATTATATCCATCGGTTCAAGCACGAATTAGAAATAGACCATAACTATACACAAGCCATGTACAGAAGCCATGCAGGCATTGGACATGCACTCTACTATACTTCCTTGACCGTTATTATTGGATTTTCCGTCCTTACCCTGTCCAATTTCCTGCCAACAATCTATTTTGGCCTGTTCACCAGCCTTGCCATGCTGATTGCCCTGATCGCCTGCCTTACCTTACTGCCCTATTTGTTGATCCGTTTTAAACCTTTCGGGTAAAGGCTCAATACCTTCAAACTTCTGTCCTACGGACTATCTGTTCGCAGCACTTACTCTCAAAGGAACATTTCTTAAATACTTAGCATAGCTTTTGCCATCCTCCCCAGCAAAGCTGAGGGATTAATTCTGTAATCATCTTGAATTAAAGGCCTTGATTAAACTAAAAATCGTTACTGCTGGCGAATAACCAAGACCTTTAATTTCAAAAACTGCTATTATAGGGTTGGTTTGTACAAGTGGGGTTCAATTCTGAAGCAGTATCAAAATTTTACGCGAACACCAAACAGATACCCCATATCAACGTTATTTTCATCTGTATCAGCAACCTCGGCAAATATACTGACATTCTTATGCGCTGGAAATTTGTAGGTTATATTGGCATACCATGCAGAAATATCTTCATCCGAACTTTTATCCGGTTCAATCATTTGATATCCAACACCAAAGGTTGTGTTTATGGATTTTACAGGAATTTTAGCAAATAAATTCCAAAAGTCCAGTTCATCTTCAGCAACACTGTAATCTGCACCGACTTTGACAAACTTGGCATCATAAGAAAGGCTGATTCCATAAATATCTTCACTTTGATCACTTCCGGAAGCTTCATACGTCTGATAAGCCGTTCCAACTGTAAAGCCTGCAAATTTCATTTCAGCATAAATATCTGAAAAAGTACCATTTCCATCACTTTTTTCACTTTCAGCCTCTATCTCATGAGTAGCAATAATATTAAATTGAAAATCGTCTAAACTAAACTTAAAAGCGGCACCAATAATATCGTCACCATCAGTATGACCGATTCTATCAAACGCATGACAGGAAAGGGGCTCTTCATAGGCTCCCTCTATACCAAAATAATCCGCCGCACTATCGGTTTTTCCCATAAAAATCTTACCCCCTTTGTACCCAAACCCCAGGTAGGCTTCTTCCAAATGGGGATCTGCGTCACTGTCGGGTTTATCTGCAGCATTTTTGAATCCGAAGTCCAGTTGACCAAAGGCTGAAAAGCCATTACCAATATCGTACTTAATGCTATTTTTAATCTCCAAATCGTCATACTCAACGTCAAGATCCTGATCTTTTCCGACATCCTTTCTCAGCTGGATTTGCAAGTCTGCTTTAATATCATATGTCACTCCGTCTTTTTTATAAACTGTAATTGCATGGGCTTCTCCGGCAGAGATGATCAATACCGCCATAATCATTGAACACAAAATCTTTTTCAACTTTTTTTCTCCTTTTATAAAAAAATAATATGCATAATACAAAACAGACAATATGTTTAATGTGTCATGCATGGTTTAAGCGTTGCCAAAACACAACACTTTTTCCTAATAGTGGTGTCCACTTTTGTCGGACAGTTGATTAAACAACAAATTTGTTAGGGGAGCTTTATTACTTTAATAGAAAATATTTATCATTATGTTAGAATATGAATAAATTCAAAATTTCATTTGCCTTGGAAACCTTCCTTTGATATTGCTTCACTGAATTTCATTTTTATCCTTTATTTCGGGATTTAAGCATGGCAGGGAATCCAAAAGGACAAATTTACAATAACTGCCAAGGACAGACCTGATATTTCATCTTGGCTTGTCCATAACAAAACATGAAAGTCACTGTTTGGATTTTTGAAGACCTTCATATAAAAAAACCATTAAAAAATATCCATTCAGACCGACACAACAATTATGCAAGGAGGAAACATATGATGAAAAAGTTTAGAACAGGCTTGTTGTTAATCCTGATATGCATTGCTTCATCTGCCTGGGCTGATGTTGCTTTAATGCTACCTGAGAATATTAATTTGATTGCTGTAAACGGTAAAAAAACAAAAAATCTTTCAGAGGTAATATTGATGGATGGTGTTAACCAGATCGCTGTCCAGTTCCTGGACGAATTTGGCAGGAATAATGAATCGGAAATAGAATATTCAGAAATTTTTGTAATTAAGTTCAGAGCCCAGAATCAAACATTACATCTTAAAACTCCACATATCGCGGATAAGCATGATGTAAAAAAACTTAATGACACACCGGAATTTTATATTTTGAATAACTCCAACCATGTCATCCAAATTCATGTTGACACATTAAAAAAGGAAGGCCTGCAACTAATGAGAGACTATGAACAAGAACTCTGTCTCTTTAACAAAAGCCATTCTTCTGCTGCGGCTACATTCTCCCAGAAAAAAACAAGATATACTGAAACCGTGCCCCCGAATAACAGCCCAAATGTTAAAAAGGCAACTCATTCAAAGGTTAAAACAAACTGCCAACAAATAGATCAAGAGACATATAGCATGTCATCGGATGTGGCTGAAACAATGTTGAAATACTGGTATGGGCAAGCCGATGAACAATCTCGCAGAAACTTCAGAGAGTGGCTTAAATGCTCTAATTTTTGATCCCTCAGCCTAAAAAATCAAACAGGCTGTGAAAGAATCACAAAATATGTTTTGCTAATCAATTTATAACTGCTGTTTAATTAATATCTAATAGAAAACTGGTAGGATTATTTCTCTTAAAATCAAACTATAGAATAAGGAATAATAAATGAAGAACTATCCCTGTCAAAATCTATTATCTGGTATCATCTTTTGTACACTCTTAATCTGTACCTTATTCGTTGTCCGGGTTGGTAGCTGTTCCAACCTCAAAAATCCCGACATTGGTGGTGGTAAAATACTCTTATATTCAACAAGTGGCGATTTTAAAGGTTTTGCAAATGTCGGCAGTTTACCTGATATGGTGACATTCTTACCAGATGGGAATTGTTTGATTTCTGCCAATGAAGGAGAACCAAATGATAATTATTCAGTTGACCCAAAAGGATCGATCAGTATCGTTAAGCTGGACAGAAATCTCAAGGGCCTGGTACAGGAGGTGAAAACTCTTACATTTGACCATCTTCAAGTCCCTGACGTCCGTATTAAACCTGGATCAACGCCGGATGTTGATCTTGAACCCGAGTATATTGCCATAAATGAGGATGGTTCAAGAGCTTGGGTCACACTACAAGAAAATAATGCCATAGCAATTGTTGATCTGAAAGCCAAAAAAATATCTAATATAAAATCATTGGGCTATAAAAAATTTGAGAGGATCGATATTGACTCAAAAGACGGGGCCAATGTTGCATCGGCACCTGATAATATTATGGGGCTGTACCAGCCAGACACTATAGCAACATACCGCGTTGATGGCGTCGATTATATCGTTACTGCCAATGAAGGGGATGATCGAGAATATAATGACTGGGAAGACTATGCAAAAGCTATTTCTTTGAAAGAGAAAAAAAAGTGTAAATTTTCAACCCAGCTTGAACAGGATATCCTTAACAAAAAAAGTAAGAATAAACTGAGAATACTCAAGGACATGGGATTGGATGCAAATGGTGTTTATACGAAACTATTTTTAGCTGGAACCCGCTCTTTTTCAATATGGGATGCCGATTGTAACCAAGTTTACGACAGTGGTGAGGCATTTGAGACCTATTTGGCAGCCAACTATCCCGATTCTTTTAACACACGTGTGGACAATACTAAAAAGCAAAAAGACATTAATAAATTAAAAAATGATAATATTCCATATGAAAAAATAGGGGAAAAAGCTTATTTTTGGGAGGGTGTCGATGCCAGAAGCCAGAAAAAAGGTTGTGAACCGGAGGCCCTGGCGCTGGCAAAAATCGGATCAGAAACGTTTGCTTACATTGGACTGGAGAAACAAGGTGGTTTTTTCATTTACAATATCACAAACCCTAAAAATCCAATGTTTGTGGATTACATAAATAACATTAAGTACAGTTCACTACCGACACAAAGCGGTGACCTTGCACCGGAAGGCATGAGCGTATTTGTACAGGACAAAAAGCACTATCTGGCAATAGCAAATGAGTTGAGTGGTTCCATATCAATATATCGGCTCTTAAACACTGGTATTGCAAAGAAGCTGGCTTCACTGAATATTGGTTCGTTTGATGCGAATGCGGCTGAAATCCTTGCCTATGACTCAAATGGTAAGCAGCTTTTTGTTACAAATGGTGAGACAAAAACTGTTGATATTATTGACATAACTTCCCCGGATAATCCACTGAAAGTTGGAAAAATAGATTTTTCAGAGCATGCCCACAGCCTTCAAAGTGTTGCAGTTAATAACGGATTAGTTGCAATCGCCGTAAAACGCAAATAAAAATATGGGCTTGGTGATTATCATCAATCGGTTTAAACTGTTCCTCTTTATGTCAGTAGCCCTCAGGTCAACATCATACTTATTCAATTGAAGCTATATTCCCATTAACATTCCGGATTTATAATTCGTGTGAAGCACCTTACTCAAGAACACAATATTTCTTTACACTGATTCTAAATATTGATATTGAGTGATTTAAAAAACATTAATTATTTCAATTTTTCACTTATTTCAGACCGGATACGTCACAAACAGACCGGATACGTAACAAAAAGGAGAGAATCAAAATGAACACTCATGATCTTATTAAAAAATCTTATAATGGTGAATCATTATCTCAAAAGGAATTAGTACATCTGTTGAGTGTTCCGTCTGATTCTGCCGAATCTTATTCAATCATGGCAGCAGCAAACCGTATCTCAAAAGAATTATCCAATGGTCATGCGGAAATTCATGCACAATTTGCCCTCAACCTTGCTCCATGTCCATGCAATTGTATGTTTTGTTCTTTTGCAAATGCAAACAACATATTTACTGAAGAAACCACCCTCCTCCCGGAAGAAGCAATAGCATATGCCAAACAATTTGAGCAAAATGGTGCCAATGCTATTTTTGTAATGACAACAGCAAAATATGCGTTTGATCAGTTTATTGAGATGTCTCAGGAGATCCGGCGAAATTTGAATTCCGGCACAACACTCATCGCAAATGTCGGAGATCAGACACTGAAAAATGCAAAAAAAATAAAAGACGCAGGGTATACCGGCGTATACCATGCTCTTCGCCTTCGCGAAGGTTCAGACACGGGTCTTTCTCCTCAAAAAAGAAAAGACAGTATCTGCAACTTTAATGAAGCCGGCCTTGTTGTCGGCACCTGTGTCGAACCGGTCGGCCCGGAACATACCAATGAAGAGCTGGCACAAATGATTGAATTTACGGCATCATTCAATCCAGCTTACAGCGGTGCAGCCAGAAGAATTACAATTCCAGGCACACAAATGGCTCAACTGGGAATGATCACCGAGCTTCGTATGGCACAAATTGTTGCGGTAACACGCCTTGGAATGCCGCGAACCGTTATGGGAAACTGCACACACGAACCCTGCACTCTGGGTTCCGCTGCCGGAGCAAATCTGTTCTGGGCTGAACTTGGTGCCAACCCCCGTGATATAAAAGCACGAACAGAAGAAGGCAGAGGTGATACCATTGAGCAATGTGCATCTCTTTTTATGGAAAGCAACTGGGATGTTTTGAAAGGACCGTCAAAATACTATAATGGATCTTTATCATAGCATTTAACAAATCAGGTTTGAGATATCGGCTAAGGCTGCTATCCATACATTTAAGGTATCACAACATCCAGATGAATTACTTAATTAGACCAGAGATGATACAATAATTAGTATAATTTTGAAAATAATAAATTTGGCTTAAACAACACTATTTTTTTGATTGTTTAAATATGGTATTATTGTATTTATAATTATCTCCCGAAAAATTTCTAAGACTGATTTTAATTTAATCTTTTTTCAACCTTCAATCCGGAGATGTTCCAGCATAAAGACAACAAAAGTTATACCATTTTAATTTTGAAAGCTGAACATAAGGAGGAGACCGTTATGATTAAACGGATTATAAGAATCACTTCTTTGACCATGCTTATTTTTCTTGCCCAGGGATGTACAAAACTGCCTGAAAATAAAATTGACCTTTATCAAAGATCAATGGTTATTCAAAATAAAAATGCGGAAGAATCCATTCTTGCCAAGGCAGTTCTTAAACAATCCAATGATCCTGATGTGAACCACATTAAAGTTCTTCATCTCAGGGGAACGCCTTATGAAATGGGATTTCAGCATGGACGGCTGTTAAGGCAGGATGTCCGGGCCTGTATAAACCATATTATGAAAATCGCTGCTTTGTATGCATCAACCGACATCATGGATGAAATATATGATCTTATGGAACCATATATCCCTGTTGCCGAAAAAGAGGAAATGCGGGGACTTGCCCATGGGGCCAATCTCCCATTGCGGCTTGTACACTGGATGCATGCCATACCTGCCGTGTCTGAATACAAGTATAAAAAAAGATTCTTAAAAAAATTTAAAAGCACCAGTTGCAGCAATATCATGGCATTCGGCAACGCCAGTAAAAATGGTGAAATGTTTCAGATGAGGGTCCTTGACTGGAACAGGAGACTGGGTGCCCAAAACTGGCCGGTCATACTCGTTCATAAACCTGATGTCGGCAATGCCTCGGTAACATTCTCGTTTGCAGGATTTATAGGGTGTGTATCAGGGATGAACGAAAAGCAAATGGCTTTCGGCGAAATGGGATATGGAAATCCGGAAGGTGAAACCCTTGAGGGCATACCCTTTGTTTTTCTTTTCAGAAAACTGATGCGGGAGGCAAACTCCCTTGAAGATGCTGTAAAAATCATAAAAAATGCCAAAAGAACCTGTTCATATGTTTATCTTATAAGTGACGCAAAAAAAACAAAAAACCAGGTGAGCGGCCTGATATTAATAACGGACCGGCAACGGGTTATCACATTTAAGGAAAATACAATTCTTAAAGATGAAAGGGATGGTGATATCTATCCTGCACTGGATGATGTATTGTATGCAGGTGCAAAGTCCAAAGAATTGTACCAGACCCTTAAAGAAAATTATGGCAGTATTTCAACCACCATATTAATGGAAATCTCAAAAAAAGTATCGCTAAAGGGAAATATTCAAAACGTTATTTTTAAACCTCAAACACTTGAAACATGGTCCAGCTATGCTGCAAATGACAAAATGGACAAACAGGGAAAAGCATGCAATCAAAAATGGTTTTATTTTGATTTTAAATCGCATTTGGAATCTTACCGATGATGTATCATTGCTTCATACGGCAGATTTAATTTTTTTCTGAAAAAATCAAGGGATTTGTGTTTTACATAATCAATGTACAAGATTGCTGAATAGTGGCCTGCAAGCAAATAAATACTTTCAGGGTTTCCAATTTTTTTTCTCAGCTCTTTTCCCTTTTTATATGGAACAGCAGTGTCAAAAACAGCAAGAATCATCAGGCTTTTTTTTGCATCTATATATCGGGCATAATTTAACGGATCACAGGTTATAGTTTGCTTGAGTTCATTGTGTAATTCATCCAGGGTAACATGATTTTCATCCATATACCGGGTTCTTTTTTTTCTAATTCCCTTTTCTTTTGAGTAACTCAATATATAGGGAAGATCCCCGCCTGCCAGGGCAAAAACACTTGCTTTGATACGCTGATCAATTGCGGTTACAAGAGCGGCCTTTATACCGCCCATGCTTATGCCGAAAACACCGGTATTATTTTCATCAAGATCATTTCTTGTTTTGATCCAGTCCAGAACCTGCATGTGATCAATAATAATCTGGCGCAGAACGGGATCTATTTTATTAAGAACTTTTAATTTTTTATAAGAATTATTTCTGTGTACTATCACGGCAGCATATCCGTTTTTTACAAAAAACCTGGCAAAGCTTTTAACAATGGTATTGGGCCCGCCAAGAATGGGCAAAACCATAATAACCGGTCTTTTTATATTGCCAGGTATGCCGTAATACTCTATCTTTATCTCTCCTGCACCTTTAACACTATTCAAAGAAGAAAAAAGTTTTATCTCTTGTACAAAAAAACCTTTTTTATTTTTTTTAATATTTATTACAGGATTTTTTGAATGGGAGGTGTATTGATATTTTTCTTTAATCGCTTCGGGAAGGATTAGCGGTCCATTATAATTTTTATCCATGGGATAATGGGCACAGGATAAGGCAAAAAAGAACAGCGCAAAAAAACATATGACAAGCTTCATAATTAAAAATCAAACCCGAATTTTATCATGCATTGTGTTTCAGAACCTGAAACTGCAAACTCAAGGATTGTTTTTGAATTTGTATATTGCGACATACTTTTTGTAAATTGAACTGTGAATTCATTGTTAATTGGTTTGAAAGCGGCACTGGCTCTTGTGTCATAATAAAAAGAGCTTACTTCCAATTCACAGTCAGACGGGTCTAAATTTGCATTGTTGAAAAGATGAGCATCAAAACGCAGGCCAAATATTTTTTTTTGATCATTTTTCATATTTGAACGATGCCTTAAATAGCTTTTTTCATCGGCGTATTTAATATATTCAATTTTGGAAAAATTGCTTATTTTTGTTTCAAGCCTATTGATTTTTTTGCCTGTCCTGGTTTGACGAAAAAGATCTTCAATGGTTTGCAACATAATTTTTTCAACCTTTTTCCGACGCAGATAACCCTCATGTTCCAATTCATCATCGCCTGGTTCGAACCCCATTTCTTCGGTTTGAAAATATGAATCATGGATTGATGAAAATTCTGTATCCTTTGACATAAGTTCTTTGTTGCCAAGCAGTTTTGCCGTCAGATAATCAAAACAAAAACCGGCTGTTACAGGTTCAGCCAACAGGGGGGGACAAATAAAAAAACAGAATAAAAAAATCAGAAGTATGGTGGTTGTAAGCTTGCTTTTTTTACGAAACTTTCTTCCCATGATAAACCTCCCTACCTAAGCGCATGGGCCAAAGTTTTTAATCAAGTTCTTTTTAATATGGCAAGAACATCAGCAAGAGACATTCTTGCGTATAGGCAGAAAATTTTATACGGATACTTACACAACAAATCAGAATATAATTCATTAATTAAACTATAATAATAATATAAAAATAATTCAACTAAAACTTGATTATCTTGAAAAAGAATAGTACAAGGAAGGTTTTTAAGCATCCCAGATTCAAACATGAACTGCATTTAAATCAATTATATTCAAATCATTCGTGTACAAATAAGGGATGCCTGTTTTTAAAAAAGCCTTTAATATCGTCCTAAAATTCTTAGGTTTTCAGATTTCTCCCGGAGCATTTCCATTGCGGGTGCAAGTTCCGGTGTTTCAATATCAGCTTCAAGATCCGCGTAAAACATATATTCCCAAGGCTTTCCCAGCATTGGCCGAGATTCGAGCTTCACAAGATTGATCTGGTATTCTGAAAATACTTTCATAACTTCATATAAAGCACCTGGTTGATTGCCGGTGGAAAAAATAATGGATGTCTTGTTCACTTTTTTATGCCCTTTGATCTCTTTGGCAATTATGGCAAACCGTGTGTAATTTCTTGGATTATCTTCAATGGATTCTTCAAGAATATTCATATCAAAAATTTTTGCGGCCATGGTTGATCCGATTGCTGCGGCATACTTATCGTCGGAATCCTTGACATACCTCACTGCACTGGAAGTGGCTTTGACCGGAACCTGCTCGATTTCAGGATATTGATCCAGGTAGTTTTTGCATTGCGAAAATGCAGGTGGCGGCGCAAGAATCTTTTTGATTTCATTTTTTGACACATTTTTATGAGCTATCAATGCATGTTTCACTCTTATGGTGATCTCGCCGATTATTTTCAGATCATATTCCTGAAGCAGATCGAAATTCTCATGGATGGAGCCGGAAAGCGAATTTTCTAAAGGAACAACACCGTACTGGCAATGCCCGGTTTGAACCGCCTGGAAAATATCCTTAAATGTTTTCATTGGAACAGGCCGAATTTCTTCGCCGAAATAGCCAAGACTGGCTTTATGGCTGTAAGCCCCGTATTCTCCTATAAAGGCGGCTGTTTTTGAATCTTTAGCTTCCATATTGTTGATGATTTCCGATTTTTTCAAATAATCAAAATCAAGCTGCTTGCCCACAACCGGTGCAATCACATAAAGATCCCGTGTCAACTGACCGAACTGTTCCGGGTAAAGACTCTGTGGACCGTCTGACAGCGCCTGGTCAGGATTGTTGTGAACCTCAATCATTAGGGCATCCGCCCCCGCCGCAACAGCAGCCCTTGCCATGGGACTTACTTTTTCCCTCATGCCCGTTGCATGGCTTGGATCAATAATAATGGGCAGATGAGTCAATTTTTTCAAAACCGGAATGGCCGACAGATCCAGTGTGTTTCTTGTATAAGGCTCAAAGGTTCTGATACCCCGTTCACAAAGGATCACATTGTTGTTTCCTCCCGCCATAATATATTCTGCAGACATAAGCCATTCCTGGATTGTAGCGGCCAGCCCCCGTTTCAACACAACCGGTTTGTCCATGCGGCCCACACATTTTAACAGTTCAAAATTCTGCATGTTGCGGGCACCGATCTGAACCACATCAACATATTTCATCATCAAATCCGCCTGGGACACAGATGTAATTTCAGTGACCACGCCAAGTCCTGTCTGTTCCCTGACATCTGCGAGAATTTTGAGTCCTTCTTCTTCCAGCCCCTGGAAGGAATATGGCGAAGATCTGGGTTTATATGCCCCGCCCCTGAACAGCACCGCACCATATTTTTTCACCTCTTTTGCAATGGTCATGGCCTGTTCATGGCTTTCCACGGCACACGGTCCTGCAACAATGACAATCCTGTCCCCCCCCACCACAACATTTCCGATTTTTACCTTGGTGTCTTCTGATTTAAACTCCCGGCTGGCAAGCTTGTGTGCGGTTGTGACGCGAACGGCATCGGCAATTCCTTCCATTTGTTTAAATTCATCCAGGCTTGTTGCGGGTTTTCCGATGATGCCGATAATATTTTTGCCGGCATCCATAATTTCACGGGTAATACACTTCTCATCGGACAGCATGTTTTTAATTCTATCCTTCTGATGTTCAGTAATATTGCTTTCCAGTACAAGAATCATTTTGTTTCTCCTTTGTCAAAAAATCATTTAAATCAGGCTTAAAATAAAAAAGGCCCCGGGAAAAATATTCCCAGAGCCTTAAAAATCAAAAAAGCCCCGGGTGGCTTGATGTCCACCCGGGGCTTTATTTAACTGAAAAATAAAACGTCACACCGGATGAACGCTCCTAAAAAAGAAACGTCCAAAATTAAATATATTTATGTGTGTCATTTTATTCATTTTTTCTCCAATTGATTAGAATAATATCTACAGGTCATTTCAACTCTTGTCAACAATAAAAAATTTTCCCTTACCAATTATGCCATTTTGAAAAACTCGGCATTAAAATCAGTTTCTTTAACATAAAGCGTCCAGGTTAAAACGAGAGGGTCAAGGTCAAAGATCCTATGACCTGCCCCTGTTCCTGGTTGTCAAACTGTTTGGTTCTGAAAAGATGCCGGTAGGTCAGTTTGACCATATCAACGCTGAATGAAAATCCCACGGAAAGGTCTGCCACCAGCCATTTTTTATCAACGCTCGGACTGTCTTTCCAGGTGTTGCCGTCCAGAAAAATATTACGAAAGACGGCCTCAACTTGGGAAGCGGCAAACATATGCGCACCAAAAGTTGTCTTTCCGGGACCCGAATGTCTATTAAATGGAGCGCTCACTCCTGCTCCGGCCCTGATGATATCTGATCCGAAATCTTTTGGAATATTATACCCGAAGCGGATTTCACCACCTGTATTGACGGATGTTCTCACATTGCCCAGGGTCATACCGGCATGAGAAATAAGGTCATAATCCAGGATTTTTGACAACTCCATGCTGTGCAGATGCCATTTTCGCTGCCACGACAACCTGATTGCCGGTTCATTATGAAGCTGGTTATCCCATCCCTTTGCTGTGGAAATACCCCTCCAATCATGGACCGTATTCTGAACAAATTCCCCTTTGGCAGCAGGACCTACAACACCCAGGGCAATTTCAAGCGTATCAAGGATGGTTGCGGTTTTACTGTGCAATGCCAGCCCACCGTAAACAAAGCCTGCATACGGCCGGTCCATTTTAGATGGTGAAGTTGTCTGGATATCAGAAGGTGTATAGATCTGATGTCCAAGCAAAATACCTACATTGTGGGCACTTCCCCCATCACCGGAGAAAGGAATGGCTTTAATGATCGGTATGGACCATTTTGGCAGACGAACATCATCCATATATCGGTTCAAATCCTTGGAAAGCCAGGTAATCTGCATGGCATTGGTGTAATACTTGTCTGTATCCCCGAAAAGATCATTTTCATAGAATAGCTTAACTGTTTGAATCTCAGAGGCATCTTTGGCCCAGGCAGAGGCTGAAAAAAAGAACCAATAAAAAATAATGCCTATACACCCATATTGTCTGACTATATTTAACAAACTCAAAACACACCTCTATTGTATTAAAATAAACAGTCTTAATATATTTTAATGCATTAAAAAAGAGGGCTGTTAAAAAACATTCAAAAAATTTACCGTCATAAATTATTGCGTAACGAATTTTAAAGGTTTACTATATGAGCTTCAATATTTTTAACAAAGTGAATCACTAAAGATAAAACAACAGACACGAAACCGAACACAATGGCATGAACTCGTAAATAAAGAAAACAAAAACTTGATCCGGTCCGGCAACCGCATTATATAGCCTCCCAGAATTAAAGGCACCCTTTGTTTTATTGAACTCCACCGCTCTGATTGCCGACAGCTGGAAAGGCGTTTTAAGGACACATCCATGAGATTAACAAAAAAAGCTGCCCGTCATGAAATCCACACAATCCTCTGCACTTCAGGCAAGGAGACCTTTTTATGGCACGATTTTTAAAAAACCGCGAAGAAAGCAAAGGCCAAAGCCCAGGAGCCCTGATTTTCATCGGGGAAAAAAAAACAACATCTGTACAGGCACGAGTGATAGATTACGATTCCACTATCCTGACTGAACAGGAATTGTCTCATATTAAAGACGGGTCACATTTCAAACAAACAAACACCGTGACCTGGCTCAATATTAACGGGCTGCATGACATTGAAAAAATCAAGGAGGTGGGGCAAATTTTTGACCTTCACCCACTTGTAATGGAGGATATTCTAAACACGGGCCAGCGACCCAAAGTAGAAGATTTTAATGCCTATATTTTCATTGTGTTAAAAATGATCCGATTTGATACGGAAACCGAAATGATCTTCAACGAGCAATTGAGTATTGTTCTGGGCGATAACTTTCTGGTGACGTTTCAGGAACAACCCGGGGATGTTTTTGAACCGGTCCGGAAAAGAATCAGACGGCAAAAATCACGCATTCGAGGCTCCGGCACTGATTACCTTGCCTATTCTCTCCTTGATACGGTTGTGGACAATTACATTCACATTATTGAGGTGATTGGAGAAAAAATTGAAGACCTTGAGGAAATGATCCTTGAAGGCAATGACACCACGGTTATGGAAAAAATCAATGCTTTTAAGCGGGAAATAAATTATTTGAGAAAATCCATCCGACCGGCAAGAGAGGCCATTCTTCATCTGTCCCGGCTTGACAGCGATCTGTTCCAAGAATCCACAATTCCTTTTTTAAAAGACCTCCAGGATCTTATCAACCAAGCCACGGAAGCAATTGACACCTATCGGGATCTGTTGACCGACCAGCTAAACATATACAATTCCGTTATGGCAAACAAAATGAACGACATCATGAAGGTTTTAACCATCTTTGCCGCCATTTTTATTCCCCTTACGTTCATAGCCGGCATCTATGGTACAAATTTTGAATATTTGCCTGAGCTGCACTATAAATACAGCTATGCCGTTTTCTGGACGGCCCTGATTGTCATTGCCGGGGCACTGCTCGTTTTTTTCAAACGAAAACGCTGGCTGTAGACAATCAGGGCAAGCATCTAAGCCCCTTTCATGCTTTTAGAATAGAACTTTTCAATGTATTGTTTGACCATTCGGCGAGCCGAAAACCCGGCCGCACTGCTTTTAATGGTTTCCTTCATCAAACGTATCCATTCGTTAGGAATGCCGTTTTCAGACAGGTTGTAATAACGTGGTATAATGTCTTGTTCAAGGATGTTGTAAATTTTATCAGCATCGCTACCGTCAGGATTGCTCAAATTATCGTCATGTTCTATGCCCCAACCGTTTTTACCGTTAAACCCTTCGCCCCACCAACCATCCAGTATGCTTAAATGCGGCACACCATTTAAAGCGGCCTTCATGCCGCTTGTCCCGCAAGCCTCAAAGGGCGGCAATGGATTGTTAAGCCATATATCAACGCCATGCACCAGGTACTGGGCCAATTGCTCCCCATAATCCTCCACAAAGGCAATTCTGCCTCCAAGCTGAGGATCACGGGCCAGATTTATCAGGTTCTGCAAAAGCCTTTTACCGGGATCATCCGCAGGATGGGCTTTGCCGGCAAAGATAATCTGTATGGGACGCCAGCGGTCTTTTAAAAGTTTTTTAAGACGATCCAGATCCTGAAATATCAATAACGCCCTTTTATATGTTGCAAATCTGCGGGCAAAGCCGATGGTAAGAGCCCACGGGTCCAGAAAAGCACCGCCGGTCAGCATAATGGAGGCACTGGCATCCCCGTTGCCCCAGCGCTGACGTGTGCGCTCCCGGATGGCATCAATCAGTTTTACCTTGAGCCAATGGTGAGTTTGCAACAATTCAATATCCGGAATTTTGTCAATACCCTGCCAGATGGTCGGATCATCATGCCTGTCAAGCCAATCAGTCCCGATATGCTTATCCAGCAGAAGTTTCATTTTCGGTTCGATCCATGTGGGTGTGTGAACACCGTTGGTGACATATTCTATGGGAACCTTATTTTCCGCCACATCAGGCCACAGGCTGTGCCACATCTTTTGGGAAACCTCGGCATGACGTTTGCTCACTGCATTTCGAGAACCGGACAACCTCAACGCAAATGCAGTCATATTAAATCCTGCCTCTGGTTTTTCCGGATGAACGCCCAACTGGAAAAATGTGTCACGATCCAGCCCCATATCCGGCCAATAGGAATGAAAATACTTTTCAATCATTTGAAAGGGAAAAATATCATGTCCGGCCGGAACAGGGGTATGTGTTGTGAAAATAGTGGTCGTAATATTTTCCTTGGCAGCAGTTTTAAAATCCTTGCCAGAGGCTACCTTTGTCCTGATCCGTTCTAAAAGAGCAAAGGCGGCATGGCCCTCGTTCAGGTGCAAAAGATAATGATCAATGCCTAAAGCCTTGAGTACTTCCGCCCCACCTATCCCCAGGACTATTTCCTGGCGCAGGCGCTGCTCAAGGTCCCCGGTATAGAGCCGGGCGGTAATGCCCCTGTTCCATGGATCGTTGATCTCGATATCCGTGTCCATGAGATACAGGGGAACCCTTCCAACGGCAACCTTCCACACCGCAACATGGATAGGGGGATCGGTCAGAGGCACCTTGACAACAAGCTGTTGTCCATCTTTGTTTATTACTTTGGAAATAGGAGCGGCTTCCCTGTTGATTGGCTCGACAAGATTTTCCTGCCACCCGTCATCCCGGATCTGCTGCCGAAAATAACCCTCCGGGTACATAAACCCAACTGCCACAAGCGGGACGCACAAGTCGCTGCATTCTTTTATGAAATCTCCCGCCAGAAAACCCAGTCCCCCGGCATACAGGGGCAGCGAACGGTGAAGGCCGTATTCTGCGGAAAAATAAGCCACAGCATACTTTTTATCCAGCAAAGCAGAATCCAGCAGATGACACTCTTTGGCCTGCATATAATCATAAAATTCAGCCATCACCTCATCATACATACGAAGATAATCGGGGTTTGCGCAGGCTTTTTCCAGACCCTCGCTGGGAAATTCCCTGAGCATCTTGTCAGGGTTGTGCCCGCTTTCTTTCCAGGCCTTGCGGTCAAGTGTTTTAAAAAGCATTCGTGCGCCCGGATTCCAACTCCACCAGAGATTTTCCGCCAGATCCTCCAAGCCTTCCAGACGTTTTGGCAAATGAGGGAACAACGGTGGCACAGCACTTGTTTTTTCCATATTTTTTTCATCTCCTATAAAATAAAATTGATATCCAAGTATGTGAAAAACTGTAAACTTTTACGGGAGGAGCGGTTGCTCTTATGTTATACATATCCGAAAACAGTATAAATCTTTTTTAACTCCTTTTTAACTCCTTCCGCAATTTGCAGACTGAACAATTCTGCCAATTAAAACGCCTTATAAACTAAACAACACACCGACTGAAAGTCGGAGGGTTTCAATCAAGCACTGAAAGTGCAGATACGGGCCCAAGACCCGTTGGTTAATACTCTGTTTTAAAATTATCATTTTTACGAGGTTCAAAATGATGTTCAAGGTAATTTATGATCATATCCTGAGTTATTTTATCAGAACTCACGCAAAAATAACCACGAGCCCGGAAAGCCTCCCCCAATATCGTTTTTTCAACACTGGAAACTCTTCAAACGATTTGCTGGCTGTTCTTCCTTTTATCCTTCGCATTATTTCACTTGGTGCCATTGTTGGTGGATCAGATACAAATATGTGAACATGGTCTTTGCTGACCACACCTTTGATGATTCTTATTTCAAAATATTCACATGTTTGCCGAACCAATTCCCTGACTCTAAGGGCTGCATCACCTTTCAGTACTTGGTAACGATATTTGGTCACCCATACAAAATGATACTAAATGTTAAAAATAGTGAGACTCCCATATCGATAATTCATAAACACCTCCATCAAAGTGTTCTACAACTATCATAAAGGGAGTGATAAATCTATCCGCCGCTTTTTTCGGCGTTACCCAACGACGTCTTCGAATCGGATCCTCGTTCGAAGGCAACAGCCTGTTCGCCTGATCCCCATAGCTTTCCAAGGCCCCAGGCGCACAGACCGAAACCAACGGCCAGCACCGAGACAGCTACGGCATAATTGCCTAACAGGTCCGTCAGGGTTATCTGCCCCACGTTGGTGGGATCGTATAAAATAGGAATCAGGGTCTCATGCAACTGGGCGAAAAGAGCCGTACCTGCCAATCCGCCCAGCAGGGCAAAGACCGCATCCATGCGTCCCTCGCCTGCGGCAGCCCAGGTGGTGCCGGGGCAGTACCCGGTCAGCCCCCACCCGATGCCGAAAATCACTGCTGCCAGTCCGGTGGCCACGATGCTGGTGGGCAGGGGCAGGGTTCGCCCCACGCCGACCGCCTGGAGCCCGAAGAGGCCCACGGCGGACAAAGCCACCGTCAGGATCATAAACCGGGGGATATCCGCGTCCAGCATCAGGTGAGATCGGGCCATTCGATTGGCGTCAGTGGCACCGATTCGCTGGATTACAAATCCGAACGCAATACCTGAAAAGAGTCCCAGCCAGATATTCGTCATTGGATATCCTCCTTTTCTGCGGTCTTACCGAAGATCAGCCGGGCTGTGAGCATGGCCACGGCAAAAATTACCACACCGAAATAAAGGCCGCTGACGGCCAGTTGCGCTGAGCCAGAGATAAAAAGCCCCAGGGTACAGCCGCCGGCCAGCCGCGAACCGAAGAGGATCAGGAACCCTCCGAAAAAAGTGGCTGCGTAACGTTTTGCCCGGCTGCCGCCGAACCGTCTCTTCCAGATGGGCGGAACATCATGCACCGGGATTTTTTTGGATGTACGGCCCGCGATAAAACCGCCGATGGCCATGCCCAGCACAAAGGTGACAAGCCACGAACCGGGGCCGGGAATGGACTTGTAGTGGGCATTGGTCTCAGCATATTTCGGCGCGGCCCACTCAAAAAACCCTTTGAGGACGCTGACGAATCCGCTGGACGAAGCCGGGGGCCCGTAGGTCGCAAAGATGAAGATGATGATGCCCGACAGGGCAAACGCGGCCGGGATCCATTTCCAATAGGGACTGCAATGTCTGTTTGTGTTTTCCATATGCTTATCCTCCGCAGGAGACGTACCCGCTTTTGGAACTGCGGCCGCCTCCGGATGTTGCGGCAGCGCCGCTTTTCCGGTTTGTCTTTGCCTGGGGATTGAAGACCGCTGATGTGGACTTCGCCTCCGGGAAGGTATCGCGGGTGAGGACATTTTCCGCAGTTTCAACAGGGTGGTAATAGCGTTTATTGCCCCATTCCATCCAGGACGGCTCGTAGAGTATCGCGTCCTCGAATCCCATGAGCCTGAGGATGAAATATCCGAATGATCCCCGTCTGGCCGAATGGCAGTAGAGGATGACGGCTCTGCCGGGGTCAAGACCGCTGTAGAGTTCCGTCAACGCAGCGTAGGGTTTTATCGCCTTGATTTCAGGGGTGGTCCAGTTGAGGGTGTAGTCGTTGTTGTATGCGGTCGGGATATGTCCCAGACTGAGCGCTGTGCCGTCCAGCCCGGTATTGGGTTTTGCGCCCAGGTATTCTTCCCGGGACCGGACATCCAGAATCTGGTAATAGGGATCACCAAGCCGCGGCATAATGTAGCCGGCTTTCACCCATTTGCGCAATTTAATTTCCCCTGACGGGGCCTGGTAGAAAACTGCTTCAGGCTTGCGGGGTTCAGACACCGTTTCTCCGCCGGCCTCGATCCAACTGTCAATGCCCCGCTCCAGCACCTTCATGTTCTTGTGACCCAGCAGGTCAAGAACCCAGAAAATGTAGGAACTGGTGGCACCCCCGTCCCGTTTCACCGAATCATAAAGCACCACAGTATCGTTCCGGCTGATGCCGTGTTCGCCCAGCAGTTGCTGTGCACGCCCGATACCCACGAACAGCCCGCCCATGTTGCCGGCAGTGTCGTCGTATTGAAATTGCTGCCAGGGCATGCGGACGGCTTTGGGAATCAGTTTACCCTCAGAGTATTTGTCCATTCGGACATCTACAATCACAAGGGACGCGTCGTTCTTGTGGAATTTCAGCCACTCGGCACTGGCCAGAAAACCGGCATTGGGGTAATCTTTGCCGCTGATCGCCGAAGCCGCCGACCAGTAAACGCCGAGCAGCAAAACCGCAGCAATCGCCACATAACGAATCAGTTTGCTGTTTTTCATGTCTTTTTTGTCCTTTCCTTATTGGTATATCGTTTACAATAAAGATGCCGTTCAATCTTTTTTTTCCGGCCCCCTGTCGAATTCGACGATACTTGCAAAGTCCCGGTCCGGCCCTTTGCGGACCCGATGATACAGTGGACTTTCTTTTCCCACCCGTCCCCCCATGTCATAAGTGAATTCGGAAACTGCCACATGGCGAATCCAGTATCCGGTCAGCACCGATCCCGTACCGTTGTAACAGGAGTGAAAATGCACAAACTCGTCCCCTGGCTCCGGCCGCGTGTTGAGCCAGTCTTTGGGTAATTCATGAAAAAATACCGGATTTATCCTGTCCCGGACTGGTATGACGGCATCGGTCATGGGCAGTGTTGTCCGAACTGCGGTTCCTTCATACAGTTTTGCGCCGTCGGGCATGTCCGAACTGTAGAACCGGTTTTCATTGAAACAGACGAATCGCAACCGACTCAGATCCCCGGGGTCATCCGGCCGAAAATAATAACCTACGAAGGGTCCGAACCCGATCATCCTGCCGTCATGCACCTGCTCCAGCCGGGCCACATACCCATGAGGGACGGAAACAACGCCATCCGATGACCCATCAATTCCCTGATCTGACCGGCAGCCGGACATCCCCGCCACACACGCACAAAGCATAAGCAACGTCAAGGTTATCGTATTGAAGATTCCAATTTTCATAAAGGCCTTTTCCTGATAACTGAATACCTTTCTTGAACTCAACATACATGAAATTCGGGTTCCGATTTAAATCCGACCCCGATATTTTATCCTGTAACTGAATCCTGACAGCGGAGCATCTCGAATTGCGGTTTCGGCATAGTTGATTTATCCGCAACCTGGCGGAATGCGCTTCTGAGTCCTTCTTCCAGCACAGGATGATAAAATGGCATTGACAGAATATCCACAGCCCGCACTCCAAATCCAATCGCCCAGGCAAGCAGATGGGCCAAGTGCTCTCCATGGGGTGCGATCAGTTCGGCACCCAAAAGCAGATTGTCTGTTTTACGGGCATAAAGTCGGACCCGGCCCTCGTTCTGCCCCATTATAATAGCTCTTCCCTGGTGTTCGTAGTCTGACTCACCAATGACAAAATCTGTTTTATCCTGAATCAGTGATTTATAAGATTTCCCAATAACAGCAATATTCGGTTCGGAAAAGGTAATGCCCAGATAAATGCGTTTCTGAAAGCAGTTTACCTCTTTGGCCATTGCATTATACCCGGCAATCCGGCCTTCATCAGCGGCCTCATGCAGCAGGGGCCGGAGTCCGTTTGCATCTCCGGTAATAAAGACCGGCAGATTTTCAATTTGGAACGTGTTCTCATCAAACAGTGGAATACCGCGGCTGTCCAGTTTCACACCAAGGTTTTCCAGTCCGAGACCGTCCAGTGCCGGATGTCTGCCCAAGGCCGCCAGCACCCGGTCCGCATTCCAGGTTTCATCCCCACAGCCCACGATCAGTCTGCCGCCGTTCTCACCGACAATTTCAGCCGATCCGACCCGGACATTCATGTTTTGTGACAAACTTTGAAATGCATAATTCTGAATATCCGGGTCCGTCAATCCGCCGATGGCTTTGCTCCGTGTAACGCATGTCACGTCAATCCCTATCCGGCTGAGCGCCTGGGCCAGTTCCACACCGACAGGGCCGAGCCCGAATACTGCCACACTGTGCGGAAGGGTTTCAAGTTCAAACAGCTGGTCTGTATCCATCAGATATTTGGCATATTTCCGCCATGATTCAGGAATGACGGGTTTGGAACCTGTGGCAATGATGATCTTATCCGCATGAACGGTCTCATCTCCGAGATCAAGGGTGTTTGGGTCAATAAACCGGGCATGTTTTTGTATCAGGTGGTCGCGCCACGGCTGCATACCTCTTTCCACGCCTGCAACGAACCGATCCCTGAGATGGCGGACATGGCGCATGATCTTTGCATAATCCGGCAGGGGTGCTTTGGTATTTTCAAGATTTAAGAATTCCAGTCCCTGCCGGGAATGATAAGCCTTTGCAATGGAAATCAAAGATTTGGAGGGCATGCACCCGACCCGGGCACAGGTTGTTCCCAGTGTCCCGCCGTCAATCACCACATAATTATCCGTGTGCCTGGCGACCTCTGCCCGGGCGGTCAGACCGGCTGTACCGGCCCCGATGATTGCCGCGTCATATGTTTTTGTCATGATCTTCCTCCATTGAAATATGAATCAGAAAGTTCATTTTTTTTTGCAGAATCCTTTCGTTTCGTGAAAGGAAAATATTTCCCGTCCATGCGGTTCAACTGTTTCTCATCATGCCATGAATGCCATGACTCATTTGAGCATTTGCCTTGAATGAATAATCAATTGATCTTCCCCGTTTTTTTTAAAAGCGCTTTTAACACTTTAATTTAAAGTTTGGCATCTGCCAACTCTTTTTCCACGGTCTTCTGACCTTTGGCATTTTGAATTCCGCCGATACAGTTGCAATCACTCCTGAGAGTCCTCATCCCCAGGCTCTTCATCTGGCTTCAGCTGACATCGCCTTGCAGGAAGCTACAGTCCATCTCTTCAGCCAAATCATCAATTTTGGCCTTGTCGGTTTCAATTCTGTTGCCTGTTTAGTCATAAAAGAATCCTTATTTCCTTTGCGCCTGAAAGCGTAACCACTGGTTGCAGGGATAGACTGGTTACTTACCAATATGAAATCCACGCAGAAAATCAAAAATTGTCCACAACATTTGGAATCTCCTTTAAGTTTTGGTTGAAGCACTGAGAACATTAGTCGCATTATTCACGTCCATTTTTTCAGATAAGACCCGGCATGGATAGAGGGACTTCGGGGCTTCCGACTGGAAAGGTTACTCAGCTGTTCTTTGCTTTATATCTCATGTACATTCAAATTCAGTGCCAGGCATTTGACAATCACGCAAACATCTCCTAATCCATCTGAATCCGATGAAAAATCAGTTAGAAAAGCCCCAAAAAAAATGACTTTAGCTTTCATGAAATACCAAGGTCACATGTGACCCTATGGGTAAATATGACCCTTGACAGGCAGATCCGTGATTCAGTGCAAGCCAGGATAATTCAGGACCGACTGAGGGTAATAATTTCAAGGTTTTTCCATATATCTTGGTGGCTGACTTTTAAACGGTGATTTTGGCTATATTTCAAACCGCTGTCTCCATTTTTTTCTTAATTTTACGGGAAAAGATTGTTTTGCTCTTGCTCTCATTCTCAAATTAAGCATCTCAACGATAACAGAAAAAAGCCATGGCAAAATAAATATATCCTTTGGGAAAATGAGTTCAAAATCTTTCAACAAACAGGGTCGCACCAATCATGATAAGAAAAGACAAAGCAAGAATTTTAATAGTTGGATGTGTTCTTCAAGCGATAGTGATTTTCTGTTCAAGGTACACATCCTGAATTGCATTAAGAAGTTCCACACCTTCTCCCATAGGCTTTTGAAAAGCTTTCCTGCCTGAAATAAGACCCATTCCGCCTGCACGTTTGTTTATCACAGCAGTCTTGACAGCCTCTTTTACATCATCAACGCCGCTGGCTCCGCCTGAATTGATCAAACCGATCCTTCCCATGTAGCAGTTGGCAACCTGATACCGGGTCAAATCAATAGGGTGATCGGTCGTCAATTCCGTATAAACCCGCTCATCTGTCTTGCCAAAATCCAATGCCGTAAAACCACCGTTGCATTCCGGCAATTTCTGTTTGATGATATCCGCAGCTATGGTTACGCCAAGATGATTTGCCTGGCCACTGAGATCGGCTGACAGGTGATAATCCGTACCATCCTTTTTAAATGCATCGTTTCTCAGGTAGCACCAGAGAATCGTAAACATTCCCAATTCATGGGCTCTCTCAAATGCCTGTGACACATCAAGTATCTGCCTCCCGGATTTCTGTGATCCATAATAAATCGTTGCTCCCACAGCGCAGGCACCCATATTGAAAGCCTGTTCAACCGAAGCAAACATCTTCTGGTCATGCGCGTTTGGATATGAAAGCAATTCGTTATGGTTGATTTTTACGATAAAAGGAATCTTATGGGCATATTTCCTGGATACGGCACCCAGCACCCCCAGCGTGGAGGCAACGGCATTGCACTGCCCTTCAACAGCCAGCTGAACAATATTTTGAGGATCAAAATATATCGGATTCGGTGCAAAAGATGCGCCTGCCGAGTGTTCGATTCCCTGATCAACCGGCAGAATGGACAGATATCCAGTGCCACCCAGCCGACCATGATTGAATACGGATTGAAGGTTCCTTAGAACATTACTATTCCTGTCTGTTGAGGTCATGACCCTGTCCACAAAATCAGGCCCCGGCAGATGCAGACTGTCTTTTTTTATGCCGGTACAAGTGTGATCCATCAAAAAACCGGCATCTTCACCAAGCAGAGTTATAATTTTTTCCAGCATTTTATTTCCTTTATTTTTTAATTGTGTTTTCCCTGATCGACAATCAATATAATTGCTTTACACACTTTTTCAGGGTATCCAGGATAATAATTTTTTATCGGTTTTAGTTCATAATCCAATTCATATGCCAGGGCAATGCCGGTTATTGTCTTTTTTTCAATTTCAGTACAATGGCTGTTCTTGTGGGAAGATACAGGCTCAACAGATTTCTTTTGCCAAATCTGTCGGAATCAAAAAGTGTAAAATGATGCTGGTCTTTTTTCAACCTGCCTTTTCCACCGAACCGTATATCATCTGAATTGAAAATCAGTTTATACTCGCCCGGTGGCGCATCAAACATATAATCTGAAAAAGAGAGGGACGGATGAAAATTAAACACAAAGACCATATTATTTCTTTCAAAGGCAATCACCTTGTCATCCTCATGAACGCATAAAAGCCTAACGTCTGAACAAGAAAACAGATCATTTGTTTTCACAAGTTTAATCATCTGCTGGTCAAATTCAGACAATGAGTAAAAATACAGATCAGGATCATATTTCAAAGACCATTGCCGCCGGGCATAATGATGGGAAAAATTATTTCTCTCACACGGAAAATCCACCCACTCAGGATGTCCGAATTCATTGCCCATGAAATTCAGGTAGCCTGAACCTGCAGTGGCAATGGTAATCAGACGGATCATCTTGTGCAGGGCCACTCCCCTGAAGGTTTCAATACTGTCATTATTCTTTTGCATGGACGTATAGATATGGCCGCCCATCAGGCGCATCATAAGGGTTTTATCCCCAACCAGTGCCTGGTCATGAGATTCGGCATAACTGATTGTCTTTTCTTCTTTTCTCTTGGTTGTCAACTCATGCCAGAGAGTAGCAAGATGCCATTGTTCATCTTTGAACTCTTTTAACAATTTAATCCAGAAATCCGCAATACCCATGGCATAACGGTAATCAAACCCTGTTCCACCTTTTGACAGGGGCGCGGCAAGCCCTGGATACCCGCTGACATCTTCGGCAATGGTAATAAACTCCGGTTGGATATCATGAACAAGACTGTTGGCAAGCGTCAAATAAGAAAGGGCATCCACATCCACATCATCCCCATAGTAATCCGCATAACTTGTAAATGCCCGTCCCAAGCCATGATCTTCAAAAATCATGCTGGTAATCCCGTCAAAACGGAACCCGTCAATTTTATATTCTTCGATCCAGAATTTTAAGTTGGATAAAAGAAACTTTAACACCTCAGGCTTACCATAATCAAAACACATGGAATCCCATTGCCGGTGATACCCTTTTGGGCCGTTATGAAAAAACTGGTAACAGGTCCCGTCAAATTTTGCAATACCTTCCACTTCATTATTAACGGCATGGGAATGAATGATGTCCATCAATACCCTTACGCCGCTTTTGTGGGCGGCATCAATCAGGCTCTTGAGTTCTTCAGGAGTGCCGAATCGGGATGAGGCCGCAAAAAAGCTGGAAACATGATACCCAAACGAGGCATAATAAGGATGCTCCTGGATAGCCATTACTTGAATCGCATTATACCCGGCATCAATGATTTTAGGCAAAATATGATGTTCAAACTCGGCATATGTGCCGATCCTGCCGTCTTCCAATGCCATCCCCACATGAGTTTCATAGATCAGCAAAGGTTCATCAGGCGGTAGAAACCGGTTGATTTTCCATTGATAGTGGGTTTCCGGGTGCCAGACCTGGGCGGTAAAAATCAAGGTGCGGGCATCCTGAACCACCCGGGTGGCAGCCGTGGGGATTCTTTCCCCCTCCCCTCCCGGCCAGACCACTTTGAGCTTGAAAAGATCTTTGTGGGAAAAAGTCTGTTTTGGGAATCGTCTTTCAAAAAGATGATTTTCTTTTCTTTCAAGCGCAAAGTCTTTACTTGTTTGCCAGGATGTTTTTTCACAAACTATATATATTTCAGTTGCATTGGGTGCCCATTCCCTGAATACCCAAGAATCATTTTCATTTTCAAAATGCAACCCAAACATCTCATGATAATTTGCAAAATAACTTAAAGATCCGTTGTTTTCTTTTTTTAACTTCTCTTCCAGCGCTTTGATGCGTAGTCGCCGGGACGATATGGTTGCTGCATAGGGAACAAGACCCGGATCATTGAAATTTTCCGTATCAGACGATAAATGGCCGTTTAAGCATTTTTTCATATAATTTTATATACTCTTCCGCACATCTGCTGTGATTAAATTCAAGGACGCTCTCAATCATAATCCGGTTAATTTGAACTTCCTTTATATCCGGGTCGAGAAAATGAAATTCCATGGCCTTGTCAACTGCCCATTTTAAACCGGCTGCATCATGAACATTGAATAAAAAACCGTTCCCGGTATTGTTTTCATGATCCAGTTGGCGGATCGTATCATGCAATCCACCTGTATCGTGAACAATAGGCAATGTCCCGTAAATTCCGCCAACCATCTGGGGAAGGCCGCAGGGTTCAAATGAAGACGGCATAAACAAAAAATCACTGGCCGCAAATGCCTGGTGAGAAAGCCCCTCATTAAATCCGCAAACGGCAATCCTGTGGTTAAGGCCGTGAAACCGGACAATATCATAAAAATGTTTCTGAAATTCTCCACTTGCCACAAAAACAATCTGAAGATTCGCCTCCCAGTATTGAGACACAATATCATAGATAGTATCGGCCAGAAGCCGGCACCCTTTCTGAACAGGATCAAGCCTTGACGGCCAGAAAAACAGTACTGCATTTTCATCCGGCTCAAGATCAACTATATTCTGAAGATATTGTTTGTTTTTGATTTTCAGTTTCCTATGATTTTTGGGCCCATAGTTATACCTTATCATCTCATCCACAGCAGGATTAAATTCCGGCTCAGGAGCATTCAAAATTCCCGTGGCACACCCTGCATGATATTTGTTGGTCAATTCTTTTTTCAAACAATCTTCCACAAAAGAATGGCGATTTTCAACAATTTCAGCTAAAAATGTCGGACTTACCGTATTCACATAATGAGCTGCGAAAACGCCCGACGTTAAAAAATCCACCCGGTTCCATTCCCGGCTTTCTTCATAATTATGGGGTGGATTTTTCAAAAACAGCCAATTCCAGAAAGATGCCGCATCTATTCCTCTGTCCTCAATTTCCGCCATGGTGGATGTCAGGGTATGAATATTATGAATCGTAAACAGACAGGGAATTCCTATCTGTCTGGCCATGGCGGGAATCAAGCCTGTCATCCAGTCATTGCAATGAATGATATCCGGTTTAACCCTTGGAATGATATTGTTGATAACTTCCCTTTGAAATGCCAGGGAAACCTTAAGGTCTTTATCAGAATAACCGGAATAAACATTATCCAGATAATAAAACGCCCGGTCTGCAGCCAGATGAATTCGTTCCTCATCCAGGCGTTTCCTGATTTTTTCAAGCTTGCTGCCCTGGTTGCTTATGGTATATCCATTAAAAATAGAACGATAATCCGGCAAAGCCACATGAACATCACAGTGGAAATCAAACAATGCACTGATCAATGCAGCAGACACATCAGCAAGGCCGCCTGCCTTGGCAGAATAGTGTGAATTCGCACCCATATCCTCGGGAAGATATGTCACTTCCGGTGTCACAATCAAAATTCGTGGTTTTTGTGCCATTTTCATTTTCCTGGATTGTGTAATGTAGTAGAACAAATTTCATTCACATCAATCCCTTTTTCCTTAATTGAACAAAATCAATTTTTAATCATCTCCATTAACCCAGGTGATAAGACCGGGTGTATTGCTCAACACCTCATCACCTTTGGGAATCACTCTGGATGTATATCCGAATCGTCCTGAATCCGAACAGGTAATCGTGCAGGCATAAATATGCCTGCCTTCGGCAATGGTTTCCTGCAGCCACATGGTTTCCGCACGAGCTCCCTCAAACTCATCCAAGGCCCTTACCTTGCCGTGATACACCTGAACTACAACTTCTTCAGGAGTCAGTTCGCCAAGAAAAACCTCCAGAGTAATCCTGAAGGTGTCACCCACCGTAAAATCCACCTCTTTGGTCAGTTCGGGGCTGGACAATCTGATATCACCCCATAAGGAAACCAGCCGGAACTGAGCCAGTGCAAGTTCTTTGGCTTTCCCGGCCGAATCCTGCGTTAATTGTTTAAAATTAATTGATGCCGGAATATAAAATCTTGAGCAATAATCTCTGACCATCCGGTCACTTGAAAAATCTTTAATGGCCATTTTCATGGCTTCTTTCATCATCTTGATCCATTTTAAAGGCGGATTGCCTCTTTTCCTGTCATAAAACCTAGGAATTACATCATTTTCAAGGATATTGAACAAAGCCTGGCTTTCAACCTCATCCTGGTATTCATGGTCATCATAGATATCACCGTTTCCAATAGCCCATCCCCGGTCATCCCTGAACCCTTCACACCACCATCCGTCAAGGATGGAAATATTTAATCCGCCATTGGCCGAAGCCTTCATGCCTGATGTCCCGCAAGCCTCATTGGGTCTTCTGGGCGTATTGAGCCACACATCACATCCCTGGACCATATATCGTGCAATATTAATGTCATAATTTTCAAGAAACACAACCCTGTGTCTGACATTATGGGATCTGGCAAATTCAACAATCCGTTTGATAATAGCTTTGCCCTGGTCATCATTGGGATGTGCTTTACCGGCAAACACAAACTGAACGGGTTTATCCTCGTCCGTAATGAGCCTTGTCAGCCGCTGGGCATCTTTTAATAACAGGCTGGCCCGTTTATACGTTGCAAACCGCCGGGCAAAACAAATGGTCAGCACCCGGTGGTCCAGTACTCCGGCCACTTCATCCAGTTCATGCCTGGGAGCATTTTGCCTTTCATACTGTGTCAACAAAGACTGGCGGCATCTTCTGATCAAACTGGACCTGTCCAGTTCATGAACATGCCATAAATCAGCATCTTCAATCATATCTATTCTGGAAATCAGGTTTGGATTGGACTGTCTGCTTGACCAATCCGAGGATAAATACCGTTCAAACAAGGAATTTTTATGCTGGGAAAGATAAGAACTGATATGCACCCCGTTGGTGATATGAGAAATGGGAATTTCTTCCACATGCCTTCTTGGCCATAAACTCTGCCACATACCCCTGGCAACCCGGCCGTGAAGACGGCTGACACCATTAATATAGCCTGCAAAATGAGCCCCGAAAATAAACATGGAAAATTTATCCGTATTTTTTCTTGTATGGGGTTGTCCCCAAGAAAGCAATTCATCATCTGAAACGGAAAACTTTCGTGCATAGGGCTGGATATAGGGAAAAACCATCTCTTTGACAAACACATCATGCCCGGCAGCCACAGGGGTATGGGTCGTAAACACACAGCTTCGCTTGCAAATTTGAAATGCAACCTGAAAATCCACGTTATACTTGTCCATCACAATGGAAATTCGTTCCAGCCCGGCAAAAGAACAATGCCCTTCATTCATGTGACAGACGTTGGGGAAAATATCCATGGCCCGCAACACTTTAATACCGCCAATACCCAATAATATCTCCTGGGCAATTCTTATTTCACTATGGCTGGCATAAAGCCGGGATGTGATGTCCCTGATATTTTTTGAATTTTCCGGCAAATTTGTATCCAGCAAAAACAATCTGATTTTACCGACTTTTAATTGCCAGACACAGGCGTTGATAATTCCGTCAGGTCCTGGAATATCTATTTTTATTTCAAATCCTGAATGATCCTTTAATTTTTGGACCGGCAGATCAAACACGTCATTGATGGGATAAGTCTCCTGCTGCCAACCGTTATGGTCTATAAACTGCCTGAAATAACCTTCCCGAAACAAAAGGCCGATACCGATCAGCGGAATTCCCAGGGTGGACGAGGCTTTTAAATGATCGCCTGCCAGAATCCCTAATCCGCCGGCAAAAAAAGGGAGAGATTCATGAAGGCCAAATTCCATGGAGAAATAAGCAATAGTGTCTTTTGGAGTCAAATCAAATTCTTTGATTTGCGATACACGGGAAAACATTTTTTCAAATTTAGTCTTTACCCGTCCAAGATGCCCTAAGAAACTCTCATCTTTTGATAAATCATCGAATCTGCGCTGGGTTATACAGGAAAGAAACGCCACAGGGTTTTTCCCTATTTTTTCCCATTGAACGGGGTTTATTCTCCTGAACAGCTCTATGGCTTCATGGTTCCAGCACCACCACAGATTCCTGGCCAGATAATCCAGAAATGACAATGGTTCCGGAATTGCGGGATATACTTTGTAAATCTGCATCTTTTCCATATTATTATAAACAACCTCCTGTAACAAATCAGTGTAATAATTTGTGCATGACCCTGGCAACCTCGCTTGTTCCCCAGGCCTGGGCATCACACCCCCTTGGTGTGTGAGGAAAATCTCCGTCAAGGATTTCAGGAATATATCCTGCAGAACCTTTTCTCATCAAATCAATCACGCTGCCCAGCCATGCCAGACAGGTGGAAAAACTGTTTTTACCAAATACAATTGACCAGGCTTCGCAAAACACCGGAAACTGCCAGGTCCAGGCTGTTCCGTTATGATAGGCAGGCTTTCTTTGCGTATCTTCGTCCCCTTTGTATTGCCCTGCATAAGGAAAATGGGGATCATTGATCAGCTTGCCGCCATAAAAAACAGGGATTGGGATCTCAACCCTTCTGTTGGCAAGACTCCTGATGGCTCCCGGAACAAGCAGCTCCTGGCAGGCTTCAACACATCTTTGTGCAATATGTTTGTCCTGGATCACATCAAAGGTCACCAAAAAAAGCTGATTGGGCCTTAAGGCATCATCAGCCAATGCATTTTTCGCCCCCACAGGGCCATTGCAATGAAGACAATCTGAAAAATAGCCTGAAGCCTTGTTATAAAAAAGATCCTGAACAGCCTTTTTAACTGTTCCGGCCTTTTTGAGCCAGTCTGTTTTATTGGAACCATCAATGGAGGCAAGCAGGACAAGTGCATTATACCATAACGCCTGAATTTCAATTGGATAACCTTGCCTGGGAGACCCGGCAGGAAAATTGGTATCCATCCATGTAAAATGAGAGGGACTGTACAAAAGCCGGGTATCAGGATCAGCGACCACACCGGTTTGAGTTCCTTTTAACAAGGAATGGGCAATGGACAAAAGCACATCCTTAACCGTCCGGTTGTCCAGCTTTTGGGTTAAAAAATCATGGCTGTTTTCTTTTTCAATCAAATCTCTGCAACAGGCAAAAAACCATAAAGGAGCATCCGAGGTCTCTATATTTGCGGCATTATCACCGCAAATCATATTGGGAAGAGTTCCCTTGTTTTCAAACCTGCCAAACGAACGCAATATGGCTTTTGCATCAGAAAACCGTCCAAGTTCAATCAGGCTTCGACAAAAAATCAGGCTGTCTCTTCCCCAGTCGAGAAACCATGGGTATCCTGCGATCACGCTCTTGTCCGTGCCGCGATCCACGACAAACGCATCAAGACTTTTGTATACAGCCTCGGAAAACAGCATACCCTTTACAAATTTTTTGGATTCAGAATCTGTTATAATTTTATTAAAGCCTATTTCCAGATTTGGCTTTTCACCATTTGGCTTCTCACTTACGGCGGCATTGAGTTGAACCTGTTCTCCCCCAAGGCAGGACAAGGTAAAATATCCAGGACTGAAAAGATCCGATTCAGCATCAAGTCCTCTTTGGGCTTCCAGTGAGTGGTGGATCATATAATGCCATTCCGGCTCATGGACAAACTCACCTTTGGAAACGGCAAGCCTCAATATTTTCCCGTTGGCAAGAAAAAAATTAAACCCATTTTCAAGTGGAGAAACAGCTTTTGGCCATTCTATTTCCGGCCCCTTAAAAGCTTTGACGGTTTCATGAAAACTTCTGTCTTCAATATCCGGGCGGATAATCAAAGTCACTTTTTTATCATCATCAAGAAAAAAAGGATTGTTTTCAGGGGATGCAACCCTCACGATGGACAAGCAAACATGATTTTCTTCCGGATCAATGGCAAGATAGAGCTGTAAAGCATAATATTTCCCTTCGGATGTGGGTACATGGAACCGCCATTTTCCGCCATGGTCATAAGAAAAGGTGAACTCTTCAAGACAATCGGGTGCAAGTTCCCTTGAATATCCCTGAAACACCCCCCAGATCCGGCACCTTGATAACACCATCCACCGGTTTTCCGGCCTGGTTGCGTCAATATTTGCTCCAAGAAGGGCATCATATCGGCTGTCAAGTCTTCCCCACCAGGCAGCCGCCCGCATCATGCCCCCTTTTTTGGTGGCGGCCAATAATTTTAAAAAGGGCGTTTTTACAATCTCCTTTCTTGTAAAAGAGGAGCGCATATACAAAGCGTCACATCGGGCAAGATATAACAATGAAGTGTTTTCAATCCGGGTTCCGGCAGGTTCAAATACACGCAGGCGCAGGATATATTTTTTGTGTTTGCGCTTTGTTTTTTTTGGAAAAAAAAGTGCGAAAAAACTTTTCCCATCATACGTTGGAATGCCTTCCTCATATCCCAGGGAGGTTTTGACTGATCTTTTTTCATCAAGAATTTCCGCCCGGAATCCGACCCTGCATTTGACCAACAAAAAAAATCCCGGCGGGATCATCAACTGCCGGTTCAAATCCTTTTCCCAATCAAATACAATCACCCGGCTCTCTTGTGAATCCTGGTTAAAAGAACGTATAAATTCAACCGGATCATTGGCAAATGACACAGCCTCATGTTCAATATGACTTTTGTTTACATTTTTGTAACCATGGAATATGGTATGAATCGCCAGCACTTTTGTCTTGAGTTTTTGCAGATAAACCCGTTCAGGGGCACGGCTTTTTATTCCGCTGTACTGCTCAAGAATCTTCATATCATCCGAATCCGGTGTCAGGGCCAGCACCTCTCCGGGTGCAAGTTTCATCACACAAGAATTTTCGTCGATTTTTTCTATTTTAATTTGAGTGCCTGAAATCAGGTCATACAAGAGTGTTGTGTTCATATCGGCATCTTTTCTTAACCAGGATGCCTCATTTGAATTTTCACAATCAAGATTCACCAAAACAAGAAGTTTTTTATTCTTTTTTTCATTATACCTCAGCAACACCAGGCACTCGGATTGATTTTGCTGAATCAACTCAAGCCGGGTCTGGGCAAAACAGGTGGGATGATGTTTTAATATCAGGTTCAGCCTTGAAATATGATCGACCTGATTTGTTTGATTACCCCAGTTGAGACTGCCGGATTCATGAACATCAATTTTCTGGGTGGCAAACCATTCCACACCATTGGCAAATCCGAATCCCCCACAAACTGAGAAAAGCGCACAAAGAGAGGTTCTCATTTTTGCATATCTGATGGAAACAGATGCCAGGCGATTGTTGTCATGGGTTTCTGCAAAATGAATCATGTGGCCGCAAGTGTTTGATATTTCATAGGCCCTTGGCAGATAATCCGAAATTTCCTGTCTGGTATGATTTTGAAACAGTTCGGAATAGGCAAAATTAAAATTTGCCTTGCCCAATATTTCACAAGTTGTCTTGATGGGGCCACCAAGTCCTTCCAGAAAAAAAAGAATTTCAGGATATTCACCCCTTACTTTTGCAACAATATATTCCCAGGCCTCCACAGGAATCATGTAACCGGCATCGCACCGGAACCCGTCAACTCCCCGGTGGCACCACAGCAGAAAAACATCTGCCATATATTTCCAAAGGTCACGGTTTGAATAATCCAGTTTTGTCAAATCCGACCAGACAACCCCCCAGGCACCAGGTGCCTCAATCTTTCCGTCTTTTCCCCTGACCAGCCATTCCGGATTGGTTTCATGGATGGAAGCAGCCCATCCGGTATGATTAATGGCAATATCCATGAACAAATATCCGTTATGCAAATGAACCGTATCAACCAGCTCCATGAATTGCTCCAGGGGGGTTGCAGAAGGATCAAATTCGGCCAGTGCTGGATCAACATCTGTAAAATTCAAGGCTGCGTAAGGACTGCCGAACCGTCCCATCCGGGCATAGGTGGTGGGAGTGGGATGGATGGGCAGCAAGTGGAGAACCCGGCACCCGAGACGCGAAAAGATAAATTCAACTTGTTTTTTCAGATCCCTGAATTTACCTGATTCAGGGATTACAGTATACCCGTTTGCATCCAGTGTATTAATGATGGGCGACATATCTTTTTCTTCTGCCACACCTGATTTGGATCTGCCAAACTGTCTGACAAAGGCATTGTAAATAATATTGGCACAGCATGTACCGGCCGGTTCGACATTAAAAATACAATTATCACCCGGCGGCCACACAGGCCTGGTGCTGTTCTCCGGGGTAAAAAAACATTTTGCCTGAAAAAATCCGGTCTGGTGCAACGGAAGAACAATTTTATACATCAAACCGTTTTCCTGTTTCATTTGAATATCAACCCAGGCTTCATCAAGCTTTATTTCATCTCTTTCCACCCGGCTGATAATCTCTTTTCTTGCAACAACAGCCGAACCCAGATTGGTTCTCACCCATGCTTTGCCTTTAACCTCGGCTGACAGAGTCAAAGTAAACGTAACACAATCCCCGCAATACATAACCCTGGACTCTCCGGGAAAAGGAGACTGAGTGAGGTACAATTGTGTTTCCATCCCTGTCTTTTCCATTGTTATCTTTTCCATCCGCCAATCAGGTGAAGATGAAGATGAAATATTTCCTGGCCGCCCCCTTTTTCAACATTAAATAGCAATTTATACCCTGATTCATTGATGCCCTGATCTTTTGCCATGTCTTTGGCAATCATGAAAAGACCGGAAATAATGAGTTCGTCAGCCTTTTGCAGGTCATTAATGCTTCTGATATGCTTTTTAGGAACTATGAGCAGATGAACCGGGGCTGCGGGATTGATATCTTTGAAAACAACAAAATCATCATCTTCATATAAAAATTCACTGGGAACTTCCCGGTTGATAATTTTACAAAAAAGGCAGTCTCTTGACATTAAACACTCCTCTGACAATTATAATTTATAAATTTCTTTCATCAATTTCTTCTATCCATTTTTCTTCTTTAATCAATTTTTTATGGCAACGTGGCCTTTTCCTCAAAAAAAACGATATAAGGCTATGCACCTTTTGGAGAATAAAATGAATTGTGCCGCCTTGGAATACATAAAAGATTTCTCCTTTATGATTATCATGCATGAATAAAAAAAATCAGACCAATTCCATGACCTCAAAAGTATTGGTCCATAATTCTGCGATCAGCAGTTTATTGCGCAACAAGTCCCCACGGTCCAGGAGTATTTTTACGCACTCAGATGACTGAAGGGCTGCCACAAAAAGTGCGCAATAGGCCATATTGCCGGTTCTTAATTCAACCCCTTTTGATTGTTCCCGACTTTTTTTGCCATATATCAACTCATATCCCATATCTTCCGGGAAAATGGTAGTCATCTGGCCTGTAACCCCGGCAATGGCACCGGACACAATTGGAACAGAGGCTTTTTTGGCCGCATCCTGCAACTTGAATCTGGTATCAATGGAATCCAGGCAGTCCATTACCACATCCGACTCTTTTATTGTTTCATACAGGTTGGATTCATCCACATATTCCACCCTATGAGTTACAATCACCTCGGAATTAACAGAGTTTACACGGGCTTTGGCTGCCTCGGCTTTGGGAATCCCTATCAAATGCTCTTCACTTAATAATTGACGGTTCAAATTGCTGGCTTCAAACGAATCCCCGTCAATCAGTGTCAGATGCCCCACTCCCACTCTTGCCAGCATCTCGCAGACACCGCCGCCAAGACCGCCTAAACCGATCACAACGACTTTTGAGTTACCCAGCTTTGTTTGTTCCTCACGGGTGAGTGTATTGAAATTTCTATCGTACCGTCCTTCAATTTTTGAGCTTACCATTTTTGAGCTTACCATGGTCTATCCACCTCCAACCGGAGGGAAAAGCCCAACCCGGTCATTATGTTTCAATTGGTAGTTAAGATCCTGCCGTTTTCCGTTAATAAAAATTAATTTCACAAAATCCAAAGGAATACCAAGGTCGAAAATTAACTTTTCCACGCTTGTATTTTCAAAAATTTCAAAGCATTCACTGTTTTCAGGAAGATATTTGGACAAGGTTACAAATAAATTGAGGTGTATTTTTATCATTATAAGTATTTACACTTCTACCTTCTACTGTTATTAAGATGTAACATTTTATGACATAAGTTAATTATTTTGTACATAAATTATAATAATAAATAAAAGAATCATGGAATTGGAAAAAAGAGAAATACTTACCATACAAAAACTGGCCCGGAACCTTGCAACATTTGCCATTGACAGAACAGATCTCAAAGAACTTTTAGCGGCCATACCTGAAAATAGCCGTTCAAACCTGACTGCAATAGAATACGAACTTCAGCTTTTAAAAATCCTGAGTGTCGGCTGGGCTATTTCCTTTTTTATGCCGGCCAACGATAAAAACAAAGGCCCTTTAACAGAAATGTTCTGGGAATATATCAGGGAAATATCCGGTAATATCTCAACCCTTACACAAACAACGACCAGCCAAAGCATTGATTATTTTGACATCTTAAAAAATCGGCTGAACAACTATCTGAAAATGATGCAGGACAACCCGGAGGAAGCCCAGAATCCTGTCAATATAATGGGACCTGCCTTTGCCAACGCCTGTAAATGTGACAATGATCCCATTGCCATCTTAACCGGCACCAAAATGTTTACCCTGACCCTGGGTGCAGTAAAAGAGTATTTAAACGCTGTAAAAATTGATGATATAAAATTGAACTGATGATCTTTTTAAAAATTATTTAGTACCTTTAAAAGTGCGGAATTTGAAAATACCATATAACATTTAACTAAAGAAAGGATATATAAAATGAGTTTCAATATCTTAAAAAACAAAACATTAAAAACCAAACTGTTTTTTCCAAATATCCTTTATATATTGTTGGCAGGCACAATTTTATTCTTTTTTTTCAATTCCAACGTCTTGATTCAAAACCTTTCTAAAGAACAAAAAACATCAAACCAGCTATCAGATGATATTCTCAATACAGCCTTGGATATAAAAGGGTATATAAATAAGGAAATTAGTTTTGATGATCTTGAAAAAGAATACAAAACTCTTTTGGGTGAAATCACAAATTCAAACGTTGCTGAAAATTTCCAGAAAATATGGAAAAATGTAGTAACTTTCCAAAGCCTTAGAAAAACCAACCTTGAAATCGAAAAAGAGGTGTTTAATCTGGCTGACAACTCCATTAAACGTTCCAATGAATTTATCGATGTTACAAGCCGGAAGCTTGCAGATAAAAAACAGCGTTCTCAGATAACAACACTTGAAAGGCTTGTTCTCAAAGGCGCAAACACCAACACTTCGTCAAATTATCAACTCGAAGTTTTGTTTGGCCGATTAAAAGAAGATTTGAATGTCAAGGGAAGCATCCTGCAGTTTTTGGAAACATTGATAAAAAATATTGGTAATGATGTAAAAAATCTTGAAGGAACACCTTTTGAACAGTCCGTCCGAATGGCTCAAAAAGCCGACTTCAAAATCAAAGAACTTATCTTGGCGTATATTAATAATGTAGAAAAAACAAATCAGATTCAAACTGTTATTTTTGATGAAATTGATAAAAATATTGCTGAAATAAACCAAATGGCAATGTCCTCCAATGAAAAATTTTTCAGCCAGATCAAAACCTATTTTCGTTACATACTTATTATCATGCTGGTCACATCATTTTTAGGAATTTTTATCAGTTTTGTTACAGCCCGGTCCCTTTCCGAATGGCTTAACAGAATTGCCATCGGACTCAGTAATGTTTCAGAACAGGTTGCCTCATCATCAAAAGAAGTTTCTACGCTTAGCCAGTTGTTAGCTGAAGCTTCTTCCGAGCAGGCGGCATCAATTGAAGAGACATCCTCGTCAATGGAAATAATGTCTTCCATGACAAAGCAAAATGCTGAAAATTCAAGCCATGCAAATGGTCTTATGAAAGATGCCAAAAAAGTGGTAACCGAAGCCAATGAATCAATGGGAAAGCTGACCGTGTCAATGGATGATATTTCAAAGGCCAGTGAAGAAACTTCTAAAATCATAAAAACCATTGATGAAATCGCTTTCCAGACCAATCTTCTGGCGCTCAATGCTGCTGTTGAAGCAGCCAGGGCAGGTGAAGCAGGCGCAGGATTTGCCGTTGTTGCCGATGAAGTAAGAAACCTGGCCATGCGAGCTGCGGATGCTGCAAAAAACACTGCTCTGTTGATTGAAAGCACTGTAAATAAAATCAATGACGGATCTGATCTTGTCTCAACCACCAATGAAGCTTTTAGCAAAGTCGCCCAAAGTACGGTAAAGGTAGGAGAGCTTGTTGCAGAGATATCCGAAGCATCTCAAGAACAATCCGAAGGAATAGGACAGATAAATATCGCCATTGCTGAAATGGACAAAGTGGTACAGCAAAATTCTGAAAATTCTGAAAATTCTGCTACTGCATCTGAAGAAACAGAAATTCAGATTGCCAAGATGCGGTCTATAATAAATGAACTGACTTTTCTTGTTTCAGGGACGAATGGCAATGAAACCAATCGGGTTCCCTCCCCAGCAGGTCGTCTAATCAAAACAACAGATAAAAGCAAAAACACATTTCTCGCACCTGAAAAAAAGATGGCCATCCCCCAAAAAAATGAAATCAGACCGAATCAGGTGATCCCATTTGATGAAAATGAGGAGGATAATTTTCAAGACTTTTAATAACAGGCTTTTCACACCGGCACTTATCCTGAAGACAATGATATATGTCAATGTGATCATGTTTATAATCAGTCTGATTTATAGCGGGAAAAACATAGCTCTGACCCTTAATCCGTTTTATATTTTAACCCCGTCAATGGACGTATTAAATTTTTTAGGGGCTTCCGGCAGGCTTCCCATTGTTAAATTTGAGGCATGGTGGTCTTTGATTACGGCCAACTGGCTTCACGGCGGTCTTCTCCATCTTCTGTTCAACATGCTGGCACTCAAAACAGTAGCGCCCCTGGTAATGTATGAATATGGGGTGTGTCGAATGTTTACCATTTATACACTAACAGGAATTGCAGGTTTTTTATTGTCTTATATCGGCAATGTTTACCTGACCATAGGAGCCTCATCCGGTCTTTGCGGACTTATTGGAGCTGCACTTTATTTTGGGAAATCACGGGGCGGACAATGGGGACAACTGGTGTACAAACAGACCTCGGGCTGGGTGTTCAGTCTTGTTCTCATCGGTTTTCTAATGCCCAATATTAACAACTGGGGCCATGCCGGAGGATTGATCAGTGGTGTCTTTTTGGGCTGGGTACTGGGATACAACGATAAAAGAAAAGAAAATCTGTTGGATAATTCTCTGGCTGTTTTTTTTATGGGTATCACGGCATGGCTTTTGGCAAGATCCGTCATAAGAGGCTTTATTCTCATTTTTACCTGATAACTCAAAATTCAATACCCCCCCCCGAAACTAATCTGCCTAATACCTGTAATCAAGCATTTAATTTTTCAGGTTAAACTTTAATTAAATTCAAAATCTTCAACCCCATCAAGACATTAAATTTCAAACTAATTCCTTAAAATTAGACATATTCTGCAAGAAATATTCATGTCGTCTAATTTTTAATTAATGCATTGTGCGGCAGATAAAATTAGTATAAGAGTATATGATAAAAATTCTTTCAAAATGGATGAATCACATTCATATAATTAGCGTAATATACTGAAATAACAATAGAATATTAGCACAAAATAGCTTTTTTTCATACCAATGGGTATTTTTTTAGATGAATAATTTGTATGATCTATAATTTTTAATAAAAAAACTGTTAGACTTCAGCACTTGAGAGGCTTGTTATAAGAGGCGCAAACATTAATACGTCTTCAAATTATCAAATCAAGGTGCTTTTTAACCGGTTAAAAGAAAATTTAAGCGTCAAGGAAAAAATTCTGTCATTTCTGGAAACTTTGATAAAAAATGTTTCCCAAGATGCTAAAAACCTTACAGAAACTCCTTTTGAGAATATGGCTATTACGGCTAAAAACGCCAATCTCAAAACAAAAAAGCTTGTTCTGGAATACATTAATAATGTTGAAAAGACATACCAGATTCAAACAGCTATTTTTAATGATATTGACAAGAATATTGATGAAATAAACAAACTTTCTATGTCCTCCAATGAAAAATTTTTCAGCCAGGTAAAAATCTATTTTAACTACATCCTTATTATCTTACTTGTTACAACATTTTTAGGAATATTTATCAGTGTCTTTACAGCCCGTTCTCTTTCCGAATGGCTTAACAAAATAGCCGTTGGATTTGGTCATGTTTCAGAGCAGGTTGCCTCATCTTCAAACCAAGTGTCTATACTCAACCAGCTATTGGCAGAAGCGTCTTCCGAGCAGGCGGCATCAATTGAAGAGACCTCATCATCCATGGAGATAATGTCTTCCATGACAAAACAAAATGCTGAGAATTCAAGTCATGCAAACGGTCTTATGAAAGATGCCAATGAAGTGGTAACCGAAACCAATGAATCAATGGGAAAGCTGACCGTGTCAATGGATGATATTTCAAAGGCCAGCGAAGAGACTTCTAAAATCATAAAAACCATTGATGGAATCGCTTTCCAGACCAATCTTCTGGCGCTCAATACTGCTGTTGAAGCAGCCAGGGCAGGTGAAGCAGGCGCAGGATTTGCATTTGTTGCCGATGAAGTAAGAAACCTGGCCATGCGAGCTGCAGATGCTGCAAAAAACACTGCCCTGTTGATTGAAAGCACTGTAAATAAAATCAATGACGGATCGGATCTTGTCTCAACAACCAATGAAGCGTTCAGCAAAGTCGCCCAAAATACGGTAAAGGTAGGAGAGCTTGTTGCAGAAATATCCGAAGCCTCTAAGGAGCAATCCGAAGGAATAGAACAGGCAAATATCGCCATTGCTGAAATGGACAAAGTGGTACAGCAAAATTCTGAAAATTCTGCTGCTGCATCTGAAGAAACAGAAGCTCAGATATCCAAAATGAGGTCTATAGTAAATGAACTGGTCTTTCTGGTTTCAGGAAGGAATAGTAATGGAAACAACCGAGTTAATACGCATAGTCATCATATTCAAGCAATGGATAAAAAAAAAAAAACGGAACTCATAACTGAAAATAATTTTATTCTTCCCTCAAAAAATAAAATCATTCAAATCAAATGATCCCGTTTGATGAGGATAAGAATCTCGGACGCTCTGGGCTGGGCCGATTTGAACCGGATTAGGCAGTCTTTAAGATCGCTTTTGTGATGCCCTTATATTAATAACCTTTACATACGAAGGCCCATACAGGGTGCCAATACCTGATAAATTGATCAGCAGAATTTATAAGCGGCATTAATCTGTAGAATTGATCAGCAATATCTTTTTGGCCTGAATACCGGAATATAATATTTTACACAAGTTTTACACTGATTCCTTGAAATCAGTTGTGTTCTGCATTATATGAGCCAATATGAAAAATCAGATAAAAAAGAAAATCAATAAAACAGCAGTTGTGGGAATGTCTGGGGTATTTCCCCAGGCACTTGATACCCGGCAGTTCCTTGACAATATCATCCATAAAAAGAATGCCATTATTCGTGTGCCTGATCATAGATGGACAGGGTCTGTCAACGAATTTATCTCCAACCGGACAATTCCGGACAAAGCAGTATCTGACAAAGCAGGCCTGATTGAAAATTTTCAATTTGATCCACATGGCTTTTTGATAGAAAAAGATCTGTTATCCCAACTTGACCCCTTGCACCAACTTGTATTGCATGCAGGACGAGAGGCTTTTTCACACTGTTTTCATACAACAGAAGACAAAAAAAGAACCGGTGTTATCCTGGCGGCCATTGCACTTCCCACAGACGCATCTTCCCTGGTTTCACGGCAGATCCTGTGCAACAAAGAGGTAAAAAAGCCAGGGCCAAATGATTTTTCAAATGCAGCTGTAGTCTCTTTTCCTGCCGCAGTTCTTGCAAGGGCCATGGGATTTGAAGGCGGAAGCTTCACCCTTGATGCTGCATGCGCATCATCTTTATACTCTATTAAACTTGCCTGTGAACACCTTCATTTAAAAAAAGCGGACATAATGGTGGCCGGGGGAGTTTCCAGGCCTGATTCCCTGTACACCCAGATCGGATTTTCACAGCTTCAGGCATTGTCCCCCTCGGGCAGGTGTTCGCCCTTTGACAAAGCTGCTGACGGTCTTGTTGTAGGAGAAGGAACAGGCATTGTGGTTTTAAAACGTCTGGAAGATGCCATTGACTGCAAGGATAAGATTTATGCGGTCATCACAGGTGCCGGGGTATCCAATGATATTGAAGGAACCCTTGTAGGCCCGGCCTCGGAAGGCCAGGTTCGCGCAATGATCCAGGCCTATGAACAGGCATCATGGTCGCCTGACGACATCCAGTACATGGAATGCCATGGTTCCGGCACCCCTGTGGGGGATCAGGTGGAGCTTACCAGCATTCACTCATTGCTCAAGGCATTTGACTGCCCGGACAAACATCTTTCAATAGGATCAGTCAAATCAATGACCGGCCATCTGTTGACCGCAGCAGGCGCAACCGGATTTATCAAAACCGTTCTGTCTATGAACGAAGGGATCTTACCGCCTTCATTAAATTATTCCGGGCCTTCATCCAACAGCATTTTAAACAACAGCCATATCAAGGTTCAAACCAATGTTGAACAATGGATTCCCAACCCCGGCCATTCAACAAGAAAAGCCGGGATCAGCGCTTTTGGTTTCGGCGGAATCAATGCCCATCTGCTGGTTGAAGAATTTATTGCTCCCTCAACCCATTCCTCAGCCCATTACGGCTCAGCCCATTACGGATCAACCCATTACAGCGCATCCAATATCAAACAAACAAAAACCTTAAAAACGATTCCCTGTGCCATCGTCGGCATGGAAACCATTGCGCGCGAATGCTCTTCCCTGTCCGAATTCAAGGATCTTATCCTGGACAGAACATGTATAAAGCCCGGACTTCCAGGGTCAAGGTGGAGAAGAACAGGGTACGGGGCACTTAAGGAAATTAAGGAAAAACCGGGATTTTATATTGATCATCTGTCAACCAGGGTGGGAGAATTCCATATCCCCCCCAATCAAATGACAGATATCCTTCCTCAGCACATTTTTCTTCTTAAAGCCGTCAAAGGAGCCCTGGAAGATGCAAAAATAACTCCAAGGCCATTGCCTGACGATGCTCCAAGACATCATATGGGTTGTGCCATTGGAATTGAATTTGATTATGGCGCCACGGATTTTCATCTTCGATGGAAAATCAATCATCTTCAGGAAGCATTGAAAGACAAAATTTCTCCTCCATTGACATTTAACCGCACACTGGGAGCCCTTGGCGGAATTGTGGCATCCCGCGTGGCAAGAGAGTTCAAGCTGGGAGGTCCGTGTTTCACCCTTTCTGCCGGAGCAGCTTCCGGCATCAAGGCTATTGAAACTGCGGTTCATTCCCTGAGCGCATGGGAGACAGAACTGTTTATCTGTGGTTGTGTGGACCTTGCAGGAGATATCCGGCAATTTGCCCTCAATGCCGGGGCAAAAGAGCATTCTGAGGCTATCCTGCCGTCTGAAGGGGCGGCAGCAATTGTTTTAAAGCGGCTTGATCAGGCAATTGAAGACGGTGACAGAATTTATGGAATTATAACAGGTGTGGCAGGAGCCGGCAGTGATGTCATCCCGGGCGAAACATGCCCTGATCCGAATATTTCAGAAACCCTGTATGCCCGATCCCTTGAAACTGCACTCAAAGATGCAAAAACAAATTTTCAAGACATCGACCTGTATGAAGCATGTGCCTCCGGTATAAAAGACAATGACACAACCGAAACCCGTGTGCTAAACCGTCTTTGTTTAAACGACACAGACCAACCCCATTGTCATGTCACTGCAACATCGTCTGTCATCGGTAATACCCGGGGGGCATCCGCCTTATTCTCCGTTATCAAAACAGCATTGTGCCTCAATCACAGGATAATGCCTTCGAATAAAGCAATGCAGGACTGTTTTGAACAAATTGAAAAAAACCGGTTTTGCTTCACAGACACGCCAATCAAATGGAACAAGCAGGACAAAAAGACACCTTTAAAGGCCTGTGCAGCATCCATGACACTGGACGGGGCCTGCGCCCATGTGATCCTTGAAGAACACATGCCAAAGAATAAAAGCTTGCAAGATATTTCTTTTTTAGATGAATCTGACAAGGTGACTGATCACAATATGAAACCCAAAAAAGAACTGATCCTGAAAACCAATCCAAAGCACATTTCAGAAGAAACCATTTTAAAAATCAACCAACACCTTGGGACAAATGAAAAAAAGATCACTGATAATGAAAACAAGGTTAGTGATATGAAACAGCAACATCTCAGAACAGATGAGGCCATTTTTGATCAAACTCACCTTGATCAAACGCATTTTGACCCGATGCAACTTGATCCGGCCCTGATTGCCGACAGCACTCTTGCCACGTCCCGTGCCCATGAAAAATTCCTTGAATTTTCAAAAGAAAACATGGTGGTTCTTGAAAAACAATTTGAAACTATGACCCGACTTGCCGGCAGCGTGATACACGAGACAAAAACTCTTTCATCGCTGGAAAGGCCGGACCCAGCACCTGAAAGTTCCGAATCTGATAAGGTTTTTGAATCACCATCACCGGCAGGTGCGCCTTCCCCCTTTCTGGACAGAGATCAATGCCTTGAGTATGCCGTGGGAAAAGCCGGCAATGTGCTTGGAAAAAAATTTGAAATCATAGACACTTATCCTGTCAGGGTAAGACTGCCTGCCGAACCATTAATGCTGGTGGACAGGATCATGGATATCCAGGGAGAAATGCTTTCTTTAACATCGGGTAAAATAATTACCCAGCATGATGTAAAAGAAAACGCCTGGTATCTGGATGGCGGTAAAGCCCCTGTATCCATTTCCATTGAAGCAGGCCAGGCAGACCTGTTTTTATGCGCATGGATGGGCATTGACCATGTGGTAAAAGGCACCCGGAAATACAGGCTTTTAGATGCCAAAGTCACTTTTCACCGGACATTGCCGGAACCCGGAGAAACCATTGAGTATCACATTGAAATCGACCGTTTTTTAAAGCAAGGGGATGTATACCTGTTCTTTTTCCATTATAAGGGCTATGTTAACGACCAATTGCTCATTTCCATGAAAGACGGGTGTGCCGGATTTTTTACAGAACAAGAGGTTGAAAATTCAGGCGGTATTATTCTTAAGTCCGAAGAGTTGAAACAGATAAAATCCCATTCAAAATTTTCTTCCCTGGTTCCGGTTGAAAAACAAAGTTTTTCCGATGAAAGAATAGAGGCTTTAAGATCCGGCAACCTTGGGGCTGCATTTGGAAAAAATTTTGCCCTCAAATCTCTTGGTAAAAACTTAAAACTTCCCGGCAAACGGATGCATCTTATTGACAGGGTTCTTGAATTTGATCCTTGTGGCGGGCGGTTCGGGCTTGGCTCCATAATTGCCCAGGCCGATATCCACCCGGACGACTGGTTTTTAACCTGTCATTTTATTGATGACAGGGTCATGCCGGGCACCCTTATGTATGAATGCTGCGCCCATGCCTTGAGGATCTTTACCCAGAGAATGGGCTGGATAAGCGACCGGGATGATGTGTTTTATGATGTTATCCCAGACAATGAAAGTGATTTAAAATGCCGGGGACCTGTGACACCGGACACAAAAAAAGCCAGGTATGAAATAGAAATAAAACAGATGGGATATGCCCCGGAACCTTATGTAATAGCTGATGCTCATATGTTTTCCGATGATTTGAGAATCGTGCTGTACAAAAACATGGGACTTAAGCTTGCCGGTCTGACAAAAAGTGAGTTAAAATCTTTTTGGAGGTAATAACCAATAGGGTCATCCGTTAAACATTTGGATAACAGCTAAAATGGCTCATCATGTAAATAAAAAAATCTATGGCAATTTAATTGACAGGATCAATCGACTTCCGCAGGGAGCCAATCCTTCTCAATTGTTATATCAAATATTAGAAATTCTTTTCACAAAAGAAGAGGCTCAATTAATATCCTTATTGCCAATAAAACCCTTCTCAGTTCAAAAAGCCTCCCAAATCTGGAAAATGAATCTTTGTAAGACACAAATAAAATTAGATAAATTGTGTGACAAAGCCCTTCTTATTGATATCGAACAAAACGGCAAATCCGTTTATGTTTTACCCCCGCCAATGGCTGGTTTTTTTGAATTTTCAATGATGCGGATTCGAAAAGACATTGATCAAAAACTATTAAGCGAGCTGTTTTATCAATATTTGAATGTTGAAAAAGATTTTGTAAAAAATCTTTTTACTCAGGGAGAAACACAACTGGGGCGTGTTTTTGTTCATGAACCGGCTTTGTCTGCTGAGGTATCATTACAAGTGCTGGATTATGAACGTGCGTCAAAAGTCATAAAAAATGCAACTCACAGAGCTGTCAGTATGTGCTATTGCCGACATAAAATGCATCATATTGGAAAAGCATGCAATAACCCGATAGATATTTGCATGACTTTTAATATTTCCGCTGCATCTTTAATAAAGCACAAAAATGCACGCAGTGTTGATGTTGAAGAATGTATGGATCTGTTACAACAAGCTTATGATCACAAGCTTGTTCAATTCGGCGATAATGTAAGAGAGCAGGTGAATTTTATTTGCAATTGCTGCGGATGCTGCTGTGAGGCATTGCTTGCTGCCAAACGATTTGCCATATTCAACCCTGTTCACACAACAAATTTTATCCCTGAAATTGATGATCAAAGCTGTAATGGATGCAAAAAATGCGTAAATATCTGTCCGGTTGAAGCATTGCATTTGATTCCAAAAGATATTAGTGGAAACAAACAAAAAAATATTGCAAAATTAAATGCGAATCTGTGTCTCGGATGCGGCATTTGTATCAGGTCATGCCCAAACAACGCCTTGAAATTGAGACACAGAGAGACAAAGATTCTAACCCCTTTGGATTCAATGCATAGAGTTGTAGTGATGGCAATTGAACGAGGCACATTACAAGATTTTATTTTTGACAACCGTGTTTTATTAAGCCACAGGGCAATGGCTGCTGTTTTAGGTGTTTTTTTTAAACTTCCTTTAATCAAAAGAATCCTGGCCAACCGGCAACTAAAATCCCGATACCTTGAAAAGTTAACAAAACGTATAAAATATTAATCAGTTTGGATTTAACAAACCCTTACTTAAAACTACCTTTGCCAAATTCAAAACGAATTCTCAAACCATAATCTGAGACGATTTGTGGTTTTATCACATATATCAAACACAATAGTTGCAAGCATCTGGTTTAGTATTTGGTTTTTTTTGATTCTTTATAGAAAATATTGTATGTTACCCTGATCAATTAAAATAACATTTATTTAGGCTAACAATGAAGTACTCAAAAGTATATATCAGTTCAATAGAATATGAACTCGCCCCGAATATCATCACATCCATTGATATTGAGGAACAGCTGAAACCTTTTTATGACGCTATGGGATTTAAAGTTGGGCAGCTTGAGGCTCTCACAGGAATAAAAGAGAGAAGATTATGGGATAAAGACCAAACCCTTGCACAAGCAAGTTCCAAAGCAGGACAAAAAACAATAGATGAATCCGGTATCAGCCCTGAAGATATTGAAGCGCTCGTTTTCTGCGGGGTCTGCAAAGACGGGTTTGAACCTGCAACATCCTGTGCAATAGCAGACAAATTGAAAATCAGCAAAAATGCACAGATTTATGATGTATCAAATGCATGCTTAGGAGTTATTACAGGTATTGTTCAGGTTGCAAATCAAATAGAACTGGGACAGATTAAAGCCGGTTTAATAGTATCGGCTGAAACTTCAAGGCAAATAATAGAATCCACAATAAAAGAAATAAACAAAAAAAAAGATCTGCAGTTTTACAAAGAAACCGTTGCAACCATGACCGGCGGATCAGGTGCTGTTGCTGTTCTGCTTACAGATGGATCTTTTGATAACGCAGGCTTGCGGCAACATGCGATTAAAGGCGGAATTGTCAAAAATGCCATTGAGCATCATAATCTTTGTTATTGGGGATTTTCTCAAAAAGATATGCCGACTGACGCTAAGATTATCATGAGAACTATTGGAGATGCCGTCCTTGATCATGGTCTGAAATTGGCTGTTGAAACTTTTAAAGCGTTTAATGATAAATTAAAAATTTCTCCACATGATATTGATAAGGTTATTGGTCATCAGATCACGTCTTATCATCATCAGGCATTTTATAAGGCACTTAATATTGATAGAACAAAAGACTTTGCAACCTATCCGTATCTTGGAAATATTGGCACTGTATCGCTTCCCATCACCGCTGCCATTGCAGATGAGAGAGGTTTTTTAAAAGAAGGCGATTTTGTAGCTTTTATTGGAATCGGCAGCGGTATTAACTGTTTCATATTAGGTGTTGAATGGTAAAAAAACAAATTAACAATACACTGACCTCCACCAAAGGCTTTGAAGATCTTTACCCCTTTGATTCCAATTTTATTAACATCAACGGGCATGATCTTCATTATATTGACAAGGGAAAAGGAAAGCCCTTACTGATGGTTCACGGCAATCCCACATGGTCGTTTTATTACCGGCACCTGATCAAAACCCTTTCAAAAAACTTTAGAACCATTGCACCTGATCATATCGGATGCGGATTTTCAGATAAACCTGGTAGCAAAACATATGACTACACCCTTGAATCAAGGGTAAAAGATCTTGATGCTCTGCTCAACCAATTGAACATCAATGAGAAAATCAGCCTGGTTGTTCATGACTGGGGCGGCATGATCGGCCTTGCCTGGGCCATTGATCATCCGGATAAAATTGATAAGATTGTTATTACCAATACGTCGGGATTTTTCCTGCCAAAAGAAAAACAATTTCCTTTCCTGTTATGGCTGATCAAATATATCAGAGCTTTTGCCGTTCCAGCCGTACTCGGGCTTAATGCGTTTGCAAAAGGGGCCCTGTATCTTGGCAGTGAAACAAGATTATCAGAAAAGGTTAAAAAAGGACTTGTTGAACCGTATAATTCCTGGAAAAACCGGATAGCCACCTTGAAATTTGTCCAGGACATCCCTATAACCCAAAAAGACAAAAGCTACGCCATTGTGAATCATGTGGACCAGAACCTTAAACATCTGGATGAATCCAGCCTGATGTTTTTATGGGGAGCAAAGGATTTTGTTTTTGACCTGACTTTTTTCAATGAATTCAAAACAAGGTTTCCAAAAGCGGCTTCCCATGTTTTTCATGATGCAGGTCATTACCTGTTTGAAGACAAGCCTGAAGAAACAAGTCACCTGATCAAGGCTTTTTTAAACAAATAAGGCAAACAAATAAGATAGTTATTTGTTTTGACATTTAACTGAGGCCCAGGGTAAAAAGCAAATATGCTAGGATTTAAAAAAAAGAGACAAGACCAAGACAAGCCTGAAGCTGACAGCCAAGAAACTTCAATTCAAACACTGCCAAAAAAAAAGAACAAAACCGGATCAAAAAAAAAGATGGTTATTATCCTGTTTTTTCTTGTTGCGCTTGGTGCTGCTTCATATACCGCATATGATCTTTATCTTGCACCCAAAGACCCCAAAGTCTATCAAAAGATCGAATTAAAGCATCTTGATCTTCCCGAAGAAATGGTCAGGTTCAGTTTTGATTATCTTCCTGATCTCTATGTCGCCATGGTATCCTTTAATAAAGAGATGGATTTATTTGATCAAAAGATTACAAAAATCAATAACATTGCCCAAAAATATCCTGAACAAAAAAAGATTGCAGACAAAGAAAAAAAAAACTGGGAAAAAGCAAAAAACACACTTCAAAAAGCCTTTATAAAAATTGAAAAACCCGTTAAAGAAACCTATGTACTGTTTTGTGTAAATAAAGAACAGGGTCTGGCCCAAATTAAAGAAAAAGACAAAGAGTTAACAGAACTTGCCCGGAATGCGTTAACACCTGCAAAGGAACTGACCAAGAGCATAAAACCGGAAGAAACAGTTCCTCAGGGATTTATTAAAGCAAACATTTACAAACTAAAAAAGAAATTCTTATGACATCCTATGCAAACATTTCACTTGGTCTAAAACAAACCTGTGAAAAATATCCCTACAAACGAGCAATTGTTTATCCTTCAGGCAGAGACAGGAACGGCAGGGTTTTATACAGCCAGATGACGTTTTCCCAGCTTGACAGGCAATCGGACAAACTTGCCTTCGGCCTTGAAGAAATCGGCATTACCAGGGGAACCAGAACCATTTTAATGGTGCCGCCGGGTATGGAATTTTTTATAATCGTATTTGCCATGTTCAAAGTGGGGGCGATACCCGTTGTCGTTGATCCAGGAATGGGGATCGGCCGAATGCTTCAATGCCTTCAGCAGGGGAGACCCAAAGCCTTTATCGGCATAGAAAAAGCCCATTTGTTACGAAAACTGAAACCCGGTTTCTTTACATCTGTAAAACACTGGGTTACGGTGGGCAAACGATGGTTCTGGGGTGGATATACCCTTGACCAGCTCATGGCGCAGACCGATGATCCTTACCCCATAGCACAAACAACCCGTGATGAAGCCGCTGCCATTGTTTTTACAACAGGATCAACCGGCCCTGCCAAAGGTGTTGTCTATACCCATGGAAACTTTGAGGCCCAGATAAAACAGATACGGGAACACTTTCAGATTGAACCCGATGAAATCGATCTGCCGACGTTTCCGTTGTTTGCTCTTTTTGATCCGGTACTTGGCATGACAGCTGTTATTCCTGATATGGATCCTACCAAACCGGCTCTTGTTGACCCTGCAAAAATCATAGAAGCCGTTGAAAACCAAGGGGTCACAAATATGTTTGCCTCCCCTGCTCTCTTGAACAGGGTGGGTAAATTCGGCAAGGAAAACCATATCAAACTGCCGTCTTTACGGCGTGTGGTATCTGCAGGCGCTCCGGTGACGCCCGCCAACATAGAACAATTTTCCACCCTGCTGTTTGACCATGCGCAAATCCATACTCCCTATGGCGCAACCGAATCCGTACCAATCATATCCATCGGGTCCAATGAAATCCTTTCTGAAACCAAAAAACTTTCCGAACAGGGATTTGGCATGTGCATTGGCAGACCCATTTGCGACACCCGGGTTGAAATAATTAAAATCAGTGACAATCCCATCACCCAATTCCATGATAACCTTAAGATGCCTGAAAACCAGGTTGGAGAAATAACGGTAACAGCAGACCTTGTAACGGAAAACTATTTTAACAATCATGAAGCAGACCTGCTGGCCAAGATCCCTGATCCGAACGGCAAAATATGGCACCGAATGGGTGATCTTGGATGGAAGGATTCAAAAGGAAGAATATGGTTTTGCGGAAGAAAAAACCACAGGGTTGTCACCAGAGATGAAACTCTGTTCACTATCCCTGTGGAAGCCATTTTCAACAACCACGGAAACGTTTTCAGAAGCGCCCTTACAGGTGCGGGCCCTAAACACATGCAGACACCGGTTGTGTTTATAGAACCTTGTTCAAAACCAGAAGATAAAAACGCCTTTATCAATGAACTGCTGGACCTTGCCAAATCAAACCCTTTAACACAAATGATTGAGCATATTTTTATTGAAAAAGCCTTTCCTGTGGACATCCGGCACAACTCAAAGATATTCAGGGAAAAACTTGCCGTTAAAGCAACTAAAAAACTGAATTTATGACGGCACACTAACCTTTGCCGGAGGTTACTCAAGAGTTGATGAATAATGGTCGATTAATCCGGCAGCAGATCATAAAAATACGTCATGGCATCAGACCGAGTAATAATTCCGATCAGCTCACCCTTTTTCATGACAGGCAGACGTCCGATATCATGTTTGATCATCAATTTAGCAGCTTCCATGGCGCTTTTGTCATAAGGTATGCTCACAATTTTCCTGCTCATAAAAGCTTTTATGGGCGATTGCATGTGATTTGATTTTCTGACTCTCTTAAAATCCCGCCGGGAGATAATGCCTACCATATGATTATCATTGTCCACAACAGGCATGCCAGTGCATCCCTTGTCGCGTAAAATCATGGCCACTTCTTCTACGGTTTTATCCTGGTGTACGGTCACAACCGGATAGGACATTATATCCACCAGCATGACAGTGGAATGCTGGTTCCCGGAAATAAGTTCAACAAGTATCTCTTCAATTGCATCCGGGTTTGCAGCTTTTAAAAGGGCTGATCCCGCACCCGGGTGTCCGCCGCCGCCGATGCTTCGCATTAACAGGCCAATATTAATTTCATCTATATTGCTTCTTCCGATAACCATGCAACGGTTTCGTTCAACGTCTTTAAAAATTCCAAATGCGGCATCCACATTGACAATTTCCCTGTACATCTGAAGCACCATGGCAAGATTCTGGATTCGGCCATCTACCTCCACTTTGGAAATACTTATGGAAAACCTGGACACCTCTTTTCTCTGAGCTTTCTGTATCATATGGAAGAGGATGTCTTTTTGCCTTTTCCCGTACGCCTGCCGTAAAAACGTGGCCAAGATATTCAAATCTGCTTTTCGGTCCAGAAGAAACCCGGCAGCATATGCATCTTCAGGCAAGGTTGACGGAAATGTCAAATTACCTGTATCTTCATACAGACCCATCAAAAAAAGCGTGGACTGAATAGGTGTAATAAGCTTTCTTTTTTTTTTAATTTCTTCCACCAGCATTGTAACAGTGGCTCCTGTTTCCCGGATATTCATCTCATTTGCTTTAATATCACCTTCAGAATGATGGTCCCATATGATAATTTCAAGATCCTTCCTGTCTTTCAATGAATTCATACCTTCCAGGCGACTCCATGAGTGAGTGTCTACAACAATCATGGTTTTTACATGCTCTAACTTGATATCCTTAGGCGAGTAGAAGGTAAACAAATCCTTATGAATTGATAGAAAACCTTTTAAATTTGCATTAATGGAAGTGGGCAAAACCGGTTTTGCATCGGGATACAGCAGGGATGCTGCCACCAGAGATGCCAATGCGTCAAAATCAGATCCTTTATGGGTAGTAATGATAACCATCCTATATTCCTCTTTTTTATTAATATCTTTTTGAGTATAATCATAGTGACTATTTATTCAATGATTTATTGAAATCCCAAGAGCTGAAATCTGTTTTTTAAAAAAATCATAATGGGACCCTCTCCAAAAGACGGTTTTACAATGAGGGCATTGAAAGAACGTATTAAAATATTGTTTTGTTTTGGGTTCAAGAAGATGCATCACATCCTTTTTTTCTATGGTTACAAGCTTAATATTACACGCGGTACATCGTGAAAAAAAAGAAATCCTATTTTCCAGTCCAAAAAAACGAATGGTTTCAGCCATCTGGTCATAGGGTAAATTTGCCCTGATCCGCCTTGCAAAAATGATTTTACTTCTTTTTAAAAGATCGGTATCACGGGTCAGAACAATTCGATTTTCCTTTTCGGCAATATCGGCAATTTCTTCATCAGAATAGAATGAAGAATAAATTACATCAAATCCCAGCAGGATCAAAAGTCGTCCCAGTTTGATCACATTCACATCTGCAACAAACCGGATACGCTTAAGCGGTTGAGGTCTCAGGAACGACGGCAGCCCGACATTAAACGGGGGGGATACAGCCTGCACATCCAGTATGCCCTGGGAAACAGGGATAAATGAGAAATCAATCTCTTGTTTGTTAAAACAGATATGCCCGACTTCAGTATGAGGAACGCCAAGCGATTCGATAATATCCTTTACACTGGCTTTCCGGTTTAAGGCATAGTTAAATTGCCTGCCGGGTTTGTCGTTTACCCGGAAAAAATCCAATTGTTTTTGAAAGTGTATACAAATGTTCATTTGCCGTTCCAGATTTTGTTAAACAAAAGGATGAACAGCTAATAGTGAGGTGGCTTTTCATCGGCAGGCGCATCACTTCCCGGCGAGAACGCTGAAAGCGCACCGATCTGCTTTGCCAGGGTATCACAGATAGCACCGAGCCTGGTGATTTCTCGTTGCTGTTCATAAAGTTCATCATTTAAATTTTTAATGGTATTTTCCTGAAAAGCAATTTTAGTTTCAATTTCCACCAGACGGTCTTCATTTATTTCCATGTTTTTCCTCCAGCCTAATGGCTCAAGATGATTACCCCTAAATCAAGGTCTTGTTCGATACTATACCCAAAACAAATGGTAGAGTACAATAAAAATCCCAAAATGAATTTTTTAAAAGGCTGTGGCAGATAAAGGTGCCACAAAAAAAGTAAAAGAGACCTTATTTCAAAATGAAGTTTGATCTGTTTTTTTAAAATGGCTTAACATTTTCAATTATGTTATATGAAAAATCATTGTTCCTTGAATTTATGAATTATCTTAAATTAATAAAAAAAGTTGGTAGCGTGGAAAAGAATAGTTACAGTCTTGATAACAATATATTAACAATCAGAACAGAGTATGGTGATTATGGGTTTAAAATAGAAGATGGTTTGGAATTGGCCAATGCAGAACGTATTGCAGATCTTATGGTCAGTGAACTTGAAAAAATTGAAAAAAAATTCCAGGGCATTCGAGAAAACTCAAACCCATATGCGAAATTATTACTGGCAAACTTAAATATTTCGGACAAATATATTCAGCTTGAGAACGAACATATTCAGCTTGAGCATAAATATAATCGCCTTTTCAATAGAAATGAAAAGATGAAAGCTTTTTACCACGATCGGTATCAATCAGGTGATGCTGGCAGTCAAAAATTTAAAACTGATAAGACAATTCATTGCTCAAGCTCATTTGATGATTTAAAAAACAATGACGATATTTTATCGGAACAGATTCAAACAAATCAGGAAGACACAACTTCTTTGACCGAAACACAACCGGATGACAATGACAACTCTTCTTCTTTTAAGGAAGAAGACTTTTCCGAAAAACAACCCCCGGTTATTACGGCCCTGGAAAAAACAGATCGGGATTTGACAGATCATGATTTGTCTGAAGAAAGCCGAAAGAATTCTTTTATTTCATCACCATCAATGGATATTCAGACAACGACAGAGCCATTGGAAGACTTGCAGACAGAGCCATTGGAAGAGATAGAAATAGAACTCTCGGAAGACACAGAAACAGAACTCTTGGAAGACATGCAAAAACAATCACCTGCCGTGCAACAGATAGCCATGCAAAATCCAGAAACACAAACAGACACACAAAATTTAAATTCCGACTCAAATAATATAGCTGAGCCTGCACAGACTCAAGCCCCGTCATTGGCAAAGGATTTGGTTTTACCAGTGCCCCCAACAATTTCAGCATCCCCATCCGCCCAATTCAGGATTAACAAACCTGAAGAAAAACAAAACAGTTGCATTGAATCCTGCAACACAGATAGCGATGAATTCCAGTTGCCTGCCCTGGATTTTTTAAAACGCGGAAATGGAAAAATAGAAATTGACCATGAGGCCATCAGAAGAGATGCTGAACTGCTTGAGCAAAAACTTGGTTATTTCGGTATCACAGGAGAAGTCATGGAGGTTTCTCCAGGGCCGGTTATTACGACCTTTGAATACAGGCCTGCTCCGGGAATCAAAATCAGCAAGATCGTTAACCTGGCAGATGATCTGGCTCTTGCATTAAGTGCCTTCAGTATCCGTATTGTTGCTCCGATCCCTGGTAAGGATGTTATTGGAATTGAAATTCCCAATCTTAAGAAGAGCCTTGTTCCTTTTATTGATATTGTCAGATCCGATGATTTCATAAACAGCACATCCAAACTCCCCATCTGCCTTGGCAAAGATATTATCGGCAACCCTGTTGTTGTGGAGCTTGATAAAATGCCGCATCTGTTGATAGCAGGTGCCACTGGAACCGGCAAAAGCGTTGGGTTGAATGCCATGATAGCCAGTATCCTGTACAAATCACCTCCTGACAAAGTAAATTTTATCATGATTGATCCAAAACGCATTGAATTGTCATTGTTCAATGATATTCCCCATCTTCTCACACCGGTTATTACCGACATGAAAAAAGCAAATATTGCGCTTCAGTGGGTGGTAAGAGAAATGGAACGCAGGTATGAGATCCTGGCTAAATTACAGGTGAGAAACATTGAGCAGTATAATCACAAAGTAAAACAAATGGCTTGTCCTGAACGGGATAAAGATGAAGCATTTGAAGAATTTTCATATATTGTTATCATCATAGATGAGCTGGCCGATCTGATGATGACTGCGGCCAAGGATATTGAATTGTCTTTGACCCGTATTGCCCAGATGGCAAGAGCTGCGGGCATTCATCTGGTTCTTGCCACTCAGCGGCCTTCCGTTGATGTGTTGACCGGCATAATTAAAGCTAATTTTCCCACCAGGATATCGTTTCAAGTCTCGTCTAAAACCGACTCCAGGACAATCATTGATTCCAACGGAGCTGAAACACTCTTGGGCAGCGGGGATATGCTTTTTGTCCCACCCGGAACCGCACGGCTTGCCAGGGTACACGGCACCTATCTTTCAGAAGATGAACTTGTCACAATAACCGAGTTTCTAAAAGCCCAGAAAAAGCCTAATTATATTTTTGACGTGATAACGGAAAATGATACCGAACCCGCCATGGATATTGTTGGTGAGGATGAGTATGATGAAAAATACCAAGCTGCTCTGGAATTTGTTCTTGTCAGCAGACAAGCTTCAATTTCAGGTGTTCAACGTGCCCTCAGGGTTGGGTATAACAGGGCGGCAAGAATTATTGATCTTATGGAAAAAAGAGGGATTGTGGGACCTTCTGATGGCGTAAAACCCCGCCAGGTTTTGATAAATCGCATGGATTAAAGAATTGCATGAATTAAACTTCTCACAATATCCCAACCTGAATAAACGTGATTATGAACAAAAAAATCTGGTATTCTATTATAGTGTTGATAGTCTCATCTTGCACTCCCCAACTGCCCACTCTGATATATATGAAGGGATCGGAAACATTCATAGTTGATTATGACGGAAACGGCACATATGATGACGAATGGCTCAGTTTAGACCAGGCAAATCGTATGAGCTGCAATGAAGTCGTACGTCATTATATTGATCCAGGCCATTACAGATGGGCAAAATCAAATGAAATGGCATTGTTATATTCGGTATTGGGCATGCCTGGAAATTCGAAAGCCACAAGGCAGATGAGCAGCTTAGCCGGCATAAGCATAGGGCTGGGCTTTTTATACACGGTCAAACACAAAGCCACCCAGGCTGAAAAAGACTCCCCGCACATTTTCTCTGTGGAAACCCTGGGTTGGCATGGAGGATTGGCAACCCCAATGCCGACAGTGGTACACGAACCCAGATACTTTCCGGCGTTGATTAAGACTGAGCCGAAATAAGCTGAGTGAATTTTTCAAGACTTTCATACAAAATTTTTATTCCATTTTCAAAAAAAAGACGGATGCCGACAACAGCACAAAAGCGATCAACCCGATATTATGAGAGATTGCCCCGATGACAGGAGTTAACAGTCCTATTTAAACTTCAATCTCTTTTTAGATATGGACAGATCACATAAACAGCAAAGTTTTTTTTCCTACCCGTCAGAAATGACATAGTGTATAAGGACAGATTACAAACCTTTAGCTTGTACGAGTGTCAACATGACAACCTTTATCAGTATCAGTTTAATATTTTTCCTTGCCGGATGGGTTCAAGGTGTTTCAGGGTTCGGCTCCGCCCTTGTCGCAATTCCTCTGTTATCACTGCTTATCGACATCAAAACGGCGATACCGCTATGTTCACTGTTAAGCCTTATCATCACAACCTATATGAGTGTGCAGTTATGGAAATATTTTGATCGAAAAAAAATTCTACCTCTCTGCGCCGGAGCAATACCCGGTATCATATCAGGTGCAACCATTTTAAAGACCGTCCCTTCCGAAATGATCCAGAACCTTATGGGCAGTCTTTTAATCGCATATGCATTGTACAACCTGTTCTTTACCGTCAAACCCGGAAAGATTCATTATAGCTGGGGCTATGTTTCAGGATTTTTATCCGGTTCAATCGGAGCGGCATTCAGTGCGGGGGGACCGCCGGCAATCATCTACACCACCCTGAATAACTGGAGCAAAAACGAAATCAAGGCAACCCTTACAGGATTTTTTTGTTTTAACTCCTATATGGTTGTTTCAGCCCATATAATAACCGGATTAACCACGGCCACCGTGGGTAAATACTTTCTGTTTTCAGTACCCTTTGTTTTGTTGGGAACTTTTTTCGGCTCATACTGTTACCGATTTTTCAAAAAAGATATCTATTTGAGAGTTGTTTTCCTGTGTCTTGTTGTCATGGGAATAATTTTGATTCTATAAAAAAACAAAAAGGGTCTCGAAAAACTTTCGAGACCCTTGTAATTTGCTTGGTAGCGGGGAAAGGATTTGAACCAATGACCTTCGGGTTATGAGCCCGACGAGCTACCAGACTGCTCCACCCCGCATCAACGAAAAGCAATATACATAATTGCATTGTTCATGTCAAGGCTTTAATTTTTTTCTAAAAATTATAATTTTCAATTTGGCATCACCTGCTTTAATTCATCAACAGAAGCCGTTGCGGTTCCAACCTTTGCAACAACAATCCCGGCAGCAGCATTGGCAAGCATGGCGCTTGACCTAAAGGTTGCACCCACTGCAAGCCCAAGTCCCAGAATAGAAATAACCGTATCACCTGCACCGGAAACATCAAACACCTGCCGGGCTTTGGATTCAATGACATAAGGTTCCTTGCCTTTTTCAAACAATACCATGCCGTCCTTGCCGCAAGTAATGAGGAGCCTTTCCAGCTTGACCTGGTCCATTATTTTCCAACCGGCGGCAAAAAGATCCCTGTCTGATTTGATATCCATGTTGGCGGCAAGGCTTGCCTCTTTTTTGTTGGGCGTGAGTATGGAAACATGCTCATACTTTGAAAAATCAAGAGCCTTGGGATCTGCCAAAGTAAGGACATTATATTTTTTTGCCAGCTCAACAGTGTGCCGGACCAGTTCTTTTGTAACCAGGCCTTTGTTGTAATCTGAAATGATAATCAGATTAACCCCGGAAATTTTACGCTCAATAATGCTTACAAGCTTTTCAAGGGTGTTGCCATTGATATCTTTTTTTATCTCCTTGTCAATGCGCAGAACCTGCTGATTGGATGCAATCACCCTTGTTTTTCGGGTAGTCGGCCTTTCCGGCTCACTGATGATACCGTCAGTTTCAATCCCCAGTTCTTCAAGCTTCTCAAATATCATTTGACCGGCCTTGCCCGTTCCTGCCGTGCCAATGGGCAACACCTGCGCCCCCATGGAAACCAGATTATTGATGACATTTCCCGCCCCCCCGAGGGCATGGCTTTCTTTTTCCACGCACACCACCGGAACCGGAGCTTCCGGTGAAATCCGGTCCACACTGCCCCACAGGTATTCGTCAATCATCAGATCCCCTATCACAAGGGCTTTTACGGTTTTAAAAGTATCAATATCTATAATCATATATCCACAATCACACATTCAATAACGAACTGATCATGGTTTTCAGCTCCAGATAGTTTCTTGTCACTGGAATTTCAGGATAATCCGTGATCACTGAATCAGGCGGGCTAAAGAAAAAACCATGATCTGCCTGGGTAATCATCCCGATATCATTATAAGAATCACCAAAGGCAATCACTTCATAGTTAAGTTCTTTTAAGGCTTTAACCGCACGCTTTTTCTGATCATCAATGCGGATATTATAATCAGTTACATTACCCATTTTATCAATGCTCAGGTTGTGACATAAAAGAGTGGGGAAATTCAACTTTGCCATCAAAGGCTTTGCAAACTCCTCAAAAGTATCTGATAAAATAATAATCTGTGCTTGTTCCCTGATCCAGGTTAACATTTCCAAGGCGCCCTCAAGTGGCTCTAAGGTGGCAATCACCTCACTTATATCCTGAATCTTTAAATTATGCTCTTTTAATATAGCAAGCCGCTTGGTCATCAACACATCATAATCACTGATATCCCTGGTGGTCAGTTTAAGTTCTTCAATCCCGGTTTTTTGTGCAACATTAATCCATATTTCAGGCAAAAACACACCTTCCAAATCTGCAACCAATATTTTCATTTTTATTTTTACTCCTGAACAGTTTCTTCTATCCTGATAACAACAGGACTGCCAACAACTGAATCTATTTTTGAAATTTTTATCAAAGCATCTTGCACACTTGCCTCTTTGGCAATATGGGTGATCATTACAATCGGCACGTTCCCGTTAGTTTTCCGGCCTTTTTGATGAACCGATTTAATGCTGATATTATTTTCTCCTAAAATTCCGGAAATTTTAGCCAGCACCCCGGGATGATCCTGGGCTTCAAACCTAAGATAGTATCTTGTATAAAGCTCGTCCATGGGAAGAATGGGAATCGGCTTGATATTATCTTCAGGATATCCCAGAATGGGAACCCGCCTTTTGGTTCCTGAAATAATATTTCTTGCAATATCTGCAACATCACTTAACACGGCACTGGCCGTGGGCATCATGCCTGCACCATGACCGTACAGCATGGCTTGGCCTGTGGCATCTGCGTCAATGACAATGGCATTCATAGAAGAATCAACATGGGAAAGAGGGTTTGAGTCAGGGATCATGGTGGGATGCACACGGGCTTCCACATGATTTTCATGAATTTTGCCAATGGCCAGAAGTTTTATGGTGTACCCGAACTCCTTTGCAAACTCAATATCCTTTGGTGTAATATTGCGGATACCTTCCACATGTATGTCTTTCAAATTAATCTCCATGCCGTGGGCAAGGGAATTTAAAATGGCAAGTTTATGGGCAGTATCAAATCCATCAATATCCAATGAGGGTTCAGCCTCAGCATATCCCAATTGCTGGGCATCTTTTAGCGCGTTTTCAAACTCCGATCCATCCTTGGAAATTTTTGTAAGAATATAATTGCAGGTTCCGTTTAAAATCGCCGACATTGCTTTGATATCATTGGCTACAAGAGACTCCCTCAAAGACTTGATAATGGGCATACACCCGCCACAACTGGCTTCAAAGGCCAGATCAACCAAATTTTTCCGGGCTGTCCTGACAAGATCATTACCACAACTTGCCAGCAGGGCTTTATTGGCAGTGACCACATGTTTTTTATTTTCAAGAGCCTTTAAAATAAATTCTTTGGCAATGGTCTCCCCTCCGATGGTTTCCACAATAATATCTATTTCAGGATCATCAATTATCACGGTTGCATCGGAAACCAGAGCAGTTGTTCCAAGTTCAACCCCCCTGTCTGTTGTGATATCAATATCAGCAATAGTTTTAAGATTTAAAACAGCACCGATTCTGGATTCCAGCAATTGTTTTTTCTGCTTTAACAGCTTTGCAACACCAGCGCCAACAACACCATATCCTAAAATTCCAATATTGATTGTTTTCATTCGCTTCAGATTCTCCGATATTAACTTAAGTTTAAAAACAGATTAGATACAATATTCAACCGGCGTTGTCAAAAAGCTTTTGACTTTTCAGCCTATTATGTTTATCATTGCAGGGTTTTAGAAGGTTTAATCAATGTAATCAAAAAGGGTAACAGTATATGAGCGACTCCTTAACTTACGCAGATTCAGGTGTTGATATAGATAAGGCAAACAAACTGGTTGACCGGATTAAAGATATTGCAAAAACCACCCCAAGAGCAGGAGTTATGGGTGAAATAGGCGGGTTTGGGGGCCTTTTTTCCCTGAATCTTTCCAATATTTCCAACCCGGTTCTGGTCAGTTCAACCGACGGTGTCGGAACCAAGCTTAAAATAGCTTTCATGATGGACAAACATGATACCATTGGTATTGATCTTGTGGCCATGTGTGTTAACGACATCATTGTCCAGGGGGCCAAGCCCTTGTTTTTCCTTGACTATCTGGCCATGGGAGTTCTTAACAATGATGTGGCTGAAAAAATTATTTCAGGGATTGCAAAAGGATGCACTCAAGCCGGATGCGCACTCATCGGCGGTGAAACCGCAGAAATGCCGGGCATGTATCAGAATGGGGAATATGACCTTTCCGGGTTTTCCGTGGGAATTGTAGACAATGATAAGATAATAGACGGTTCATATATCAGAAACAACCACAAACTCATCGGGCTTGCATCAAACGGTGTTCACAGCAATGGTTTCTCCCTTGTCAGAAAAGTTTTTTTTGACAAATGCAAATACAGTGTCGACACAAAATCAGAGGAACTGGGCACCACCCTTGGAGAAGAGCTGTTAAAGCCCACATTCATTTATGTCCCGACAATTATCAGCCTGATAAGAGATCTGCCCATTCACGGACTGGTTCACATTACCGGCGGAGGCATTGATGAAAATATCATCCGGGTGATCCCGGAATCCTGTAAAGCCATTATTCACAAAGATGCCTGGGAAGTTCCGCCGGTCTTCAAGCTCCTTCAAAAAGAAGGCGGGGTTCCTGATGCTGAAATGCAACGGACATTTAACAACGGTATCGGCATGGTTATGGTAGTACCTGAAGCATCTGCCCAGGAAGTCATGGACAGACTCTCGGCAATGGACAAAAAAGCCTATCTTATCGGTGAAATAGAAACCAGGGAAAATAATGAACCTCAAACCCAATGGGTCTGATCGTTTCAGCTTATCATGATAGTTCTCGGGATTGAATCCTCCTGTGATGAAACCGCAGCGGCAATTGTTCAGGATGGCACAAAAATTTTATCTTCTGTTGTTGCCTCCCAGATTGAAGTTCACCACAAGTATGGCGGCGTTGTACCGGAACTTGCGTCCCGCATGCACATCGAAGCCATTACCCCGGTTGTGGACGAGGCTGTACAAAAAGCAGCCATTAACATCGAAGATATTGACGGGGTTGCCGCAACAAGAGGGCCGGGACTCATCGGGGCTCTTCTGGTGGGATTTTGTTTTGCCAAATCATTTGCCTGGGCAAGACAACTTCCCTTTGCCGGTGTCAACCACCTGGAAGCTCACATCTATTCTTTGTTTCTGATGGACAACAAGCCAAAATTCCCCTTTATAGCCCTGGTGGTATCCGGGGGACACACCAATATCTATCATGTCACTTCATATGACAATTTTGAGCTTTTGGGGCAAACAAGGGATGACGCGGCAGGTGAAGCCTTTGACAAAGTGGCAAAAATGCTGGGAATAGGCTATCCCGGCGGCCCGATAATTGAAACTCTTGCAAAGACAAAAAATCCTGACGCCATCATGTTTCCCAGAACATTGCTTGAAAAAGGCAGTTTTGATTTCAGTTTCAGCGGCATCAAATCGTCTGTGGCCAGATATATCCATGACAAAAACATCACAACAAAAGATGAAAAAGCACAGGTTGCAGCATCGTTTCAGGAAGCCGTCATTGATGTTCTGTCTCAAAAACTGATCAATGCAGCCCAGCATAAAAAATGCCTGCGCATTGGTATTGCAGGAGGCGTGTCAGCCAACCAGACCTTTGTTAAAAAGTTATCCAAAAGAGCAAAAAGTAAAAACATCAAAGTTTTTTCCCCGCCGGTTGAACTGTGCGGAGACAATGCAGCCATGATTGCAGCAAGAGGGTATACCATGATTCAGCAAGGATCTTTATGTGCCCTTGACCACGACGTATTCTCAAGAACAAAAACAGATTAGCGTTTGGATTATTCTCTTTCGTACAAATATTTTTTCTTTGTCCTTAATATTCTTTCTATTGATATTTTACCCATCAAACAAAGCTTCTCATTTTCATTGAGAAGCCTTACTATTTCATGATAAGCAACATCAATATCAGGGCCTTTATGACAGATCAGGGCCATATCAATTCCTGCTTTCAAAATTTGCCGGACACAGGTTTTCATATCATAGGCAATCGCTTTCATGTCCAGATCATCGGTCATCACCAGCCCCTCATATCCCATTTGACCGCGTAAAAGGTCATGGGCAATCCAAGGGGACAGGCTTGCCTGCCACCTTGGATCAAGCTGCGGGTATTGAATATGGGACAGCATGATCCCGCAGACGCCTTCATTCGTTGCATCTGCAAACGGAACCAGGTCGGATTGTTTGAGGGTTTCCAGATCAATATCCAATACTGGAAGATGAAAATGGGAATCCTTAACCGTTCTGCCAATACCGGGGAAATGCTTGGCCACAGCCATGATACCGTTTTCCTGAAGGATATGGATCACGGCCATGCCAAGTTGTGATACGTTTTTTGCATCCCCTTTAAACACACGGTTTTTCATAATACTGTCAATGCCTTCGGGTGCAATATCCAGAACCGGGGCAAGATTCATATTGATCCCGACCTGCTTTAACTCAGCAGCCGTGACAACGGCAAAATCCTCGGCATCACGGATGGATTCAATAAAGGGATTCCCTTTAAATTCCGTGAAAGGCGCTTTCAGCCTTGCAACCACCCCGCCTTCCTGGTCAACCGCCATAAACAGCGGCGGAACCCCGCAGGCTTTTGCATATTCCCGGCATTCACCGCAAAGAGCTGCGACCTGATCAGGGGACTCTATATTTCTTTTAAACAAAATGATACCACCGGCTTTGATATCCCGGATAATATGCTTTAAATCCTCGTTGAGTTCAATACCGTCAAACCCCAGCATCAAACGCTGTCCGGCCATTTTATTTTGATCTTTAATCTTTGTATCCTTTTAACCGATATCCTGAATTTTTTTTAATGCATCCTGAATCAAAACAGTCACCTCTTCGGACAATTTGCCTGCCTTTTCAATTTTCTCTGCAACCTCGGCAAGTCCCGCCTCTTTTGCTCTCCCTGCCCAGGTAAAGAATGTGTCTTTATGACTGTTATTGTGATCAATCCAGTGACCAAACAATTTTTCAAGCTTTTGTTCAAACGTCAGTTCATGTGAATGGCCTGTGTCATGGCCGTGGGAGTGGCCATGATCATGGCCGTGATCATGACTGTGGGGATGTCCGTGATCATGGCTGTGCGTATGTTCATGATTATGTTCATGATTATGCTCATGATTGTGTTCATGATTGTGTTCATGTGAATGATCGTGACTGTGATTATGATCGTGTGAATGGTCATGTGAATGGCTGTGTGAATGATCTTTATCGTGTGTCATAATATTACTCCAATTAAATATTTTTCCAGACTCACTGGTTCAGGCGTATATTGATACACCGGCCGCCAATGGCTGAAAGCATTTATTTCAATCCCATTATAAATAATGGATACCGGCCTGTCCGCCGAAACAACCACAACAATGATGCGGCTGTGAGCAGCAGAAAATCTCAAGGCCGAGTTATATCTCGCACCTCTTGCCATGTTTTCCCAGTTGATGGTTTTTCCGTCCAGCAAACACCCGAACCCATGGATACACAGATCTGATGTAATATGAACGGCACCATCAATCTTTAAAAAAGAACAGGCAAGTTTCATATTTTTAGGTTCCAGAAGACTTATGGACGGTTCAAGCACATGGCCGGACAAATGCACGGGCGTTTCATTCAGATCAATCACCAGTGTGCAGCCATGCCGACCTTTCCCGGCGCTATGCACAAGGTGTGAGAGCAATTGAAACAAAAGCGTGCTATTTTCCGTAACAAAATTTGAATCCAGCAAAAGTTCCTCCAACTCAACCATCTTTGCCTCCCTGGTGGTTGAATGAAAACTGCCGTCAAAAAACGATGCTATTTTTTTATTGCCCAGTTTTAAAAATCCGTAATCCCCCATGAAATCAGCGGTTATGGCATAATCTGGAATATCACTGTCCGTAATTCCAATAATAGTGCAGCCGTCTGATACCAGCTTTCTGTCTGAATTTTCAACAGCAACCAGAAGTTTCCTGATATGTTTCACATTGCTGATCACAGGGCGTTCATGCTTTTGTATCTTGGTAATATAAGATACCTCATTAATACTTTGCGGATCAGTAAAAAAAAGCACTCCCCTTGCCCATGAGCCTTCTTCCCTGGTTTTGGAAATATTTAAAATATCATTTAAAATAGGGGGAATCAAAATTTTACTGTCAAATCCAAGATGCTGATCCCTTTCATCAACAATATAATCTGCAACAGCCTGCAACGAATAATTTTTCAGCACATAATCAGATGAATTTATTGCAGTCGTTCTTGAATTATAATCATGGGCCAGAAGGCAAACAGCCTGTTCCAGCCATCGTTCAGTGGGATGAATGGAACACATGTCAGGATGATGATCAGTCAGCCACATCTGATAAAAAAAATCATTGGAGCTTCCGCCATAAGAAATCAAACCGGACAATTCCAGATCATTTTCAGGTATTATATATCCCTGGGGCTGGTTTGAAATTTTTTCCTTGATTTGCCGCCGCCATTCATCACCATTGTCGTAATAGATCTCTTTGAGCTTTGGTTCATGGCCCCTTAAAACATTCTGGGGGTCAAAAACCCAAACCGGATCATTTTCATGAACCGCAAAAATCAAAGCCACTTTGCTGGGATTTGAATATTTGGAAAGGCCTTCTTCAACCCCTTTGAGAATATTTGTAATGCACAATTTATGATAAAATGCCTGATTCATTTATAATTTACCCAGGGTTGTTAATTAAAATACCATGGACATGATTGATACTCCGGTTATGCATCTATTTGCAAGAGTTTTTTATTGTAAAATACTGCCGGGCTTGCTATTGAAACAAAGAAACCTAATGGAGGCACAAAAAAATATGAAAAATTTGCTTTTTTCTTTGACAACATTGGTCCTTGCGGTATCGGCATTCGCTCAAACCTCTCTTGCTCAAACAGGCTATGTCTCTGATATGCTGCTGTTAACTTTCAGGCAAGGCCCCGGCAATTCATACGAAGTGATCAAAACATTACAAAGCGATACCCCTGTATCCATTATGGAAGAAAAGAATGGATTCTACAAAGTAACCCTTCAATCCAACGAAACAGGGTGGGTGGATAAAAGATTCATTGTTTTCAAACAACCCAAAAGCATTGTTCTTGAACAGTTAAAACAGGAAAACAGCAGCCTTAAAGATAAAATTTTACAATTGGAGTCCTCTTCCCAGGCCCTTGAAGATGCCATCAAAAACCTTGAGGCATCATTAAAAACTGCATTGGATGAAAAGATAAAGACAAGCCGTTTGCTTTCCGAAAACCGTGAAAAATACGACACCCTGATCAAACAATCCGGAAACATTCATAAACTTATTAAAGAAAACAAGAGCCTTCATGAGCAAAACATCACCCTTGCCGGCAATCTTGAAAAACTTGAAAAAAGCCATAAAGACCTTTTCAAAACCAGCATGATCAAATGGTTTCTTGCAGGTGTCGGTGTTCTGCTGCTGGGATGGATTATCGGGCAAAGCGTTTCATCAAAGAAACGACGATCCGGTTCTTCCCTGCTGGACTAAACAACACATATACCGATCAATTAATGCGCTTTCAGCCATAAGCTCCTGAGCTTTTCAGCCATCACAGACATATTCTTTGCATGGCTGATGTTATTTTTGAATCCATGGTGATTGTGGCTTGATCTATTCCTGGTTTAAGAATATTCTGGCGTTTAAGACTATTCTGACGTTTAAGAATATTCTGGAATATGAAAATTTTTCACAAATAAAAAATCCTTAGGAGCAAACAAATGACCGATCCGAGTTTAAAACAAACCCTTATTCTGGACCAGGAGACGTTTATCGTCCATAATCTCAATTTACTTGAACAAATGGGGTTGGCAAAGATCAATACCCTTCCGTTTGCTGCAAGAGTCCTTATAGAAAACCTGGCCCGAAATATGGACGCAAACATTATTCAATGGTCAGACGTGGTCAATGCTGCAAAATTCTATGAATCTCCTGCGCAAACGTCTGAACTGATTGCATTTTATCCGGCAAGGGTATTGATGCAAGATTTTACCGGAGTTCCGGCAGTGGTGGATTTTGCCGCCATGAGGGACGCTGTGGATGCAGCCGGAGCAGATCCAAAAAAAATCAATCCCCTGGTTCCTGTGGACCTGGTCATTGACCACTCCATTCAGGTGGATCATTTTAAAGAAAAAAATTCATTCTTCTTGAACGCTCAAAAAGAATATGAACGAAATAAAGAACGATACCAGCTTTTAAAATGGGCACAGAAAAGCTTTGACAATTTCCGGGTTGTGCCTCCTGAATCCGGGATCTGCCACCAGGTAAACCTTGAATACCTTGCCCCGGTCGTTTCAACCAAGCAGACCAAAGACGGTGTCCTGGCTTTTCCTGACACTCTTGTGGGAACAGATTCTCACACCACCATGATCAATGCATTAGGAGTTCTTGGCTGGGGTGTGGGCGGCATTGAAGCCGAAGCCGTGATGCTGGGCCAGCCCTATTATATGAACCTTCCCCATATTATCGGCGTCAATTTTATCGGCAAACCCCAAACCCGGATCACATCAACCGATATTGCCCTGTATGTCACTAAACGGCTTCGGGAAGAAAATGTAGTGGAAAAAATTGTTGAATATACCGGAGAAGGATTAAAATACCTGACCCTGACCGACCGTGCAACCATTTCCAACATGGCACCGGAATATGGCGCCACAGCAGGTTTTTTCCCGGTTGACGAACACACATTGAATTATCTGAAAAAAACAAACCGCAGGAAAACCGCCTCCCTTGTAGAAGGCTATTGCAAGGCCTGCGGATTTTTCAACAATCATGACAATGAGATTACATTTTCCAAAAAAATTGACGTTGATCTTTCCTTGATTGAAACATCCATTGCAGGCCCGTCAAGGCCCCAGGATAGGATCTCTCTTGCCGGAGTCAAAGAAAAAACCACCAAAATATTTGACCTTGGAAACAGGCAAAACATTCAGATCAACCCGGAAAACAAGCCTCATGCCCTGACCAACGGCAGCATCGTGATCGCGGCCATCACCTCCTGCACCAACACATCCAACCCCTATACCATGATAGGCGCAGGGCTTGCCGCCAAAAAAGCCGTGGAAAAAGGCCTGTCAATTCCCTGGCATGTTAAAACATCCCTGTCCCCCGGTTCCAGGGTGGTGCTGGATTATCTGAAAAGCTCCGGGCTGATGGAGTATTTCCAGGATCTTGGCTTTAACAACACCGGTTTCGGGTGTATGACCTGTATTGGAAACAGCGGCCCTCTTGATCCTTTTATCGAAGAATCCATTAAAACAAACAACCTGGATGTCATGTCCGTTCTTTCCGGCAACCGGAATTTTGAAGCCAGGATTCACCAGGAGGTAAAGGGCAATTTTTTAATGTCCCCCATACTTGTGGTCATATATGCCATTGCCGGAAAAATAGATATTGATTTTGAATCAGAACCCCTTGGGGTTTCACAGGACGGGAATCCTGTATTCATGAAAGATATCTGGCCCAAAGCCGATGAAATAAACCATTTTGTCGAAACCTATGTTCATGAAAAATTCTTCAAAGACCAGTATTCTCAAATCTTTAAAGGAGACAAACTCTGGCAGGAACTCAAGGTGGATGAAAGCACCACTTTCAAATTTGATAAAGAGTCCAGTTATATCCGCAACCCGCCCTTTTTTGAAAATTTTTCCCTGGACCTGCCAGCTCTTGAGGATATCAAAAACGCCAGAGCCCTTCTTGTGTTAGGCGATTCTGTGACCACGGATCATATTTCGCCTGCAGGTGCCATTCCCGTAGATTACCCGGCAGGGAAATATCTGATTGAAAACAATATAAAACCCTGGGATTTTAATTCCTACGGTTCCCGCCGGGGCAATCATGAAGTCATGATGCGGGGAACTTTTGCCAATATCAGGATAAAAAACAAACTGGTCTCGGATGCGGGCGGTCTTACCCTTAAATTCCCTGAAAATGAACAATGCTATGTATTTGACGCCTCCCGAAAATACCGGGATGAACAAACAGATCTGGTTGTTTTCGGCGGAAAAGAGTACGGAACAGGATCTTCACGGGACTGGGCAGCCAAAGGCACCACTCTTTTAGGCGTAAAAGCGGTCATTGCCGAATCCTTTGAACGAATCCACAGGTCCAACCTTGTGGGCATGGGCGTTCTGCCCCTGATTTTCAAAGAGGGGCAGTCCTTTGAAACACTGGGACTTAGCGGGGATGAAATCTTTGAAATCAGCAATGTAAACCAGATCAAACCCAATGACCTTTTAACTGTGAATGCCACAAAAAACGGCAAGGAAAAAACATTCCAGGTTGTTGTCAAACTCAACACGGATATTGAGATCGACTATATTAAAAACGGAGGCATCCTTCACTATGTATTGCGCCAAATGATCAAAGCATAGCCTTTTATTATGCCTAAAGGCCTGTTACATTTTTTTGTAACAGGCCCGGGCGCTGCATTATCATCTTTTTTATCGCCATAGCCACGCACGAATAAATATTTTTCAATAAATAAAATTCATTCATTTACCTTTCACCTTTATGCCTTAATTTATGATATAATATGAAGTTATATTTTTTTTTGCAGACATTTTATTAAATTGTAATTTAAGGATTTTTAAAAAGCCATGGAAATTAATCATTACGAGTTTAAATATGGCGAATTTGGAGACACCACGGGAGTTCAAATCAACTTACGCGGTTTTGATGTTCTTCGCTTCAATAATATCAGCAAAGGCACGGCCTTTACCATAGAGGAAAGGTCAAGGCTTAAACTCAGCGGTTTTCTGCCTCCAAGGGTAAAAACACTTGAAGATCAGATCAGATCAAGCCTTAGAATTGTTGATGAAAAAAAAAGTGACATTGAAAAATTCATTTATATCAGAAGTCTTTATGACAGAAATGTTGTACTGGCCCATGCCGTAATTGCAGACAATGTCACCAAATTTTTACCCATTATCTACACCCCCACCGTGGGGCTTGCCTGTCAGCAGTACTCTTCAATATACCGGGGAGCAAATGGTGTGCATTTTTATCCGGGAAATATTGATTATGCGGAATATGTTTTGCGCAACTATACGGACCAGGATATCAGGATTGCAGTGGTAACGGACAACCAGGGAATTTTAGGTATTGGAGACCAGGGGGCCGGGGGTATCCCCATCTGCCTTGGAAAACTGATGCTCTACACTCAGGGTGCAGGCATTGCTCCCTGGCACGGCCTTCCCGTATCCCTTGACGTTGGAACCGACAATGAAGACCTGTTAAATGATCCCAACTACCTGGGCTGGCGTCACAAACGCCTCAAGGGAGAAGAATATGATGCGTTTATCAAAAAATTTGTAACTGCGTTTAAAAAGAACTTTCCCCATGCACTGTGCCAGTGGGAGGACTTTTCAAAACAGACGGCGTTTACGGTCCGGGATACATATCTGAACCACCTGATCTCCTTTAATGATGACATTCAGGGAACCGGTTCCATTGCTCTTGCCGGAATCCTTGCAGCCATGAAAGCAAAAAAAGAGAACATGACAGATCAGGTGTATCTGGTAAATGGTGCCGGTGCAGGCGGTATTGGTATTGCCGAACAGATCCAGGTGGAGCTTATGGCCCAGGGCATGGATGAAGCAGATGCCATTGCCCGGATTTTCACAATGGATTCAAGAGGGGTGGTAACCTCGGACAGGGATCTTGAGCCTTACAAGAAAAAATTTGCAAAAGATTCAAAAACACTTGCCTGGCTGACATCATCTGAAGACAATACACTTTTGAATGCAGTCAAGCATGAAAAAGTAACCGTATTGATCGGAACATCAGGACAACCCGGCCTGTTTACACAACAAATTGTTCAAGCAGTCGGTAAGAATACGGACAGACCCGTTATTCTGCCATTGAGCAATCCCACGAGCAAGGCCGAGGCCCTGCCCAAAGATGTCTACGAATGGACCAACGGTAAAGCGCTTATGGCAACGGGTTCTCCTTTTGATCCTGTTGATCACGACGGCAAAGAGTATAGAATCGGACAAATGAACAATTCATTTGTTTTCCCGGGTGTGGGGCTGGGGGTTGTGGCATCCGGTGCCACCGAAGTATTGCCGGTCTTTTTTTCAGCAGCAGCCCATGCGATTGCCGAGTTTGTCAGCGAACAAGACATTAACGACGGTATTTTGTGTCCTCCACTGGATCAGTTAAAAGAGGTCTCTTTGGAAGTTGCAAAACGAGTCGGCGCAGAAGCCATCAAGGCAGGCGTTACCAAAAAAGATTGTTTTTTCTCAAAATTCAAACACAAAAATGATCCGGAACGGCTGAACACCCTTGTGGATAAAATGCGCTGGAATCCCCAGTATTTTGACCAGATTTAATTTGAATTGACACCCTGCCCCTGCCCTGATCGGATCGGATCGGATCAAATAATAACCAGCCGGTCAGGGCAAATTCATGAATAAAGAAGAGAGTGCTAACCCAGAAGGGTTGCAACCCGTTGGGCATTTACATTTGCTGCCTGATTTTGTGCAAAGGATGAGGTCTTTTTGAGCAGATCCAACTGCTTCATGTTCATCACCTCTTCTGCAATATCCACATCCCTGATCTGGGACTCCGAACTTCTTGCAGAAATTTCCTGGGTTTTCAGATTGGAAATTTCACTCTCAACCTGATTCTGACTTGAACCCAAAGCCGACCGATAAGAGCTGACAGAATCAAGGGCCGAGTCAACAGCCTCCTGAGCCGATTCCGCTCCCTCAAGAGAAGAGAGATCAAGAGCTGAAAGTTCGGCCAATCCCGGAGCATCTGAAAGAAGCGATTTACCGTTAAAAGTGGTACCCTGATAAAGATCATTTAATGACTCAAGCGATTTTGTCACATCCTCCTGGATGGCCATTCTGGTTTCAGGAGTCTGGGCATCGGACGCTGCCTGTAAAACTTTTTCACCGATTCCCTGAATAATTTGTGTAGCCTGACCAAGAGCAGCCTCTTTGATCTGAATCATGGATATATTATCCGAAGCATTGCGGCTCAGTTGCCCTATACTATTTGCGGCACTGTTGAGGTTATTAGCCATTACCAGACCGGAAGCGTCATCTGAAGCCCGGTTAATACTTTTGCCGGATGAAATCTTTTCCAGGGATTGGTCAAAAGCATTGGAAGCCGATCGAAAGGTATTTCCGGCAGACTGACTTAAGGTATTATTATTAATGGTCAGAGACATTTCACCTCCGTTTATATTATGTTTTATCCCACGCTGTTAATGCTGAAAACTTGTCATAACATAACCCGGCTCCACCACCCATGTCAATATTGATAATTACTATTGGCTAATCCATAGATATCACCTCAAAATCAATCACATCAAAGCTGCCTGCTTCATCTGCTACTGACAATTGATAGGTGCCGGGCAGCGGCATGGGCAAAACACCGGAGCTGCCGGGATTGATAACAGCCACCGGCTTTTTGTTTAAAAACCAGTAATATTTTCCCTGGCCACCCGACGCTGTTATGGGGATGGACGGAGGGGTAGCCTGACCCGGCGGGCGGGTTAAAATGCTGTTATTGAACACTGAGGTGATCTGTACGGGGTTGCCGGGGAAGCTTGCAAGATCAGGGCATTTTTGTGATGGCGGCGCAATCAGTTTGTTCCTTCTCCATGAAGGAGGCAACCAGGGTTCAGCACCTTGCGGCCACACCCCGATGCGAATTTTTTTGATTCCCCCGCATGACGGCTGTGCCCTGTTGCCGTTTTCATCAATCCAGAATGTTTTTAAAAGAGGGTCAAACCCCCTGGTTGCAGAATTTAAGGTTAAGGGTATCTGGTTGTCCAATATCCATGCATCATGCTGAATAAAGCAATTTGTTACTGTCCGGGTTTTCGCCGACCCCAACGGCCAGCAGATTTTTATCTGTTGAACACTTGACGGCGGTTTTTTGATAAAATCAGTGAGCGGCAGGCTTTCAAAAATCCTGCGAAGCAAAGGAATGGCTGTCACGGCACCATATTGTCCCGGACAAGGAGAGCCGTCCGGTCTTCCCACCCAGACACCGGCCACATAATCTCCCATGATGCCAAGGGCCCATGCATCCCTGAACCCATAACTTGTGCCGGTTTTCCAGGCCATGGGAATATGTCCTGACAACCGGTTGATGCCTTCAAATCCGGGCATGGGTTGCGCCAGGATTTTTCCGACAATCCAGGCCGCACCCGGTGACATCAGGTATCGTTCCTGATCCGCATTTTGATCCGCATCTTGTTTTAACAGTTTTGGTTTTCCCGCAATGCCGTCCCTGGCAAGGCCGGTATACAGCGTCACCAATGATTCCAAGTTGGTGCCCGCCCCTCCCAGTATGATACTCAGGTTGGGTTTGCCGGACAGTTTTATCCGGGCACCGGCATTGATCAGGCGGTCGTAAAATTTTTGGGGGCCATACGCCTCCAGCACCTGGACAGCCGGAACATTTAATGACAATCTCAATGCCCTGGCCACGGTGACAGGCCCTGAAAACCCTTTGGAAAAATTGCCGGGTTCGTATTCTTTTTGAAACCGAGGGGTATCCAGCAGCAGGGAGTGGGAATGGATCAGGCCTTCATCCATGGCAAGGCCGTACAAAAACGGTTTCAAGGTTGAGCCCGGCGACCGTATGGCACGGACCATATCCACATGGCCCTTTCGCTTGACGCTTGAAAAATCAGCCGACCCCACATAAGCCTGCACTTCAAGAGTTTTATAATTTACGACCAGGGCGGCTGCCGATTGTTCGTCTGAAAGTCCTGCAACATAGTCCCTGACAATATCCTCGGTTTGGATTTGAAGATCATAGTCCAGTGTGGTGGTTTTTTTTGATGACGGGTTGTCGGTGCCAAGATACAATCGTCGTGATGCCAGGGGGGCGGTCATGGGAGGGACAAAGCGCAGCGCAGCCACAGGTTCTTTTTTGGCCGCCCTTACCTGTTCGTTGGTCCATACCTTAAAAAACGCCATTCGATCCAGCACTTTATCCCTGGCTTTTCGCGCCCGTTCCGGATGCCGGTCCGGCCTGTAAAAACTGGGTGCCTGGGGCAATACAGCCAGAAGAGCGGCTTCTGCACAAGACAATTCCACAGCCTGTTTTCCAAGCCAGGAAAAACATGCTGTCTGCACCCCTTCAATGTTGGAGCCAAACGGTGCCAAATTCAAATAAAGCGTCATTATCTGGTCTTTGGTCAGGTGAATTTCCAGCTGAAATGCTCGAAGTATTTGTAAAATTTTCCCGGCCAGGGTTCTTTGATTGGGATGCAGCAGTCTTGCCACCTGCATGGTCAAAGTAGAACCACCGGACACAATTTTACCGGCAGCTATATTTTGAAAGCAGGCCCGGATAAAAGCAAGCGGGTTTACACCTGGATGCCTGTAAAACCACCGGTCTTCATAGGTCAGCAACGCCTGAAGGTACAAAGGGGATACGTCTGTCAGGTCAGTTGGATAACGCCATACCCCGTTTTTATCTGCAAATGCGCGAAGGGGTGTGCCGTCTTTTGCCGTAATCAAGGTTGAACAGGTATTTGCGGTTAAATTCAGCGGATAGATCCTGTCCAGTCCAGACAGACAAACAATAACAACTGCGCTTGCTAAAAAAACGGATACAACGCAGTATTTAAAGTGTCGGCTTTTCACTTATGAGATATATCATGGGCAGTATTAATATATCATAAAAAACATGAATATATCATGGTCTGCTCACCTGCATCAGGGCCGGGCCACTGCCAATCCCCCGGATATACGGTTTATACATATCCTCTGCCAGGGGCGGTGGCACAAGATAATCACCAGGACTGACAATGCGTACCGGATAGAAAATTCTCAGATCATCCTGGGCAGGAATATTCAATGCCGCCACAAACCGGTCATCCCGGTACTCCGTATGGCGGGTATCAAATGCATTGTGCCATTGAACCACGGTTTTTTTATCGACCTGTATCTCATCAATAACCATGCTGCCGGCAAGGTTGGGATCTTCAAGTTCAAGACAGGCCGGAAGCAGATCGACAATCAAACCGTTTGGCATTCTTTTATCCGCCGTAAAGGCAAGCTCAACAAGCAACCTGTCTCCGGATTTAAATTGCCCGGATTTTACGGGCATTTCAATGGGTATGCCGTCGGGTGTCAGATATCTTCGAGAAATTTTTACACCATATGCCTCGGGTTTGGGTTTCTGGGCGGGATATCCGGCCAGGGTAACAGACAGATAAAGATCCGTCCCTGCAGTGTTAAGTACCTTGAATCCATCAGCGTATTGCCCGTCAACACTGACAAATTGTTTTTGACGATCATTCTCAAGATCAACAATTTTATCACCGGCACTTATTCTTGCCTGCCAGGGTTTTGTGCTGTTTTTCACGGCAATACTGCCGGCCAGTACAAGGGCGTTTCGTTCCTGTGTACTGAGCCATTGACGGTCATTGAGTGCATCCTGGAGTCCGAAAAGAAAATGAGAACCTTTTTCAAAAGACGGATAAAAACTGGACACAAGATAACAGGCTGCGGCAAGATCTCTTATATCACTGCCGTAATCACCATAATATATATGATTTTCGCGCGGATGTTCGCGGCTGTTGTTTAATGCTTTTTTTAATGCACTTGTCCCAAGGGCATCATCCCCGCTCAGATAAAGGGCAAGTCCGGCATGAACAAACCCAAGCGTTCCTGTTAAATCATTTTTTACCGCATGGTATAAAGCCCTTGCATCCCCAAGAGAGATGCCCTGAACACGGGCCAGGACAAAGGCTGCATACACACGGGTTGCCGCCCTGTAATGCCGTTTGTCCGTATAATTCATCGGCCTTATGGTTGAGGGTCGTTTCACATACTTCTTGAGCCGGTCCAATGCTTTGGCAAGGGCTGTGGGCGGCACTTTATATCCGGCCTGTTGTGCATGAAGTAAAAAATCAGTCACATATGCGGTCAGCCAATAGCTTTCAGGACTTTTTGCAGACCAGAGGCCAAATCCGCCAGTGGTTTTTTGTTTCTCCATTAACCGTTGAATCCCCAGGACAACCTTTTTGTTTGTTTGCTCCGAAGTCTGTCCGGTCAATCCCAATTCGGCAATATCAACCGCATTTAAAATAACATGGGGATAAATCCCGCTGGTGATCTGTTCAAGGCAACCGTATGGATAGGCATTGAGCTGCTGAATGTGATCGGACAGATTGATGGGTGGAAAAGCGCTGATTACAGCCTGAACGCCAATTGTTTCTTTGATCAGGCTGTTCATTTGGGAAGGCTTGATGTCAAATGTTTCACCCGGCTTTAAATGGGATCTGAACACTTTGGTGGTCGCGGGATATGCCGGTCTTGTATCAAGGAACCAGGTTCGATTAAGAGTTTGTTTTTTTCCATCCACAACCAAACCGTTGATAAAAAGGTTTATCTTTGACCGGCCCAGCTGCTGTTCTGAAAAAACCGGGAAAACAAAGGCGTTTTTTTGATCTGGATCAAGACTCACTTTGTGTGATGTTTGTCCAAGGGCTTTGACAGGGCCTTGCACATCAAGATTCATATCAAGTTGCTGGCGTGTCAGGGTAAGGTTGTGAACATCGATCACCACCTGGCTTTTATCCCCCATGGATAAAAATCTGGGCATGGTGATCTGGGTGACCAGGGCCGACGCAACCGTCACCTCCTGTTCCAGTGATCCGTAATCCTGACCTGTATACGCTGTGGCCATCACCCGGATACTGCCGTTGAACTCGGGTATGAAAAGACTAAAGTGCGCCCTGCCCTTTTCATCCACCTTAACGGCATTCCTGGAAATGGATACGATCTGCACATCTGTGGCGGGTTTGTCACCGCCCCGGGTGAGCGCTGCCGCATCACCGCCAAACCGTTGTGTTGCCCATGCACCCTTGTTGGCTTCGATCAGTTTCTGGTAAACATCATGAATCTGCGCGCCATATTTGCGCTTCTGAAAAAAATAATCATGAGGAGAAGGAGTTTTAAACCCGGTAAGGTTTAAAATACCAATGTCCACTGCGGCAAGTGTAACATATGCATTTTCAGGTATAGACCCGTCGGCACGACTTACATCAACAATGACATCCAGGGTTTGATCGGGTTCTATTTTTTGGGGGACATCCATTTTAAGGGACAGCTTTCGGCCGGTTCGATCCAATGGCAGATGAATCAGGCCGACAGACCGTTTGGGAAGCGTGCCGGTCCTGCTTTGCCCTTTTCGCACGATCAGGGCGGAGATGTACAGATCATGACGGTTCCAGGACGGATCAATCTTGATGTCAAACGCTTTGCCTTCAGCCGGTACTTTTATGGGCAGGGTCAGCAGATTGGTATCCGATTCAACAAACAGATACCCGGAACCTGCCTCAGGTGCTTTGACCATTACCTTTGCCGTGTCACCCGGACCATAATGGGGTTTATCAAGTGTCAAATCCACCCTGTCGGGCCGATTGCCCCCACCGGATGACGGCATGCCGTCAGGTTGCCACCCTGCCCAAAAACTCAAACTGGAAACAAGACCTGTAGACGGGTCTTTAATTTCAAGCCGGTATCCTCCCCATTTAACAGGTACGCTTACTTTGGCAGCACCGTTTTCAGGAACATCCACATTAAACTTGTCCACAGTATAAAACTGACGGGTATAATGCCATTGCCAGTTGTCATGACTGTATTCCCAATAATATTCCCTGTTTTCTTTGATCACAACAGCCTTCAAACCCTTAGACTTGATTCTTTCTCCCTGCTTATTGACCACAATGATTTCAAACTGTGCCGTACTGTCGCTTTTTATTTGACCGTCTCTGGACAAGACCCTGATACCCACAAGCTCATCAGAAGGCCATATCTGCCAGGATTTGTTCCTTACCACAGGCCTTCCGCCGGAGTCATACACGCTTGCATTAGCTGTCAGCCATAATGGAGAGGCTGTATCTTCCCATTCATTTTCAATTGTAAGTTTGCCCATTCCATTTTTATCCAGAACAATGCTGTCTGTTTGATAGGAGTGTTTGAAATTATGCGTTGCATCGCCAAACTCATACCCGGGCCATTTTTCTTTAAACAATTTTCGGGCAGGCCTGATATGAATCATGGCATCGGCTCTGACGCCGGCTGCGGGCGCACCATATAAAAAATCGCCTTTCAACTCAATGACGGGGGTGTCAGATCTGCCAAGGATATCTGTCTGGTTTTCTGGATTTTTAACCTGCAGTTTCATTCGTTCAGGAAGAAAATCAGCCACAATAAAGCTGTATTCTTTGAGGCTGACAGCCGCCATTTTAAAACTGATTCTCCATTTGCCCGTAACAGCATCAGCAGGCAGATGATATTCATAATGGTAATGATTGAGATGACTTGCGTTCCATTGGAATTCGTAAACCACCCGCCCGTCCGGTTGAATCACGTTTGCCGTGACGGCCTTCGCTGGTGTCATTTTCCCATCCTGATTTCTTAACAGGGCGTCAATGACAAGGGTTTCACCAGGCCTGTAAAGATCTCTGGGACCATAAACAAACAAGTCAATGGGCCTGAAAGGCTCGATGGCGGTTCTGAATTCGCTCAGATCAAGGGCGGGCATATCCATTGGAAGAAAACTGACACTTTTCCCTGACCGGGCAAGAACATAATTCAGATGTTCGGTTGCCCCATTGATGCTGGCAATCCCATTTTTATCGGTAACAACATTAAACCGCTTTTTGCCTTTTTTATCATAACCCTCTACGGTTATATTCTTTAATGGTTTTGCAGTCTCAAGACTCTGGACATGAAACTGTAAACGATTTTTGTATTTTTTAACATTAAGGCCAAGATCACTGATGGTAAACCAGGTGCTGCTGAAGCTGTAGTTATAATGACCTGCGCCTTTTAAAACGGCAAAGTAAATACCTGGAACACCAAGTTCTTTGATATGGGTAATGGGCAGGTTGACCTGGGTTCGCAAATCCTTGTTGACCTTTAAATCCCATCTGCCCGAATAGACAAGATCTGCATAGGTATGCAAATTTTTATTGTTGTAATAGGCCATTGTATCGTTATTTGCAAACCGCTGGCTGAATTCATCCAGAAAACCCGGCTTTACCCTGAAAAAATCAATGTCCGCCTTATCAATATTTAATGCATTCACCGGCAGGCCGCGGTTCAGTTTTGATGCCAGGATAAATCCTTTGCTCCCGAAACTGATCATAGGTTGAACCTCTCGGGTTTTTATCGAGTATTTTTGTGCTGTTTCCAGTTTTTGCCCGGCAGCTGATTTCAACCCTTTGTGGATTTTTATGACGTAATCTGTATCTGTTTCGATATTACTGAAATAAACCACATGGAGATCTTTGGATAAAACCCATGATCCTTCCACTGCATTATCGTCTTTTGCAAACAAAGAAAAATAGGACTCCAAATTCTGTCTGGAATCAAGGAGATCGGAAAAGGTGACGGCCAGGGCATTGACCCCGTCAACCGTCTGCTGCCCTGCAAATCTGGCAACAAATTTATTATCCGCATGGACAATAACGGTAAAAAAAAGAGCAATCAAACAAACCAAGAGCCATTTTAAATTTTTCATTAAGCCACCTGTTCCGTTAAATTTTTATTATAAATTTATCATAAGAATTTGATATTATAAGTCAAAAATAAGATTTCCCATATTATCAAATTAAACGGTTACCCCTTGGTCCATCATTCTATTAATGGCAATTTTATGGGCTTTTCCAAATTCCATTATCTCTTCAGGCTTAAACTCCCCTTTTTCATAGGTGTCCAGAAAAGCCGGGGTGGAGAGCATGTAAAGAATATAGGACAAATGGCCCGAATATCCGTTAAAGTCCAGTTGTTGTAATTGCTTTATGGATTGATCCGCCGCTTCCATGACCCGGCGATTCACCACGGGTGGATTTTGCAAGGTGCAGACATGAGTGGAATAGATCCTGCGGCAGGAAAACGGCCTGACCTCATAAATCATGCAGGCATTGTTCTTCATTAAAAACGGACATGGAGCCACGACATTGTTTTCCCTTTTTTTGATCTCCTGCTGAAAAAGCTTTGTCAAAGTTTTCTGCCGGGACCTTGCAAACCCCTGCATGGCCTTTCTGATGACCAGGCCTTCAAGGGTGGTAATCTCTATTTTTCCGGCTTCTTTGCAACAAAATCCGCACCCCTTTTCGCAGGCCGTATCATCTTTATATTTACGGGTTTTTGCCTCAAATGTCTGGTATATATCGTTTAACGCTTGTGTTTTTTCTTTCATCTTATGTGTATGTTCACCTTTATGATTTTATTATTCAATGGATGTTCAATCTTTGAATTTAGCAAAAAAACGCCCTATAATCCACTGTTTCTTCATTGATTTACAAAGCCCGTATTTATTTTCCTCACTTGATTTCCAAATGTTTTTTTTAAGCGCCCGGCACACATCCGGACCATCAAGAAAGTGTCCACTTGTTCTATACCAGATCAGGTATAGTATAAACATTGTTGACACATAAAGGTTTGGTTGCTAAATTAAGAACAAACAATGTTTCAACAAAGGATAATCTTATGGAAATGATAATAAAAAAATGGGGTAACAGTCTCGCTGCCAGAATACCCAAGGCTATTGCTGATATGATTGGTTTACATCTAAATCAAAAAATCAATATAAAAGCTGAAAACGGCAAAATCATTATCACTCCGATTACAGAAAAAAAAGAATATACAATGGACGAACTCCTAAGCCAATGCACCGCGAAAAATCTCGAGCTTAATGATGAAGACAAGGCCTGGCTGAATGACGAACCAGTTGGAAGAGAATGGTAATGACAAAAAGATTCATCCCGAAACGTGGTGATATTGTATGGACAGATTTTAATCCTGCTGCTGGTCATGAACAGATGGGGAAAAGACCGGCTATTGTTCTTTCACCTTCAGGATTTAACAAAAAAATTTTATTAGCCTTAGTCGCCCCTATAACAAGCCGAGTTAGAGGGCATGGATTTGAGGTTTCTTTAGCGGGTAAGAAAATAAGTGGTGTTGTACTTTGCCATCAAGTTAAAACCATTGATTTTGTTGAAAGAGGACTTCAATTCGCGGAAAAAGCACCAGCAAATGTGATAAGTGAGGTTTTAGCTAAAGTGAAAGCCATTGTAAGCGAATAACATCTTGATTTTCTTTTAAAATTCAGGATATTATCTGAAACGAAAACCGATACCAAACCTTTGTTTTTGCACTATAAACTCTCTGTTCACCGGCTGAAAGCCTTAAAAGGAAAAATAAAGGCTGCAAAAACACTTACAAAAAGTCAGTTTCCTGCAAAAAATAATTATAACCTCAAAAATTGAGGCTGTTGTATCGGTATCTCCTCCGGCACTAATAATTTCCTTTACTCCACCTGCATAATAATTGAAATCCCTTAGCCACGTTTGAATCACACGTTGATAACATATTGATCAAATGATGAGTGATCTTATGTTCTGTTGTTGATCGAAATTGTGTACTTAGCGGATACATGGGTTTGTGCGCCGATAAAAAAATCATTGACGGCACATAGTGTTTGCCCGTCACTGAGTGAGGCTTTGGCCATGGTGATTGTGGATATCTGTCTTTTTCCTGCAAAAGCTTCTAAAACAATCTGTTCCAGATCAGATACCTGAAACGGCAGGAGTACACCGTCCCATCTTTCAGGATCTGGATTCACACCAATTACATACTGATTATCAAGATACTTCATTGTATTGGCCACCAATCCATCCTGTCCGAGAACAACGATCAAATCTTTGTTTCCGAAAATAAAATTTGGAACAAATCTGCGATGCAGCACCTGGACTCTCCCAAATCTGGTTAATATTTGCCTGGCTCTGGACACAGACGATTTATAAATTTTATCCTCAACAAGATAATCGGAAAAATCTGCGCCAAGATGCTCAATATAAAACTGTGCCTGGCCAAGGGTGTTATACCTAAGAATCAAATCGTCCAGCCTGGTTTCCCTGACGATCAAAACAATTTTGTTTTCATATTCTCTGTCCATGGTTTCTGCTCCAGTTCAAGGTTTATCCGATACAAGGTTGATCCGATACAAGTTTGATCCTGTACAAGGCCTGTTTGCAACCTGGGGCCCTGACCGGATGATCCGATTACTTAACCGTTTTGTGCCGTTCCGGGGGTGATCAGCTCTGCCAGAAGTTCCGAAGAAATGTTCAAATTGCCGATCTTGTCTGCATTCTTTGCCAGATTTTGAAACGCAGATGCGATCAAGGGTAATTTTACTCTTGATATCATCTTGTTTCATCAACAGCCTTTTCTCTTGAACTGCCCGGTCAGCCTCGATCTTTGCTTCTCTGATCCGGCGTTTTTTATTTTCAACGGCAATTTCGGTATTCAACTCATTCTCCCTGATTGCTCTTTCCTGCTATACTGAAGCATTTCTGCGATGATATATGGCCTCATCTGCTGCAAGAAGCAGTTTTTCTCTGGCATCTGCTTCCAATGCTTTTGACGTTTCCGGATTGGGCCGGATAGATAAAACAGATACTGAAAGAATTTCAACCCCAAGCTGCCTGATAATATCAGATTGAACAAGTCCCTTATTAACAGAATCCACAAGCTCTTCAGATGCCTGAAGTGCCTTTTTCAGGGGCAAAAGCTGTATCAGAGACCTTGTTAATACCTGAATTTGATTGATAATTTTTTTTTGATAATTTTTCCGGGTCTTCACTAATATAACTTTGGGTGTCAGGGGTCAGGCTGAAGTTGAGCAATTGAGCCAGTTTCCTGGGTTCAATGATCCTGTAAGAGACATCACCCTGAATACAAAGATCCTGAAAGTCTGAGGTAACTTCGTTGAAAACAAAAGACAGATCCATACTTGCCATAGGAATAGCCACCAGAGAAGATACTGGTGCAAAATAAAAAAACGAAATGCCTGTCCCTTCTCTGATGACTTTCCCTTTTTTGTATTGTAGAAAATATGTGTTGGGCTGAGCTTTGATATATTTGATGCCAAACATAAGAACCTCCTGTCAAATTTCAAAATTAAATCCCTGGTCTTTTAATGTGTCATATTTTTTTTTATTGAACCGGTATAATCTGGCTGCCCTGTGTGAAACATCCTTTTCAATCTCATCAAGCTCTTTGAGGATTCCCATTTTCAGGATTTTTTTTCTAAAATTTCGCTTGTCAAGTTTTCGATCCAGTATTTTTTCGTACAAGTGCTGCAATTGTCTTAAAGTAAATTTTTTAGACAATAATTCAAAGCCGATTGGTTGATAGCTGAAAAACAGGCCTTTTAAAATGTATACCCCATGGAAAAGTGCAGACAGCCGCTGCTCTCACCAGGCAGGGGATTGATTTTCCATCCGTATACAAGCCCTACAGGCCCGATGGGTGTCATGTACCGAAGCCCCACTCCGGCAGATGAACGAAAATCGTCTGAATCAACGCTGTCAAAAGTTTTTTGCACCCGCCCCACATCATAAAACAGCGTCACTTCAAATTTCAATCCCAGGTCATACCTTGCCTCAACACTTCCCAGGAATGCTTCGCGCCCACCCACGGCAGTGCCGGTGTTGTCAAAGAGCAGCAAATTTTCATCAAATCCCCTGACCGTAGTGGTGCCGCCCAGGAAAAAAAGTTGATCTTCAGGCACGGTCTTATTTTCCCCATAAGTCTGGATATATCCGTACCAGCCCCTGACGGCAAGGGTCAGTGGCTCAAACACTGTATAATAATAACGGGCATCCATGCGATATTTAATATAATCATCCAGGTTGTTTTCAATCCCCTTTGATATGTCCATGTACACGGCTGAAAAAACTCCTTTCCGGGGGCGGACATAAGAGTCAGTGGTACGATAGGTCATTGAGGGGTTTATTTCAAAGATATGCCTGGAATCATATTCCCGGTTGTCTGTTTCAGTTTCAGACACAGAAGGTGACCGGGTCGGGTATTGTTCACGAAAATCATACTGGAACCCAACATTGGCCGTCAATTTTTTCTCAAGAAACTGCCTGTAAAAAATCTGGGAAAGGCTATAGCTTTTTATACCAAAATCAGTATTAAATTCTTCGTGCTTCTGAGCAGCAATCTTTGTGGTGGAAGAGATCCTGGAAGAAAAAACCCGTGGCTCTGTCAATGAAACATTAACCTCATGGCCGATCTGGCTTAATTCAGCATCTGTTTCAACCGCAAGATTTCTGCCCAGAAAATTATGATCCCCTATAGTGGTATTGACATAAAAATGCCGTTGCGTGTCATAGCCTGTTGCAAATTCAACAAACTTGGGGACTTTCTCTTCCACCGCTATAGCAAGATCCACTTGATCCAGTTTTTCTTTCAGGCCAAGTGTATTGAACTTCACTGAGTTCAAGGCGTTCATGTCCAGCATGTTCTGCCTGCTCTCAAAAAGTTTTTTCAAAGAAAGCGGGTCTCCTTGTGATAAGGTCATCTCTTGGTTGAGAATTTCTTTTTTTGTTCTGAAATTGCCTGTATAAAAAATCTGCCCAATGGTTACAAAAGGTCCTTCATCCACATCATAAAAAAAATCAGCCAAAGAAAGATCCTCATTAAAAACCACAGTTGCCTTGACCCGGATATGGGGATACCCCATCTCGGAAATTCTTTTTTTCAAAACATTTTCATCGCTTTCAATCATATAGTTGCGATAAACCTTGCCCGGCTTGAGCGAGAGCAACTGCATTGCCGCTTCAGGTTTGAGAATTGAAAGCCCCTGAAAACGAACCGTTCCGACTCTTGTCCTCGGCCCTTCGTCAATAACAAGCTCTATTGCCAAAGATTTTATTTTTTTATCTTTCTGAGACAAATGATCATTGATTTTCAATGTTTTCTGGATCCGGGCACGGGTATATCCTTGTCTTAGATACAACACACGGATGGCATTAATATCCGCCTCTAAGACTTCAGGGGCATAACCGCCATCCGTCAAAAACCCGGAAGGCTTGGTAAGAATCTGTTGTTTAATACTTTTTTCATCAACCCCATGGTTTCCTTTTATGCTGATGCTTGAAACAATGTATTGATCGCCCTCATCCGTTTGAAAGGTCACATCCCGGAATATTTTTTTGTCTTTTTTTCTTTCAGTGATTTTTGTTTTTATTCCAGCATCAGGAAAACCGCTTTGCGAATATTTTTTTTTAATATTGCGAATACTTTTTTTTACGGCAAAATTATTCTTATTCCCGTCTTTGAAAAGGGTCATCTCTTGTTTAAGGGTATGATCCCAAAATTGACGGTTTCCATCAAACCTGATTTTATAAACCGGGCCTTCGTTTATATCAAACTTAAGATCCACGGTCTTTGACTGATCATTTTTTTGAATCCTGCCTGACACCGTCACATCGGCAAACCCCTTTTCACGATAGAACCGGATCAAATTTTTCACATCAGCATTAAACTCTTTTTCAATAAAACGGGTCGCACTGCCCAGCAAAACAGATGATTGCCATGTTTTTGTCCTCAACTTCAACCTGATACCGGAAAAACTGTGATTGCCATGAACCATGACCCTTTCAACCCTGTAAAAATCCCCCTTTTCAATATATACGGATACAATATAATGACCATCTTGAAGATCTTTTTTCGCGATCACCTTCACCTTTGGATCAATAAACCCATGGTTTTTAAACAATACGACAACTCTGGAGCTTTGTTGATCCAGAACCTCTTGTGAAAATTCATCACCAGGAGAAATTGTCATGACCTGAAGCACTTCTTTTTTAAAAACCGGAAAAGCACCTTTAACAAGAATATCTTTGACCCGAACATCTATTTTGGAGACAGTCCCGGGCAAATCCAAGCTTTCTTTTGTCTGAGCCAAGCTGTTTTGCGTCATACACACCATAAGCATCAATACAAAACTTATTTTTAAAGCAAGGCTATCTAAATTCAATGCGATATTTGAGTTCAGCCCCAAAATCACCTCCGTTATCCTGAAATCCGCTCATCAAAAGATTTTCCAGAAATTTATAGTCCATGATTACCCGCTGAACGGTTTCACCGTCTCGGACATCCATTCCGTATTTAAGCATCATGCGGCGGGAAAGTTCCTTGCCCACAACAATATTGATGCCACGGCTTCCTTCAACATCATCCGGCTTGATTTCCAGATAATCCATTCCCGAAGCTTCCTTGATATTTTGCTGAAGTGTCTGTGCAACAAATCCTGCCAGAATATCTTCGGGTGAAAAGCTGGAGTCGCTTTCTGCCTGCCGCAATTCACGGGTTGTTTTGCCGAAAGCCAGCAGGGAAATGATGTCTGCATGCTGTTCTTCAGGAATTGAGCTGAACTTAAAATCAAGATTGTCCGGCGTGCCTGAAACCGTCAAAAAGACAGTCCAGTGACGTATCTCCATCTCCCCCTGGATATCAATGACAGGCTCTGTTTTGTAAGGATTGATAAAATCAACAACCCCTTTTTTAACTTCAAATTCTTTTTCTTTAAATTTAAGAATACCAGACTCAACCCGTACCTGACCGCCGACAAGAGGATGGGCTGCTGTGCCTGAAACTGTCAAATCGGAATACATGCTCAACAGTGCCAGATTATTATCAACCAAAAACGGTTCGCGCTGGGATATATCAATGTCCAGGCCAATGTTGTCCAAAAAAGCGACAGCTTGTTTTTCCGGGACAGGTTTCACCGTTCTTGTCTTTTTAACAGCGTCCACAAGATCAAGCTCAATATTTTTATAATACCGGCCCTCAAGCAGCACAATTTCTCCTTTAAGATCTGACTTGTCCGTATTTCCGGCCAAAGAAAGGCTGGTGTTCATGGTAATGTCCATCAGATCCGGGAAATCCAGGGACAAATTGTGGCCGTTAAATTTCAGATTGTATGTGTCAGGCTTTAAATTGCTCAAACCAACATTTCCTGCAATATCAAATGTCCCTTCATCCAGTTTTCCGCTGATCCTGTTTGTTTCAATCAAATCCGGCGTGATGCTGATAACACCGTCAATGTTCTGTAATTTTTGTTCCATACCGGATAATGACAAGCCCAGCCTCTCCAGTTTCACATCGGCATTAAAGACGGGTTCGGCAACTGTTCCCTTTAGTGAAGCAGACAATATAATATTTCCCGACGCATTGCTTATTTCTTCAAAAAAAGGACGGATCACTTGAAAAGGTAACATCCCCTTGAGTTCAAGATCAATATCCGATTTAAGGGAACCTGCTCCCTCTATTTTGACTTCCCCTTGTTCCAAAAAGGTGATCCTTGTTTCAGGAAGAGTGAACCTGCCGTTTTCAAGTACCAGGTTCACACCGGGGATATGGGCAATTTGATTTTCTTTGAAACCCACGGTTAAATTTGTAAGATCTGCTGTGACCTGAACTCCCTGAAGATCATCAAGACTGCCACTTGACCGAATGAAACACTCCCTTACCGAGCCTGAAAATTCCGGTTGCCCTGCTGCATGCAAATAAGGAGACAGATCAAAAAGTTCCGCCATATCAATAGATGCTGAAAACGTATGATCATCAAAATCATACTCACCTTTAAGCCGTGTCAAAGGAAAGTCTTGTGCAAACAAGCCAAGCTCAAGCCGGTTGTCTGCGAAAACCGCCCTGCCCTGACTCTTGAATACGGCTGTTGGCGTCACCCGGATATCCAGATCTTTGATATTGATTTCTTGTCCTTCCAGAACTGTTTTCAGAACAAAACCGTCAATTTTCCGACCGTTCAAGTCAAGTTTTTCGCCCTCCATGGTTATGTTTCCAGACAGCGCGTCAAGAGTGCCGTTGACACTCCCGTTCACCGACAGCCGCCCTTCTGTTCCGTCCATAAAATCACCCAGAAACATGGATTCTCCTGCAAGAGAAACCATAAATAGAGGCTTGTCCACCAGGGAAAAATCTTTTAAATCACTCTTCAACAGGTCAATCCAGCCGTTTGCACCTATTTTGGAGCCCTGATTTTCCAAAGACAATTGATCAATAAAAACCCGTCCATGACTATCCATGGAAGCAGTCACGTCTAAATTTCCCAAAAAAATATCGCCAAACCCCAGATTGTCTGATGTCAGTTCCAGTTTAACTTCAGGGGAAGTGTAAGCTCCTGTCACTTGACCTGAAAGATTGACACTCCCGGTCCCTTTCATCTGAATCAATCCCGGTGTTAAACCAAGATCAGACAGCATAAGATCCAATTTTCCAGCGATATTTCCCGACCCTGGTTCAAACTCACCTTCCCCGGAAAGATGTATTCCTTTTGTAACCGCATTAAAAGAACGGACAAGCAGCTTTTGATTTTCAATTCCCACCCCGGCCTTAAATTCAGCGTCAATTGGTGAATCAAGCCCGTTGATGCTGAATTGTTTCAGGTTCAAGTCAAGAACAATATTTGCAGTTAGTTTTTCAGGATCAACTCCCCTGCCCGTCAAGTTTATATGGGAAACTATCTCGCCGGAGCATCCGGGTTCATACTGGAAAAGTTTTGATACGTCTTCAAGCTCAGCTTGCACATCAAAAAAAAAGTCCGACACAGGGGTGTGAAACAAATCCTTGATTGATCCTTGCCCCCCCATCTTGATGCCACCGGCAACCAGGTCAAAGGATAAAATATCCAGAGAGCCGTCATTAAAAACCGCATGGGTGTTAAACGTTTTCAAATCAACAGGGCCTGCCGCACCCGGAAATGATCCGCCGTCTGCTCCGGCGTTTAAAACAGCTTTTTTCGCTTTTAAATCAAAGTTTTTTATCAAAAGTTTGAAACCTGAAACTGAACCGGACATTTTTTCATCATTAATGCAGAACAGACCTTGGCCATCAGTTAAAACAAAGGTATCAACTTTAATATTAAAAGGAAACAAACCAGGTGATTTTTCAGGTTTTTCCGGTTTTGCATGCAAAGGTTGAACAGCAGTAACAATTGTGAGTGAACCGTTATGATCTGTCTGAATATTCACACCTGGAGATTCAAGCAGAATCGAAGACAAGCAAATCTCTTCTTTAAAAAGTCTTAACCATTCAATATTAATGGCCAGCCGTTCACAAATGATCAATTGTTTTTTATCCGGCCCTTTCAGCTCAAAGCCCACAATCTCGACAATCCCGGAAAAAGGAGACAAATGTACTCGTTTCCAGGACATTTCTCCCCTGATCTCTGCATTGATCATATGCATAATCTTTGCCTGTCCTGAATCTGTTTCCAGGTAAAAGAGCCCGCCAAAAATCAAAATAAAACCGAACATAAAAATTATGCCGGACAAAACAACAAAATTTTTCTTTAATTGTAACAAATAATGACCTCACAGAAACTTAGGAAGATTTTTTTTTAAAGACTCACTCTTTTATTTTGGCATCAGTTATCTTCAATGATCTCTTTGTTGCCGGACGGCAGGCCGCTTAAAATATGAAGATCTCTCTGGGGAAAAGGTATCACCACATGATGCTCTTTGAAAAGCCCGTCGATTTCAAATCTCAGGTTGCTTTCAGCATCAATAAATTTATCTATATCCGACCAGAATCGTAATCGAAAATCAAGGGAACTGTCTCCGAAATTGATGAATTGAACCTTGGGTGGATGCGGATAATTATAGACCTCTGAAACCGATCCGGCAGCCTGCAGCAATAAGTTTTTCACCAGGTTGGTATCCGATCCGTATGCCACTCCTACCATCAGATCCCGTCTTATATAAGGGTCTTTATGGCTCCAATTGGTAACAAGGGCACTTATGAATTCGGAATTAGGAATAATAAGTGAAGAATTTGTATATGTCTGAACCAGGGTTGATCTGACATTAATTTTCTTTACTTCACCCCATATACCGCCCACCTCAACCACATCGCCAACCTGTATGGGGCGTTCAAACAGCAGGATCAGGCCGCTGATAAAGTTATTGAAAATATTCTGCAGGCCGAATCCAAGTCCTATACTCAAAGCACCGAATACAACAGCCAGGGATGTGGTGTTCAGCCCGAAAACACTTAAACTGACAAGAATGCCTATGGACCAGATCACATACACTGAAATGGTAATCACAGACTCTGTTGCCCCTGTTGACAAACCGCTGTCTTTTAACACATAAGCGGTCATTATTTTTTTCCAGGAAAGAGTCAAAAGGTAGGTCAAAAGAATGACCACAAAGGCAAAGGCAAAACCGGCCATGCTCAATTCTATCTTCCCAATGGTATACTTTTGGTAAAACAAAGCCCAAAGCCGCACAAAAAAAACATTGCTGACACTCCAGGAGAACATCAGCCCGGCCAAGGCAAACACAATGATAAGAAAATAGAGTCCGTTGGAAAAAATCCAATAAAACGGATATGAGATACCATAAGAACTTCTGGATACCGGCTCAAATTTATCCTTGAATTTGCGATCAATATCTTTCATGGAATATACAAGCAGGGTACAGATACAGATAATCATAATAGAAATACCCCAGGATTTGTACCACCAGGATGCAAAATACCCGTATCCTGAAATATCGGCAAAAAGACCTGCAAGTGCAATTATCCTGGACCATCCTACCAACAGCTTGAGCCCCATGCCATTGGTCCGGCCCTCCATTTTTTTATAAGCATTCCAGAATAAAAATACTCCGGCAACCATCATTGCTTCGGAAAAGATCCGGATGGATGACAAAATCACGGGATCAGGAGATAAAAATCTATAAACAAACAGATAAACAAAACAATATAATCTGATGCCCCAGACAAAAGCATTTCGCCATCCATACAGGGCGTTAAAAAGCAAGTGTGCCTTTTCTTTAACAATCAGGCGGATGGAATCAGATGCAAGACGGGTTATCAGAATAACGGTTAAAAATGTTTTGATAAATTTAATACAATCGGGGAAAACCAAATACACCTGGGTTTTTGACAATATAACCGCCAACAGTATCCATAAAACAAGAAACAGGGAATTTTCAAGAACAAGCAGGGGATACCCCGTCCGTTTGCTGATAATATTCTTATATCCGTCTTTTTGCCTCAAGAAGATAAGTCCCTTAAAGACAAAGAAACAAAACACCAGAAAACCGCAAATCATCATCACGCCGCCTATGGTGATATGTTCTTTTAATTGGGATAATTTCAGTGACACCCGTTCTCTGGAAAACAATTGACCGGCTTTTGCAACTGAATTGACAATTTCTTTTATAAAATTTTTGGACAAAAAAGTTTTCACTTCGATTTCATTTCTTTGAAACAAAAGCATTCCTTTTTTATCTTTGATCTCCTTTTTCAATATTATCCGGATCTCTTCAAAAGACTTGAGCAATTCGCTGCTGTTAGTCATTTCAAGAATCCGCAGGTCATCAATATCTACAATCAGTTTTTCTTGTTTTTGCAGAATAGTCCGGTAGGATTTGAGCGCTTTTATTCCAGGTTCCCGGATAATGTCTTTGTCCGTAAAAGAACCGAATTCAGCAATTCTCTGGTCCATTAAATTGATTTTTTCTTTTACTGCGGAAAGATCCTGTTTGGCTTTTGCCTCTTTTTCCACCAGCCGTTGAATTTTGAGTTTAATCAAGGAGATGGATATATCCAGCTGTTCAACTCCTTTTTCAATGACGGCAATACCGATCTCGGGAACCAGCAAAAAATTTCTCATAGAATTGATCTGAGTCCTGTAAATTTGATGCTGGCTTGATTCTTCCTTTATAAGACGTTGTTCTTCAGCCAGCTCCTTTTCCAGGTCACCCAGATTTTTTTTTGCGGCTTCAACTGCCTGTTCAAACTGGATCAGAGAATCTTTATCTTCGGAAGGTGCCTGAATGACTGGTTCGGCCCACGATAATGCCGAAAGGCATACAGCCAGGATCATAAATAACAGAACACGATTTGTTTTTTTGATTGACACAGAATTTGTCTCCTTGTGAAATGACTTGTATATAAGCAGCATAAAAAGATCCAGCGTAATTGTTCCTTTTTATAAGGATATTATTAACACTAGTCAAGACACAACTTCTTACAAATAAATGTATGCACAAAGGTCATGCTATTGTCCAAAATGATCAACAGCAAAATGAATTTTATCTTCAACCGAGTTTAATTCGCGATAGTGTTGTTCGACCGCCTTTAACCGAGGCAGCAATCCGGATTGATTAGCGATTTGGATATTAAGACCGGGGCGTGCGTTGAGTTCCAGAATCATGGGACCTTTTTCTTTGTCCAATACAATATCCACACCCTGATAAGCCAGTCCGGTAAGGTCATAACACTGAGACGCAATGGTTAATAATTTTTTCCAATAAGGAATTTCAATTCCGGTTACGGAGTTCCCCGTGTCAGGATGTTCGATGATTATTTCATTTTTACATACGGCCGAAAGCGTAATGCCGGTTGCGATGTCGATTCCGGCACCAATTGCCCCCTGGTGAAGATTGGCTTTTCCATCCGACATCCGGGTTGGCAAGCGTATCATCGACATCACAGGAACACCGAAAAGCACGATGATACGGATGTCGGGAACCCCGAAAAAACTGATGGGTTCAAACACCGGATCCGATTCTACACGATACTCGATAATGGCATTATCGGATTGCCCTCCAAGACTGTATAACCCGCTTAATATATAGGAAATATGATATTTGAGTTCATCCTCCCGCATTAAAACGCCGCTTGCCTTTTTGTACATATTCCTGGTATGTCCGGCTATGACCAAAACGCCATCTCCGCCGCTTCCACAAGCAGGTTTGATTACAAAGTCCGGGTAACAACTTACAATATCATGGATATCTTGAATCTGCCGCTCGATTTCTATTACGGAATAAAGATCAGGAACCGGAATGCCTGCTTCAATGGCAAGCTGTTTGGTTTTCAGTTTATTATCTACAATCGGGTATTTACTCCTGATATTGTATTTTAACGTATAGTTTGCATTCCGGTTGTTGATACCCAAAATTCCCTGCTGTAAAAGTCGTTTAAAATATTTAAGCATTATTGCTCCTTTTTGATAAACGCCTTGAAACGGTATAGTTCAGTCAATCTGAAACCTGAATACCGGCCCAGCAACAGGGTCGCAGCAAATAAAATGAAGAGCAGTTCCGGAAAAAAAAACATGATATGTTCTATGGTGTTATTTTTAACAACAAAATAAATCATGGTAGAAACAAAAAGGGTTCCAAAACCTTGTTTTAAGGCTTCACCGTGACCTCTTTCATCCCAAATGATGGACATCCTTTCTATTGTCATTGACAAAATAACGATGGGAAAAAGGGAAATAGACAGCCCCAGTGACAGTCCCATGTTATACGTCAGGATATTTAATCCTGCAATGATAACGATGACGGAAATAAGGACGGCAGACAATCGTGGAACAACCAGCAGTTTTAAATTTTCAAGGTAAAAACGAATGCTCAGGCCGATAGCGACAACAACAGAAAACAAGAATGCGCCCCACAGCAACTGCGTTTCTCTAAATGACAGTGCAATAAGAACCGGCATGAAAGTACCGAATGTTTTGATGCCGACAACATTTCTGAAAATCACCACTAATAACGCTCCTAAAGGAATAAGGAGTATCACGCGATAAATCCCCTGGTTTTGAACCGGCAGATTCAATAAGGAAAATTTAAAAAACCGGGGAGAAATATGCTTGCTTTGCATTGTGGCACTTTGGACGGCTTCGATCTCATTTTTCTGAGCATCTATTTGAATCTGAGAATCTGTCCCGCCTCTGATTTTATACAATGGCTCAGATCCTCTCCACCAGGAGATATAACCGACCGGAAGATTGCTTTCGGAACTGTCGGGGACATAGCTTCGCCATTTTTTCTGGTAATAAACCTCCAACCAGGTCACCATGTCGATTTGCATGGTTTCTTCCTTTAAATCAAAACCATGAACCAATTGGGCCGGAAACCCTGCAAGTGACAGCAATTGCACAATGAGTTCGATTTTGCCGGTTGTTGAAGCCGCATTCTCCCCTAGCAGCAAAGCGACATCTTCATCGGCATCTGGTTGGTTCAACCGTTTAAACAAATTCCCGATGATGGTATCCAAATCCGCAGAATGTTTATAAATTTCATTCCAGAGCCGCTTTGCGGCACTTAAATACGGATCTTGAAGAGAAGGGACCGAGATCTTTGCCGGTATTAATTGTCTGTGACTGCTTTGTCCTTTCCCTCCTGTTTTCTGGATAAAAACGCGGTAATAGAGGTGCTGCCTTCCCTTTGCATTCCGAATCGACCAGATTGCTTTTCGGTTTCCGTTCTTTTTTTCCGTCACTAAACCGTATTTACCGGAAACGAAATACTCTGAATTGATAATAAAATTATCGGACTCAACAGGTAGAAATAAAGAGGCTTTTAACGGTCTGTCATCAGCATCAAAAGACAGCCTGATTTCAATATTCCATAAATTTGATGTCTTGTCAGGTTTAAGGGGAAAATTCAAGAAATGATATTTATACATAAATATTCCCGTTCCAATAAATACCATTAAAGTCGAAATTACGATTAATTGAATTTTTTTCATCTGGATTGTTTTTCCATCTTTTTAAGATTATTAATTCAGTTGTGCCGGTTTTTACAAAGCGGTTTACTGGAAAACGTGACGGAAGGATCAATTACAAAATCATTTTCCAGGTCGGTCCTGCCGATCAGAACCTGATAATTGAAATTACTCCTATCGTTCAGGCTCACTTCAATCTCCTTATGAACGTTCCCTAAGCAGATTTCAATACTCACGACCAGTCGTTCTTCCAGACCTCCTCCCCTGCGTTTGATTTTAACTGAACGGAGTACTTTTTTCTCAAGAATTATTTTTTTGGTTTTCCCCTTTTTTGTATTCGTCTTCAGTTCAAAATTAACCCATGGTTCATGACCGCGTTCAAACTTTCTCAGATTGAAAGCATTTATTGAAGAGCTTTTCGCACCGGTGTCCATTTTTGCACGAATTTTTAAAGCTCCAGGATATATTAAGATCATCTCAAGCCAGCCGATAATCTGTTTGCTTTCAACGCATACAGGGTTCATCGATAAAAAAAATGAAAAACAAACAAGTATCAGAAAGCATTTTTTCATTAGCATTTTCCTCAACATATAATCAGTTAAAACTTGCTCCTACAGCTACAGGTAAAATTATATCCTTATACATTTTTCCACCCGATTTTGCAAAAAAATAGATTTTAGCGGATGGACGTTTCGCTGTCAGCCTCTCAACTTGAAATCACCATGGCATCATCAGGCCTTGTTCTTTAGCCTTTTTTGAAATTTCGATCAGCTTGGATCTTTCTTTCAGTGCTTTTTTATTTGCCGCTCCGGATAAAGATCGGAAAATTCTAATATTTGCATGCATTGACCCTGCCTGCGTTTTTAATTGACATTGATCCGTCAAAATAATATTAATTTTAAATAGAATTTTTGTATTATCATAAACTTATACACTTTTTGTCTAAATCAAAAACTCATACAACAGCCTCTTCCGAATCCGCCAAATAAACTCTGAGTCCTGTACGGGGCATATAAAAAAAGGAGAAATTTATGAAAGCAGCGATCAAAACAATACTGCCAGCTATGTTTTTTACGATTTTTTTCGTCTTGGGGACGCAGAGCTTTGCCGGCGATATAAAAGACAGCGAATCCGCGTCCCATTCCGATGCCGCAGCCGACTATGATATCGTCGACACTTACGCTTATCCCGGTTTCAAAATCATCCAGTTCAATCTTGCCGTCCTGTCACACTATTCTTATATGCTGATCAGCGAAAAACATGCCCTGGTGGTGGATCCCGGAAGGGATATCTTCAAGTGCCTGGAAATCGCACAAAAAGAAAATTCAAAAATCAAGGGCATCCTTCTGACCCACAGCCATGCCGATTTTGTGGCCGGTCATATGGAACTTGCAAAAAGAGCAGGCTGCCCGGTTTTTATCAGTACCCGTGACGATGCCAGCTATCCCCACACCCCGTTGAAAGACGGCTCAACCTTGTCAACAGCATTGAAAACGAAGGGGATGCAGAACTTCGGATGGGACTGAAGGCATTGTTCAATACTCCGGGTATTGATCCGCTTGAGCTGATAAAGAAAAAAGAAATTTTTGAACTGCTGGAAGCTGCTATTGACAGATGCGAAGACCTTGCCAATGTTCTTGAAACCATATTAATCAAATATGCATGAGGAATCCATAATGGAAATCTTATTTTTTTCAGTAATCATTATTTTGGTAGCCTTGATATTTGATTTTTTAAATGGAATGAATGATGCGGCCAATTCCATTGCCACCATCGTTTCAACCCGGGTTTTATCCCCCCGTACAGCCGTTGCCTGGGCTGCGTTCTTCAATTTAATTGCTGCTTTTGGATTTGGCGTCGGGGTTGCCAAAACAATCGGAAAAGGAGTGGTCAATCCGGAAGTCATCTCTCTGTGGTTTGTCCTGACTGTGCTTATTGGAGCTGTTTCATGGACTCATATCTGCACGATAATGGGCTTCCAATCAGTGTTTCTCATGCCCTTATCGGTGGTATAATCGGTGCCGGTCTCGTAAAAGGCGGAGTGAATGTCCTTATTATTCCGGGAATCACCAAAATCTGTATCTTTATTTTTCTTTCTCCCTTGATAGGAATGGGTCTGGGAATTTTTTTTTCCATCACAACAGCCTGGATTTTTAAAAACTGGCGTCCCGGAGATGTTGACCGTTTTTTTCGTGTAGGTCAACTTGTATCATCTGCTATGTTCAGCCTGGGGCACGGCGCAAACGATGCCCAGAAAACCATGGGCATTATTGTCATGGTTCTGGTTTCCGCAGGATGGCAGTCTGATTTTTCAGTGCCTGTCTGGGTTATCCTGTCATGTCACATAGCTATTGCAATGGGCACCCTGATCGGTGGATGGAAAGTTGTCAAAACCATGGGAATGCGGGTGACCAAATTAAAGCCAATGGACGGTTTCTGTGCTGAAACGGCTGCAGCCGCATCCATTATCGGCAATTCCTTTGCCGGGATTCCTGTTTCAACAACCCATACCATTACCGGCGGAATCATCGGTGTCGGAACCGTTCACCGTCTTTCTGCCGTCCGATGGGGGGTGGCAAAAAATATCATCATGGCCTGGATATTGACCATTCCCGGGTCAGCTGCGGTTTCAGGCGGTGTGTATTTATTGTTGTGCTTTTTCGGGAAAAGTTGAAGAATACTCACCTGCCGTATAAGCACGCCGTTATCAATTTCCTTTTCTACACAAGATTTTATTTTATCACGATAAACAGCCCGTGTTCCTTAGCAGCGTTAATCCATAAGCCTTACAGGACGGTGACGAACAAAGCAACATCAAGGTTCAACTGCTTTATCAAAAGCCACTTTTTTTTCCTGTGTCAGCACCAGGTCTTTTATTCCGAATATGAGCATCCGGCATGCCTGGGTGAACAGGCGGTTCACTAGGAAAAGAGTGGACAGATCCAACTGTTCCTTTTTATCCATTGATGATGCTTGAACCGTATTTTGAATAAATTCGTTATCAGCCAGCTCCACCTTGTTAAAGGCGTCTATTATTGTATTAAATTGTAATTCGGAATCATTTAAATAAAGGACGGCATTTATTTCATGATACAAGCTTATCAGCCTTTCCCTGAAACGATCATACTGGTGATTGAGAAAAGCGGAATCCGATGATTCAAACTCGTCAAAATCCGATCGGATACCCTTAAAATTCTTCGCTGCATTCATGATGTTTCTGGATGCAAGGATCGCCTTTTCTATATCCTGTGCAACTGCTTCATCAAGTTTATGGGACTGGATTTGTGAGTAATAGGCAATAATGGATGAATGCAGCAATTTAATACTGCTGTAAAAATCTTCAACCGACATTTTCTTTTTATTGTTCTTTTCAAACGGTAAAGGTTCTTCAAACACAAGGTGTTTATCAATAGAAAGTGATCTTAACGTATACAGCCGGCATTCCTGAAGCAGGTGGATAATTTCATTTTTGAGTGCGATAACAGCCGCTTCAACCTCTTCTACCGGTGTATTTGCAATATGAATACTCAATTCCGCTTTTCGTTCAGGGAAAAATCTGACAAGAAAGGTGGTCATCATATGAACAAAGGGTAGAAAAATCAGGACCCCCGTGACATTGAAGATAGTATGAAAAAGAGCCAGGCCCACCGGCCCGTTTGTTGAGACATCAACAAAGAATTGAACGATCATGGTCATGGCCGGCAGTCCCAGGAATGCAATGATTCCGGTCACGATATTAAAAAACAGATGACTTGCGGCAACCCTTTTTTTAGGAGGAGTGGCACCGATGGCACCCAGCAGGACCGTGACTGTTGTGCCTATATTGGCTCCGATAACCATGGCTGCAGCCATTTCAAATGACATCAACTGACTGTTCAAGGCTGTAAGCGTAATTGCAATGGTTGCTGCACTGGCCTGCATGAGTGCCGTGATAACGGTTCCGATAACCAGGCACATCCACAGGGCAAGATTCTGGAACTGTTCCGGATTAAAGTTCTGTGAAAAATTTTCCACACTTGTTTTCATGTAATCCAAACCTAAAAACAGGAATCCAAACCCGATAATCAATCTGTTGATATGATAAAATCGAGTGTCGGGTTTAAATAAAATCAGCCCGGCGGATCCTATACCGATGAAAGGCAGGGCAAAGGTTTCTATTTTTATTTTAAAGCCGAGAGTTGCAACAATCCAGGCAGTCAGAGTGGTGCCGATATTAGATCCCAGTATGATACCAAAGGCGTTTTCCATGCTCATAATACCGGCACCGACAAAAGCAAGTACCATTAAAGATACTGCAGAGCTGCTCTGTAATAAAGCTGTAACCAAAGTTCCGTTTGCAATTGCTTTTAACCGGGTGTTTGTATAATCGCGAATGATTCGCCTGAAGGCTTTGCCGGACAGGTCTTTAACCGAACTTTCCAGAACCTGCATCCCAAAAAGAAAAATTCCCAGGCCGGCCAGAAGTTTCCAATAATCAAAGTCAAACATGGCTGCTCAAATACAGGGACTGTTGATTTATTAATTTCATTACCATACCTTTAATCCAAATCACATTAAAATCAAACTTCGCCATATTAAACCAGGAAATCCTGGAAAACAACAGCAAACCCAAGGAAAGCCAAGAAACATAGAATATCCGTCTTCTTTTTAAGGATAAATGACAAAAAACATAGGGAGTTGTGTACCTTACTTTCTTATTGATTTGCTTGTCTGGCTTGATTTTTCCTTGACAATCCGGACGAACTCGTTAAACCTTATTTCATTGCTTATATGCATATTGGAATTTGAAATTTAGTTCAACCTTCTGCTTAATAGGAATTGACATGCATCAAACAGTTAAAAAAATAATCCACTCAATGGATACAAAAAAAGACCGGGAAACCGCCCATTTTAAAGCGGATGAAATTTATCAAATGGGACCCGAAGCCTTAAATGTACTTGTTGCTATCGGCACAGCAATAAACTTGAACGAAACAGAGGTTACAACCAGAAAAAGGTTGATCCGGGCGATCATTTTTTCTTTGTCAAAATTTGCAAAGAAAAGACTGTTCCGCAAGCCCAGGCTTCTTAATAATACTGATGCCGTTAATCTGCTCTGTGATTTTTCCGAGCAGGGATTCAACTCCGCTAGAACCGCACTTCACAACATTGGATTTTTTGATACAAATATTATCAAAAACAGACTGATGTCTCTTCCCCTGGTTTCAGCCAGAGAGCATGATCGTGAAATAACCTTAAATGAAGCCATCGAAGAGATTAAAACTGCTGACCTGACCGCATATGTTAAAAAAATCAAGCACCAGAGTTATCTTATCGGAACAATCGACAAACATTGCCATGAAATTTGCAAAACCGGAAAAAACACCTTTGCCTACAGGATCCGGCGGATGGAATAAAACTTGAAAATGCTATGAAAGTAAAAGCCACTTGTTAAATGAAGCCCTTCGGGCGGACCCAAAAGGGCAAAGTCGCTTTACATACAACGCAAACTGTATGCCAATATACCCGATAAAGCGGGTTCACTTAACAATTAAGTTGAAGTGGACATCAACTGTAGATTTTTTTTTAGCTGTGTCGCAGCCGCTTAACTTAAGTTTTAGCCTTGTTCACGGTAGCTGGGCTTAAAACACCTGACTGTTTTACAAAAATATTCAATATTATGATTGATTTTATTACAACAAACTGATTAAATATCTCTGACTTTATGACAAAAATATAAATGAGAATGCGATGTTCAATCGGGATATTTTAAATAATTTATCAAGCTGGAAAGACAAAAAGGATCGAAAACCACTGGTCTTGAGAGGTGCACGGCAAGTGGGAAAAACGACAGCTATCAACCTTTTTTCAGAACAATTTAATCAATATCTGTATCTAAATCTTGAAATTAAAACCGAGCGGGATATCTTTGAGCAGAACCGTTCCATTGAAGAGTTGGTTCAGGCAATATTCTTTTATAAAAATCAGCAAAACCGTAAAGGCAGTGTTTTAATATTCATAGATGAAATTCAGAACTGCCCATCTGCTGTTTCCTATCTCAGATATTTTTATGAATCTTTTCCAGATCTGTACGTTATCGCAGCCGGATCTCTTTTAGAAACACTTATTGATACTCATATCAGTTTCCCGGTTGGCAGAGTAGAATATCTTGTGATGAGGCCATTAAGCTTTAAAGAGTTTCTAAATGCATTATCAGAAACGGCCAGCCTGGACATTCTTAATAAAACAATCCCTGTACCTGATTTCGCACATGACAAATTGATGAAATTATTCAATACATACGCAATAATCGGGGGCATGCCGGAAATCGTTCAAAAATATTCCGACCACAAAGACATCATTGCACTCAACAGCATATTTGACAGTTTAATCGTCTCTTACCTTGATGACGTCGAAAAATACGCCCGAAACAGCACAATGGCAAACGTTATTCGCCATGCTATTTCAAATGCATTCTATGAAGCAGGCAACAGGATTAAATTCCAGGGTTTTGGCAATTCCAACTACAAATCAAGAGAAATGAGTGAAGCATTAAAAGTTTTGGAAAAAGCGATGTTAATTTACCTTGTGTACCCCTCTTCCTCTGTTTCACCCCCTTTGCAGCCAAATACAAAAAAATCGCCAAGAATCCAAGTTCTTGACACCGGAATGCTAAACTTTTTTGGTGGATTTCAAAAAGATTTGTTTGGAGCCAATGGCATTGATACTGTCTATCAGGGCAAGATAGCAGAACATATTGTCGGGCAGGAACTTCTCGCTGCTGAAACATCACCTTTATTCAAACTGCAATTCTGGAACCGGGAAAAAAAGCAATCCAATGCCGAAGTCGATTTCCTGATTCAATATAAAAATCTGCTGATACCCATTGAGGTAAAATCTGCTGTAACCGGACGACTCAGGTCCCTTCATCAGTTCATAGACCGGGCACCTCACAAATATGCTGTAAGGATTTATTCCGGGAAATTGGAAACAAATCGAATTTCGACGTTGAACGGAAACGATTGCACGCTGCTAAACATTCCGTTTTATTTAACCGGATCCATTAACGATTACATCGACTGGATGATATCCAATGACAAGGCGATTCAACAATCCAAATGAAGCGGATAATACCGCTTATTTGGAGACGATATGCTTGAACCATAAATTCAACTATCATTATTCTCTCCCGAGGGAAGTCTGTCGGTTTTAACCCCTTGTTCCGTTGCGTTTTTCAAGGCTTGCTCCAGTTTTGCTTTTTCCCTGAACGCCTTTTCTCCGGCACTTGCTGCTTTTTTTCTTATTTTGATGGATTCATTTATTTTTTTGACGATCTCTTCGGTATTATCATGGGATGTCAAATCAATTGATTCCATTATGCCGGCGGCTGCCCGGGCCAGGTCCAAGGCTCTTTTTTCAGCTACTTGCGCTCTTTTTTCAGCATGCACCAGCTGATCATAAAGATCAGCAAGCTCTTTTACCTTGCCTTCTTCCGGCTCAGCATCAAGCTGCATGGTTTTTGCAGCCATGGCCATGGCCGCAACCTTTATATCCGGCAAAATCGTTTCAAACAGATCTCCGGTGAAGCATACAGGCTGTTTTTGCTTCATGATGAAAGGAATAAAAACCAGGTGAGCATCCTTTGATTTTTCCTTGATTATCGTTGAGGTAACACCTGTGACAATAACCGGAAGAGCATTAATCCTGATTTCATCCAGCCTTTTGGATAAAGCATCCTGGTTTTCCGGAGAGTCTGAAGAATAATTCACGGCCAGCAGCCTGATGCTGGCTGATTCCCATTTTTCGTTTCGAGTTACAAGATAGGCCAGAAGGAGTAGCAGGTTGCTGGTATCATCCCCTCTCCACCAGACATCTATACGTATCTCATCTTCCTGGTCAGGATACTCTAAAAGTTCTTTTATTTGCCGGCCATCGAAGAAAACCACATTACAGCCGTCTCTGAGAGCCTTTTGAACCTGTTGTTTATAATCGGGAAAATACATATTCCGGAAATTTTTTTCGCTTTTTTCGCTTTTTTCATTCCAGTTGATCAAAATGGTGTTGGCTTTGACAGGCCCGATACCATAGGACTGGATCAGGATATCAAGGCCGGTTTCAACATCCGGTGCTGAGACAAAAAGTCCAAAGGCCCTGGAGTCAAAATTCAGCAAATCCTGTTGCAATTGAAGAGTCAATTCGTCTTTTGCCTTGACGGATATGATGCCTTGTCTGACAACCATATTTACAGCAGTGGTCAGGCCGCTGCCTCCTTCGACAAGAGAGGCAAACCAAAGCAGGGGCAAGCGATGGTCGCTGCTGCCGGACAAAACCAGAATAAAGGGCCGCCACTCTCTTGGATGCTCTATGTCTTCCTGGGTGGCCAGCAGGTTTTTTCGTATCTGCTGAAGGTGATAGGACCGTTGACTGTCTGCCCACCGGGACGGACCGGAAGTTCTTTTCAAATATTGATAGATGGCAAAAAGAATGGCCACTGCCGCAACCCCTGTTTTCCAGTCAATGGCCAGCATGACTCCCAGGCATATCAAAAATCCTGCCAGACTCAGATTTCTATGATACCATCGGAAACGGGGACGAAAAGACGGACTTTGGGTGGCAGCCTCAAAATAGGTGGCATAGTTGAGCAGACCGTATGAAATCAAAAAAAACATGGAAACAACTTTTGCAATCAGATCAAGCTGTCCCATTGCAATGGTTCCAAGGGCAATGCACAAGGACAGCAAAACGCCTCGTCTGGGGTTGTCAAAAGCCCCTGCACCCAGGGCAAAGGGATTTAAAAAAGCAAAAATTTTATCCCTGGCAAGTGACTGAAGAATTCTGGGGGCACCCAAAAAGGATGCCATTGCAGACGAAAGCGTGGCTGATATGACACCCGCATCAATAAAAATTCCCCATTGGGCAGTATCTTTCATGATGTTGTAATTTGATGCCAATGTCGCAAGGGGGCTGGATGCTGAATAAACAACTGCAACCGCCAGATAAATCAGAACAGACAAGGCAACCGCCAGAAATGTTCCAAGGGGCAGGCTTTTTCCGGGATCTTTAAGATCTCCTGACATGCTGACCCCCTGGGTAAAGCCGGTTACTGCCGGAAAAAAAATGGCAAACAAAATCCAGAACCCTGTATTATCAGTTTCATTTATCCGGCTTGCCCATAAAAGGTTTGTGTCCCATTTTTGAAATCCACCGATAAAAAATGAAATCAGTGCCAATACCAGGATAGCCATTACTGCGTATTGAAATTTCGTGGCCCAGTCCGCCCCTGTCCAGGCCAGGACAAACAGCAGCAACAGTGCGGTTGCGGCAATCATCTGGGGTAAAAACGCAATGTCGGCAAAAATCCCCATACCGGAAATGGCTTCACCAAATCCAATACAATAAAAAGCAATGGATACGGACTGCGCCAAAAACAGTACTATGCCTATGGCCCCGCCGAATTCAAGGCCCAGAGTTCGGGAAATCAGGTAATAATCACCGCCTCCCTTGACCTTCAGGTTGGTGGCAATGGCAGCCAGGGAAAAACTTGTGAGTACGGAAATGGAATTTGCAAGACACATGATGATCAAAGTCTTTGCAAGACCGGCTTCGCCAAGGACATATCCCATCCTCCTAAAGAGGATGATGCCGAGAATGGTCAGAATACTGGGGGTGAAAACACCTGCAAATGTACCCAAAGACCCGTTTTTTTTAGGAGAAATACTGACGGACATTGCAACCTCCTGAACAAAAGGCATAAAACAAAAACAACTCTGTGTAATAAAATTTTATCTATACGCTACCTTATATCAGTTTTCAAACAGAAAACCGGATGCAAAAAAATTAAAACACAGCGATGTTGACCTTAAGATCAACACTCAGACACTCAAATTTTATATTCAGGTTTTGGAAAATAAACAGAAAAGCAAGTGCCTTCACCCTTCCGGCTTTGTACTTCAATGGTGCCGTGGTGAGCTTCAACAATGCTTTTTACAATGGCAAGCCCCAGGCCTGTTCCGTTTATATACCTTGTTTCTTTATTCTTTACACGAAAAAAACGGTCAAAAATATTCCCCAGATCCTGTTCCGGTATCCCAAGGCCGGTATCTGATACCTTGATTACCACACCGTCACTGTTCTCATCTGCCCATACCGTAATTTTTCCGCCATTGGGACTATACCGGATCGCATTGGATATGAGATTAGAAACCACCTCTTCGATATTGGTCCGGTTTCCCAGCATATGAATTTGGTTTTTGGTTTCTTTCACTGTCAATTGTGTGGATTCGGCATCTACAGTATCCTGATAGCCCGCAACCTGATCCTTTATCAATTCAACCAGGTCCAGTTCCTCTCTTTCCTGGTTGATCAGCCCTGATTCAATCTTGGAAAGATCCAGAAGTTCTGACGAAAGTTTTGTTAATGATTTGATTCGTTCCGAACTTCGTTGCAGTATCTCTTTTTGCTTGTCAGTCAAATCTCCTGCCAGTCCGTCCAGAATCACCTTTAACTGCATTAAAATTGAATTGAGAGGACTTTTGATTTCATGGGCCACCATGGAAACAAAATTGGATTTTAGCTGATTCACCTTTTTTAACGCCGTGATATCGTGGAGAAGTGTAACAGAGCCCAGATTCCGATTAAGGCGGTCCCGGAACGGAATACATCTGGCACCAATAATGATATCATCTTTTCCTGTTGAAAACGGCATGGAGATCTCATCGGTAATTTCTGCAAATGTACCTTCCGGCTGGTTAATGGCCTGGTCTATCATTTCCAGCAACCTGGGGTCAGTTATAAATTCCGATACATTGTGACCTATAACTTTGGTCCTTCTGCAGCCGATTGCTTTTAAAAATGCCGGATTTGCCAAAGCAATCCGTTTCTGGTTATCCGTTGTCAACACCCCATCGCTCAAGGTGTTGATCATCACCCGCATCCTGGATTTTTCAGTTGCGATATCCTGAAGTGTCCTCAAAAATTCAATGGCCTTACTGATAACAGCCCGCAATTCATCGGGTGAAAATGGTTTTGATAAAAAATCAAAAGCTCCTTTTTTCATTGTCTCAATTGAATGTTCAAGTGTTGCATAACCGGTCACTACAATCACAACCGTATCAGGATGACGGGATTTGACGTCTGTTAAAACTTCCAGACCGGAGATCCCGGGCATCATCAGGTCCAGCAAAATGATATCAAAATGCTTTTTTTCAATCATTTCAAGACCTTGAACACCATCATCCGCAACTTCAACATCACATCCTTCTTCTGTCAGTAATCTTTGACAGGCTTTTTGAATACGCACTTCATCGTCCACGACCAACACCCGTGGCTGAAAAAAAATATCTTTTACACTCTTTTTTATGGAATTTATAGCTGAATTATTCATTTGTCTTTATATTTGTCTTCATTTCTTAAGTTATAAATATTAATCGGTTTGGGGATTACACAAAGACGGACCTTTGGTTTCCGAAGGTACGCACATGGGAAATTCAATGATAAATATTGTGCCTTTTGAGCCTGTTTTTTTAACAGAAATTTTCCCCCCATGCTCCTCAATGATGCCGTAAACAATACTCAAACCAAGCCCCGTACTTTTTCCCACTTCTTTTGTCGTAAAAAAGGGGTCAAAAATTTTTGATAAATTTTCATGGGGTATCCCTTCTCCTGTATCTTTAATTTCCAGGAAAACCTTTTTAACTGCTTTCTCCTTATAAGATGTCAACGTGATGATACCAAGTCCGTCCATGGAATCAGCCGCATTGATAACAAGATTAATCAACACCTGGTTCAGCTTATTTGTATCTGCGTGAATGAGCAGCATTTCATCTGACAGATCTTTTTTAATGATGATATTTCTGAACTTTTTCTGATCCCGGATCAATGTCAGACTCTGGTTGACAATATCATTGAGGTGAACAATATTTTTTTGAGATCCAGCACGTCGACTATAAACCAGAAGGCTTTTAACGATGGACTTGCACCTGTTGGCATCTTCAAGAATATACCCCAGATCTTCACGCATACTATCATCAAGATCTCCCCGCTCCAATAAAAGGCTTGCATAAAACAACACACCGGTCAAAGGATTATTGATTTCATGGGCAACACCTGCAGCCAATTGACCCAAAGATGCCATTTTTTCAGATTGAGACAACTGCTTCTGGGCCATTTTTAATTCTTTTTCAACCTTGATCTTATCTTTTAAATCATTATAAATCGCCATTGTGGCTGATTCATTGCCTTTTTCGTCATAAATAATCGCGGCTGACATCTCGACTTTAATTTCTTCGCCATGGGAATTAACAATGGTTGTCCGCGGAATCAGAAGTTTTCCTTTTCCTCCGATTTTTTCATCCCTGAGCATTCTCATGATCTCTTTGGCTTTGCCCGGAGGATATAATTGTTCGGTATGCTTGATCTTGCCTTCCTCACCGTTATAGTCACCAAACAACTCTTTTGCCACAGAATTCATCAAATTGATATTACCCTTACGGTCTGCGGCAACAATTGCGCTTGCAGACGAATAAATCACCCTGCTGATAAACTCTTTTGCCCCATGCAGCTGATTTTCAAGGGATTTCGTCTGGGTAATGTCCCGCATGTTGGCCGTCACATATGCCACATCTCCATTTTCATCAAAAATAGGTGAAAACACTCTTTCTTCCCATCTGTACTGATGCCTTAAAACAAAACTGTGACTCTTTTTGTCTTTTATAACCTTGGAGATGGTGCATTGGTCGGAGTTGCAGGGCGTATCCTTGTATAAAAAAGTATTAAAACACTTTTTACCAAAAATTTCCTCAAAAGACAGATTAAAAGTTTCATAAAACTTTTTATTGGCACCCAGCAGAGTTTTATCAGGTGAAATAATAACGCTGGGATATGACAGGGAATCAAATACCCTGATCCGCCAATACATTTCATCTGCTGACATTTCCGGATCTTTTTTCATAGCCTCTGCCTTTCACAAACCATTCAAGCTTTAAACCTTCAATTCTCGCTTATTTATCACTACACCAAATTCTATCCGAATTCGATTCATATTGTCATGGATTTTCAAACACATCCGTTAATGCCTGTTTTGCAGCCTCACCCTTACCTTGGGCCAGAATAATACCAATACTTGACCCTGTGCAGGCTGCCTGAAGAACAGGTATTGATTTTTTTGAAAGGCAATTCAATGCCCTGCTGATAATACTGTGCCTGTCACCGAAATGAGGGCCATGGAAACTGAGCAGTTCAGCCGGACAGGTTTGACCCTCAGTGAACCCCGGCGATTTTCCCGTTAATAAAAACAGGCGTATATTTTCCGGGGATATCAGATGGGCGCATGTATGAAAAAACTTATCTTCACTATTTTCGCTGTCATCAATGGATTGAAGCTCTCGCCCAAACCCGGCCAGCTGATCAAAAGAGAACCGGTAAGCGTTCAGCGTCAGGTCAGTCTCCAATGTTATCCCATAAGTCTTTATTTTTTCCTCTACATAGGTTGCACGGGTTTCAGGATATTTTTTCTTCAAAAATTTTGTGAGTTCATCGTTTTCTTCCTGTTCAAACGGCACATGGGATTTGGGCAGATCGAAATTGGATGACAGCAGCTCTATAAATGCATCGCAATTTTGTTGATCAACCACAAATGTCAACATTGCTTTGGACGAAACCATGTGCCAAAAGGATATTTTTTGCTGTCCCAGAAGCGACAAAAGCCCTCCCAGCAGACGGAACCGATAGTGGTGAGGGTATATGGACAGGGTACAGATATCTCTTTTACAGGCCCAGTTGCCATCCTGATTCAGCACATTCTTTAAATGTCTTGACGCAATCGCCCCTGAAATAAAAGATCTGTCACCCAAAGTGTTCAAAGCCATAAACACAAGGTTAATGCTCTTTGATTGCAGAGCCTGATAGAGCAGCATACCGGATGTATAATGCCTGTCAAACTCTTCCTGGGTTACCTGAAGATAATTTTTATTCAGGCGAATGCCGTTAATTTTTATTTGGTTCATCATCCCAAAATCCTAGCAAATAACACGGGCAGACCAACGATTTTCCTTTGGTTTGCAAACAACAAAATATGAAAGTTTTTATGTGATTTTTTTAAGACTTTCATATGAAGTATCCCGACAAGTCAGAATCAAAATGGCGGGGAAAAGAAACTCTCCCCGCCATAATAATCTTTCAATTCAACAAAAATTATTGCAAAATTCAACTCACGACTCGCAATGTTCCTTTACGATTTCCATTAACTTATCCAAATCAATTGGTTTTGGAACATAATCATCGGCTAAAGTTGTTTTGCCATCATGATGTGTATAACTGGTTGTTTTAACGGAATCAGCGACAGCAGTTAAGAGAACAACAGAAATTTTTTTCAGATCAGGATTGTTTTTAATCTCTTCACAGACTTCCCATCCGTTCTTTCTGGGCATCATTACATCAAGGATGACAAGATCAGGTTTCTCTTCATTTATTTTTTCCATAGCTTCTTCACCGTCATAAGCCTTGGCCACTCTGTATTCCAGAGCTTCTAATTTCATAGAAACCGCTTCCACCAAATCGGGATCATCGTCTACGACTAAAACAAATTGTTTTTCACTCATTGTTATTGCTCCTTTTTGTTGTCATAAGGATTTTATATTCCTATAGCACAGGTCGAGGGAATAATCCTGCTTTTTCTACAATTTGGGGAACCTTTTCTTCCCATTCAATAGCCATAATATGAAATCCGTGTACGCCTTTGACTTCTTTTAATCTTTGAATGGATTCTACGGCTATTCTTATGCCTTCTTCGGGCTGCTCTTCCTTGGAGACACCTTCCATTCGCTTGATAACCTCATCAGGCACATCCATGCCCGGCACTTTGTTTTTCATATATTTGGCCATACCGGCTGATTTCATGGGTGTGATCCCGGCCAAAAGATGCACCTGTTCATCCAGTCCCCTGTCACACATCATTTCCATATATTTTTCAAACTTATCCAGATTAAAAATACACTGGGTCTGGATAAAATCAGCACCTGCCCTTACTTTTTTGGCCAGCCTCATAACCCTGAGTTCAAAGGGATCGGCAAATGGATTGGCAGCAGCTCCAATAAACATTTTCGGAGGAGTTTTAATATCTGCTCCACCCTGGAATTTGCCTTCATCCCTCATTTTTTTAACCGTTTGAACCAATTGAACCGAATCCAGATCAAATACGCCATTTGCCATGGGATGATCACCGAATTTCGCATGATCGCCGGACAGGCACATCATGGTGTTAATTCCAAGAGAATAAGCCCCTATAATATCGCTTTGCATGGCCAGACGATTTCTATCTCTTGTGACCATCTGCAAAATGGGGTCCAGTCCCATCTGCTTGATAATAACGCCTGCCGCCCAACTGGACATTCGCACCATGGCGGTCTGGTTGTCTGTTACATTGACGGCATCAACATGATCTTTTATAAGATTTGCCTTTTCTCTTACTATTTCAGGAATTGCGCCCCTGGGAGGACCGACCTCAGATGTCACTGCAAGGTTTCCAGATGCCAATACTTTTTCCAGTTTGCTTTCAGTCTTCATAATGACAAATCCTCTCTGATTATTTTTCTGGGTCCGCCGCCGCCTGCAGGTCTCCAATCTTTAGCTTCCATAATTTCTTCATACCGTTTTTCCATTCCAAGTGCCTTTAATCTTTCCCAGATCAAACACCAGGCACAGTCAACATCGGGAGAAATTTCACACATGCTGTTGGAGGTTCCGCCGCATGGACCGTTGAGCAGATGTTTGGAACATCTTGAAACAGGACAGATGCCACCTGTGATGCCCAGCAGACAATCACCGCATCCCTGGCATCTTTCCGCCCAGATTCCCTGGGATTCGGATGCGCCCATAAATTTTGTATTTACCGCAGGAAACACGGGTTTATCCTTATACCGTTCGGCAATGGTCTGCACGCCACACCCGCAGGCCATGGACAAAACAGCATCGGCTCTGTCAATTTCAGATACAAGTTCTTCCACATATTCAGGATCACATTGTCTTTCCAGTGTTATTTCCTTGATATCAATCGTCTTGCCCTGTTTTAAACAATTCAGGTGAAGGGCTGATGCTAAAAGACCGACTTCTTTTCTTCCACCGGCTGCACAGACAGTCACACATTCATTACAACCAACCAGAAGAATCCGGTCATAGGGTGAAATATATTCTATAATTTCTTTTAATGGTTTTTGCTCTGCTGTTATCATATTCTTATCTCCGAAGATTTAATCATCAAATAGCTGCCTTCTGATGGTTATCTGTGTTGATATATTTAACGGGACTGGGTCCCAGTTGTTTTATTTTTTCAGTAAATTCGCTGGCGGTACGGGCAAAAAGTTCACCCATTCCAGCCGACATCCTGATCATTTCCACCCGTTCTTTTTCCCAGCCAAGTTCTTCCAGGATTTTTTGTACATGTGCGACCCTGTATCCTGCACGGGTATTTCCATTTTTAAAATGGCAGTCCCCTTCAAGGCATCCGGCAACATAAACACCGTCCGCTCCTTTTTCAAGGGCTTTCATGATATGGATGGCATCCACTTTTCCCGTGCATGGCACACGGATGATTTTTACGTTTGGCGGATAGGATATCCTTTTGCTGCCTGCCATATCAGCAGCAGTATAGGCGCAATAATGACAACAAAATGCGACAATTTCCGGTTCAAAGTTTTCCATTAGTTCACCTCCCCAAACAAACCGTCTAATTTGGCCAAAATCTGATCGTCTTCATAAGCAAGCAACTGAATGGCCTTTGCCGGGCAGTCTGCAGCGCAAATTCCACATCCCTGGCATTTGGCCGGATCAATCTGCGAATAACCGTCCTCGTTGATAAACGGAATACCGAACGGACAGGCACGAACACAAACCAGACAGGCAGCACATTTGGCTCCGTCTACTTTGGCTATTGCCGCCCCCAGATTAATTTCTTTTTTAGCCAGCAGGGTTTGTGCCCGTCCTGCTGCGGCATAAGCCTGGGTAATACTCTCCCTGATTGTTTTTGGAGAGTGAGTTGTTCCGGCTATAAAATTTCCCCTCACAGACATATCAACCGGACGAAGCTTCACATGATCCTCAAGAAAATAGTTGTCTTCTGTTCTTGACAGATGGAACATCATACCCAGATCTTCCGTGGTTTCATCATCGGCAATCATCCCGGTGCTAAGGGCAAGATAATCCGCATCAATTTGAATCTTTCTGCCAAGGATCGTATCATCCACAAGAACGGACACCTGATCGTTTTCCAACAACACTTCCGGTTTATTATCTAAAGAGAACCGGATAAATTTTATATCCAGATTTCTGGCTTGCCTGTAATAATCTTCCTGAAAACCATAGGTACGAATATCTCTGTATAAAACATAAATTTCCGCGTAAGGATTAATGGCTTTAATTCGCAAAGCATTTTTAATGGCAGTCTGGCAGCAAACTCTTGAACAATTGGGGTTGCCGGGTTCTCTTGATCCAACACATTGAATCATCACCACCTGGTTCATGGCTTTAATTCTTTCAGGATCATCTTCAATCAAGGCATCCAGTTCAAGCTGAGTGGCAATATTGTCATGGGTTCCAAGGCCATACTCATCCGGCCTGTTTGGCAGGGCACCCGTGGCAAAAATGGTCACCCCGTGATTGAGCTGCATATAGTTCATTCTTGCACCAGTCTGGATACCGGTTGTAAACCGCCCCGGCACACCTGAATGATCTACGACAATGGTCCGTGTCATAACCTGGATATTTTTATTGGCTGACACATCTTTTATCAATTGATCAATAAACGGAGCTACTTCGTCCCCTTCGATTGTCCGTCTGATGGATTTTGCCACGCCTCCCAGATTAGGGTTGCGTTCCAGAAGATAGACCCTAATGCCCTGACCTGCCAGTTGAAGTGCTGCCGTCATTCCGGTAACACCACCACCCACAACCAATGCATTCTGATTCATGGGCAAGGTCTGATCCATCAAAGGCCTGCTTTTGCAAACACCGCTGACACCGATCTGCAGCAGCTTGAACGCCTTGTCCAGAGCCTGCTCCGGCTGTCCCATATGGGTCCAGGTGTTCTGATCTCTTAAATTGACGATTTCCACCAGATATTTGTTTAATCCCGCACGGCGCATCAGATCCTGAAACTTGGTTTCATGAGTCCTGGGAGAACAACCCCCGATCACCACCCGGTTTAAATTATTGTTTTTAATTGATTCTTCAATCAGGGCCATGGACTCTTTGCTGCACCCATACCCTACGGCCTGTGAAACTGCCACATTGGGAAGGGTTCCGGCAAATTGAACCATTTTGTCAACATCCACCACGCCACCTATTTCCAGTCCGCAGTCACACACAAAAACCCCTATTTTGGGTTCCTCTTCTGAAACATCTCTTTCCGGCATAAAATCAATATCAGTTTCAGGCAGATCCATGACAGCAGGCAGGTCGGATGACGCCATGCTTGCAGCAGCACTTGCCTGAACTATTGTTTCGGGAATATCTTTGGGACTCTCGGCCACACCGCAAACATATACACCTGGTCTTGATGTCATAACCGGGTTAAAATTATTTGTCTTTGCAAAATTATGGACGTTTAAGTCAATCCCCAGGCGGGATGCAAGATCAATGTTTGTTTCACAGACCCTGAACCCGGTTGAAAGCACAACCATGTCAAAATCTTCTGTTATGCGGCGAGCTTCTTCTTCCAGGGTATAGGTGATGGAAAGATCTTGAGTTTCGCTGTCTTCATAAATGGAATGAGGCCGGCAGCGGATCATCCGGATGCCATAATCATTTTTGGCCCGGTTAAAATAAAGTTCATAATCTTTGCCATAGGTCCGCATATCCATATAGAAAATGGTAGTTTCAATACTTTCGGCAAATCTTTCTTTTGTTACAATGGCTTCTTTTAAGGCATACATGCAGCAAACCCCGGAACAATAAGGCACATCAGCCTTATTAATTCCTCTTGATCCGACACATTGTATCCATGCCACTTTTTTAGGCCTTTTTTTATCTGAAACCCTTACAAGATCGCCCTGAAAAGGCCCGGAAGCCGACATGATCCGTTCATACTCCAGACCGGTTACAACATTATCAAACCGGCCCCCGCCGAAATTATCCAGCACAGAAGGATCAAACAATTCAGCCCCGACGCTTAACACGACCGATGCCGCGTCAATGGTAGTTGTCTTTTGGGTATCATCCGGAAGAATGGCATCTGCCTTGCACACCTTCTGCAAAGCCGCCACATCTGTTATTTTTTCCATATCAATGGAAAAAGCATAAGGGGTTGCCTGAGGATATCGCATGCAGGTAGGCGCACGCGGATCAAGTCCGGGGGTAAATCGAACCGCATCGGGATAATGTTTGTGGCACTCTCCGCATGCCGTACATTTATCCATATCAATATATCTTGGCTCGGTAACAAGCTTGGCCTTAAAATCACCAGCCTCACCAGTCAACTCTTCAAGCCGGGTCATTGGTTGTAAATCCAGATGGATCTGTCTTGTATTTTCGGACAAATGGGGAGATACCGTACATAAATCACAATTATTGGTTGGAAACGTTCGGTCCAACTGGGTCATCAACCCGCCAATGGAATATGATTTATCAATGAGTACGACATTTCGGCGGGATTCAGCCAAATCCAATGCCGCACGGATGCCTCCGACACCACCACCGATAACAAGCACACTCTTATCATGTTGAATATTTTTAAGCTTTTGCATGGGTAACCTGTTTTTATTTATGGTATCCATCATCTGTAATGGGTTCACACAGATAATTAAAGATGGATGAGTTTATGTTAAAGCCCTGCACAGTCCAGTATTGCCGGCAAACGGTCTTCCCAGCCAGAGGCGGAAATCTTTACCCCCTGAACCTGGCTTTGAAGTTCCTTGATCATTTCTCCTGCAATATTGATACATTCTGTTTCCCGATCCTTTGATTTGCGTATCCGGGTAATCGTTGCCTCAGACAATTTTGAAGCAGGATCATTAATTGAAATGTAGCGGGCCATACCAACATTTTTCAACATGTAAACCGTGGCAATCACCGGTACATTCAATGATTTGAATTTATTTAAAATTTGAACATAGCCGTCAATATCAAAAACAGGGGGGACCATTATATATTGTGCCCCTGCCTCTACCTTTTCCCCGGCACTTTGAAATTCTATTTCAAGATGGTCATCGTTTCGGATGGGTTGAACCTGGCATCCTGTGAAGAATTCAGGTTTTCCTTTTAATTCAAAACCGGCAAGGTCCGTTCCTCTTTGAAGAGTATTGAGCATGATCAGCAAATCCAGTTCATTAAGATCATCAACCGGCTTGGCATTCTGATGATCACCATGGCTTATTGCCTCACCTTGCACAACCAGAAGGTTGTTTACCCCAAGAATATGAGCTGCAAGCATATCTCCCTGAAGGGCCATCCTGTTGCGATCCCTGCCATAGATGTGAATCATGGGCTCCATCCCCTGCTGCCGGATAATCGCACCGCCGGCAAGGGCGCTCATGTGCATGACGCCGTTATCCATGCCTGGAATTACCACGGCATCTATTCTGGATTTAAGGTGTCTCACATTGGTTACAAGATCTGATATATCAACTCCTTTGGGGGTATTTATTTCGGCAAGTACAACAAAATCCCCTTGGGAAAGTTTATTTTGAAGAGTCATTTATTCATCCTTTTTATTTTCAAAAAGCTTTGGGTTTAACTCTCATCAACAATTCACATAACTTAAACAAACAAAATTGTTAAATAGCAGAAACCATGCCAAGCTCAAAATGAACACAATTTATCTTTAAATACAATGACTAATACAATTTTAAATCCAAGAAGTTCGCTATAATGAACAAATATTTAGAACATTTTCAAAAAAACTATTAGAAAATCCTCAATATTTTGAAATTATTCTAAACTTTTTTTATTTTAATATAAGGAAATGGACCTTCAGGACTGATAAATTCTTAAGTTTACTTTTAACACAAATTTGCGCTACTATTATATTTGCGACACTATTTAAGTTATTCATTAAAACTCAATCAAACAACAAAGGTTTCTCTTTAATGCATTTTATCCTGGCCGCAGTCGTTTCAGCCATACTTTTTGGTTCCTCCACACCCATTGGCAAACTATTGCTCGACACCCTCACCCCTTTTCAACTGGCGGGTCTTTTGTATGTTGGCGCTGCCATAGGAGTCTTGCCCTTTTCTGTGTTTGCAGGCAATCGTGTCAGTATCAAAACTCTTGATAAAAAAAACACCTGCAGGCTTGCAGGTGCTATCGGGTTTGGCGGGATTATAGGCCCTGTGCTGCTGTTGATGGGACTTCAAAAAGGGTCTGGTGCTTCCGTGTCAATGTGGCTGAACCTGGAACTGATTGCCACGGCTGTCCTGGGATACCTGGTGTTCCGGGATCACCTGGGACGATTCGGGTGGATAGGGGTTGGCGGGACCTTGCTTGCATCTGTTTTATTGTCCTGGCACGAAGGCCCCATTGGTTTTATGGCCCTGCTTTTAGTTACAGGTGCCTGCATTTGCTGGGCTCTTGACAACCATCTAACAGCATTGATAGATACAATCACCCCTTCCCAAAGCACGTTCTGGAAAGGGGTAACAGCAGGAAGCCTGAACCTGGCCATTGCCTTTATAGCAGAGCCTTATTCAAAAAATATCCCGGCCATCCTCTTTGCCCTCATGGTCGGGATTTTTGCCTATGGATTCAGTATCAGCCTTTATATCACGGCAGCACAAAATCTGGGGGCGACCCGAAGCCAGATGATTTTTGCAACGGCACCGTTTTTCGGAGTGGCATTGTCTGCCCTGATTTTACATGAACGCATCGCACCTGTCCAGATGGCAGCAGCCCTGGTTCTAATAATTTCCCTGTTCACACTTTTCCTGGACAAGCATACCCACATTCATGTCCATGGCCCCTTGAAACACAAACATTTGCACCATCATGATGATGACCATCACACCCACACTCATTCAAGCAAAAAAGAAAAAATTGCCCACCTCCACTGGCATTACCACGAACCGGTTTTACACTCACACCCTCACTGGCCGGATATCCATCACAGGCATAAATCCGGTCATACTGATAAAACATAAGTAAAATCAGCAATGTCCGCCCCAGAAACCAGGCGCCTCATTTCTTGAACGGGTCCAGGTTGCATCAGGAATGGAAATCACAATCCCATATTGTCAGAGTGCCTGCCAACACAACGAGAATGGCAACATTCAATATATGGACTTACAAAGGTACTGCAAAAAAATTAGTTTGGTATATGGAACAGGATTTAAGAAAAGGTAATCAAAAGAATGGTAAACAAAACAAATCTTACGGCTGTCAAACACAAAACACAGAGCCGGACTTACAACTTTTCTTGCCAGGCACTCTTTAGATAATATAGTGAAAAGACTTGAAAAAGTCAATGATTGTGTCTGCTTTAAAATTAAAACGACTTCTTTCTTGTTCAACAGTTCAAAACAGTTTAAAATACATTTTTTTAAACAGTCACTCGGTATTTCAGGCAGTATTTTAAAGATAACTGCAACGGGCAGACCTGGTCTTTAAGCTTGGTTTGCCCACAACAAAGATTGAAAGTCTTTGTTTGGATTTTTGAAGACTTTCATATAAAAAAAAAAGGGGTAACTTGTGAAAAAAACAATCATTATGCTGATCATCCTGTGGATGACCGGGATATGTCCGGCAGATGAGGCATCAATCATCTCAACCGATTTTTCTTTAAGGGACACTCCAAAATATGGTCAGGGATTTACCCATTTTGACTATGTTAATCCCAATGCCCCCAAAGGCGGATCAGTAACCCTTTCCACCACAGGCACCTTTGACAGTTTCAACCGTTACGCTCAAAGGGGAGATGCCGCTGCAGGCAGTGAACAGCTGTATGACACCCTGATGACGCCTTCTGATGATGAAATTGATGTACTCTACCCCTTGATTGCAGAAAAAATAGAATATTCAAAAGACTATACATGGATTATTTTTACCATCAATAAAAACGCCCGGTTTCAGGATAAAAAACCCATTACCTCAGCAGATGTAGTGTTTACCTTTAACACTTTCATGACCCAGGGAGTGCCGCAGTTTAAAAGCTATTATAAAAATGTCTCCCATGTTGAGGCCTTAGATACACACAGGGTAAAATTCACCCTTAAAAAAAGCCGGCTGGAATTGCTGCACTCTCTTGCAGGGCTTGCCATACTGCCAAAACATTACTGGGAGACAAGAGATTTTTCAGCTCCCACCACCGATGTGCCACTGGGCAGTTCCGGGTTTACCATTGATGCCTATAAAATGGGGCAGTATGTGGTGATCAAGCGGTTAAAAGACTACTGGGCAAAGGATTTGCCGGTCAACAAGGGACGACATAATTTTGATTTGATCCGGTACGACTATTACAAGGACGAAATTGTCACCCTGGAAGCCTTTAAAGCAGGAGAGTTTGATTTCAGGATGGAAAATGTGGCCAAGCAATGGGCCACCATGTATAAAGGGGATTATTTTGATCAGCACCACATCATAAAAGAAGAAATTGCCCATGATATTCCCCAGGCCATGCAGGCGCTGATCTTTAATACCCAAAAAGAGGTGTTCAAAGATGTGAGGGTTCGAGAAGCACTGACCTATGCCATGGATTTTGAATGGATGAACCAGCATCTTTTTTACAACCAGTATACCAGGACCCGCAGCTTTTTCCAGAATACCGAGTATCAAGCAAAGGGACTGCCGTCCAAGGATGAGATTGCCTGCCTTGAACCTGTGAAAGACAAAATTCCGCCACGGGTTTATACCAGTGAATATCAACCGCCTGTAACCGACGGCAGCGGCAATATCAGGTCTCAGTTGAGGACGGCTCTTGGCATCCTGAAAAAAGCGGGCTGGCAAATCTCCAACCGGAAAATGACCCATCAAAAAACCGGACAACTCATGGAGTTCGAGTTGCTGCTTTACAGCCCCACCATGGAACGCATTGCCATACCGTTCCAGGACAACCTGAAAAAACTGGGCATCACCCTGAATATCCGGCGGGTGGATACCACCCAGTTTATCAACCGGATGCGGGCACGGGATTTTGACATGATTACAGGCCAGTATGCGGCCAACCCGTTTCCATCTTCCAATTTGAAAATCGTCTGGCATTCAAACTTTTTTGATTCCACATACAATACCGCAGGGGTTCAAGATCCTGCCATTGATTTTCTCACTGAAAAAATAGACCAGAACCAGACCGACAAAACCGCCCTGCTCCATTACGGCCGGGCACTTGACAGGGTTCTGCAATATAATTTTTTTGTCATCCCGGAATGGCATTTGAGCAAATTCCGGGTGGCCTATTGGAATAAATTTTCAAGACCGGCTGTGCGGCCCAGATATGCCATCGGGTTCATTGACACCTGGTGGATTGACAAGGCCAAGCAGGCGGCACTGCCCAACCGAAACATCACCCAATAACTGCCACGGGCAGACCTGGTCTTTCGCTCAGATTTGCCCGCAACAAAGATTGAAAGTCACTGTTTAAATTTTTGAAGACTTTCATATAAGAAGGATACCCGGCAAAAGACTATCCCGGTAATAAACCATCATGATTTCATACATTATTCGCAGACTGCTGTTGGTCGTTCCCACTCTGATTGCCATTGTTACCATCAATTTTTTCATCATCCAGGTGGCACCAGGCGGCCCTGTGGATCAATTGATTGCCAAGCTTCAGGGCATGGATTCCGGCGTTATGGAACAGGTCACGGGCAGCAAAACCGAACTTACACAAACCAACATGAAAGAAAAAAGCACCTACCGGGGAGCCCAGGGCCTGGACCCGGAAGTGATTGCCGAGATTGAACGCAGGTTCGGGTTTGATAAGCCCATACATGTCCGGTACTTTAAAATGCTCAAGGATTTTATCTGCTTTGATTTCGGTGACAGCCTTTTCAGGGGCAGATCCGTGGTAGAGCTGATTGTGGAAAGGATTCCCGTGTCCGTGTCTCTCGGGCTCTGGAGTACTCTCATTATCCACCTGGTCTGCATCCCCTTAGGAATTAAAAAAGCCTTAAGACACTCTTCGCGCTTTGATGTCTGGACCAGCACGGTGATCATCATAGGCAATGCCATCCCTGTATTTTTATTTGCCATTCTTTTGATCATACTGTTTGCCGGCGGCACCTATTTCAACTGGTTTCCGCTGCGGGGACTGGTTTCCGTGAATTTTGACCAGCTGTCCCTGGTGGGCAAAATCCTGGATTATTTCTGGCACATGGCTCTTCCTACCCTTGCCCTGGTTATCGGAGGATTTGCCACACTCACCTTTTTGACCAAAAACTCTTTTTTAGATGAAATAAGCAAGCAGTATGTGGTAACTGCACGGGCCAAGGGACTGACAGAAAACCGGATTTTATACGGCCATGTGTTCAGAAATGCCATGATTCTGGTGATCGCCAGTTTTCCGTCCGCCTTTATAGGCCTTTTTTTTACCGGCTCCATGCTCATTGAGGTGATCTTTTCTCTGGACGGCATGGGCCTTTTAGGCTTCCAGGCAACGCTCCAGAGAGATTTTCCACTGATGTTTTCCACGCTGTACATTTTTACGCTCATGGGTCTGATATTGTCCATTATCTCTGATATAACCTATACCATTGTTGACCCCAGAATTGATTTTGAGAAAAGAGGATGAGGATAAAAAAAATGATACGGACAAACAAGACATGAAGATGACAAAAATCAACCAGGAAAGATGGAACCGGTTCCGGGCCAACCGACGCGGATACATCTCTTTATATCTTTTTTCTATTTTATTTGTTGTGACGCTTTTTTCAGAACTGATCGCCAATGACAAACCCCTTTTAATCTATTATGATTCCGGACTTTACTGTCCCCTTGTCAAAGAGTATGCAGAAACCGAGTTCGGCGGGGAGTTTGAAGCTCCGGCAGACTATAAAGACCCTTTTGTCATAGACCTGATCAATAAAAAAGGATGGATGATCAACCCTGTCATCCCGTTTTCCTATAACACCATCAACTACAACCTGGACGGCCCAGCCCCTTCGCCGCCATCCCGGACCAACTGGCTGGGCACGGATGACCGTGGACGGGATGTGGTGGCCCGCCTGGTTTACGGGTTCAGGATTTCCGTATTGTTCGGCCTTACCCTGACAATCTGTTCATCCGTGATCGGGATCATGGCAGGTGCCGTGCAGGGTTACTACGGGGGAAGAATCGATATTTTAGGCCAGCGGTTTATCGAAATCTGGTCCAGCCTGCCCACCCTGTTTTTGCTCATCATCCTGTCCAGTGTGGTTCAGCCCAATTTCTGGTGGCTGTTGGGCATCACCCTGATGTTCGGGTGGATGTCTCTTGTGGGGGTGGTGAGGGCGGAATTTTTACGAGGAAGGAATTTCGAATATGTGACTGCGGCAAAAGCTCTTGGCTTAAGCGATATGAAAATCATTATCCGGCATGTACTTCCCAATGCCATGGTGGCTTCCATCACCTTTATGCCCTTTATCCTGGGCGGTTCCATAACCACCCTGACATCCCTGGATTTCCTGGGATTCGGCCTGCCCGTGGGTTCCCCTTCATTAGGAGAACTGCTGGCCCAGGGAAAAGCCAATATGCAGGCACCCTGGCTTGGGTTGTCCGCCTTTATTATACTGTCCCTCATGTTCAGCCTGCTGGTCTTTATCGGCGAAGGCGTCAGGGATGCCTTTGACCCAAGAAAGGTGTATTAGCATATGAACAAATCCCTGCTGACCATAAAAAACCTGAGCATATCCTTTAAACTGGGCGACAGAATCACCCGGGTGGTTGAAAATGCCGACCTTGAGCTAAAAAAAGGGGAAACCCTGGCCCTGGTGGGTGAAAGCGGGTCCGGCAAGACCGTTACAGCCATGTCCATCTTAAGACTGCTGCCGGAATCAGCCATATACCCGACCGGCACTATTGAACTTGACGGTCAAGATTGCCTTGCCATACCCGATGAAGAGATCAGGCACATCCGGGGCAACAGGGTCGGGGTCATCTTCCAGCAGCCCATGACCTCCCTTAACCCCCTTCACCGGATCGGAAAACAGGTCAAAGAATCCATTTTTCTTCACCAGCCTGCTATCTCAGCCCAAAAAGCGAATGAACGAGCCCTTTTCTGGCTGAAAAAAGTGGGGCTGAAAAATCCCGCCAACAAGCTTGTATCATTTCCCCACCAGCTGTCCGGCGGTGAACGGCAGCGGGTCATGATTGCCATGGCCTTGATCAACGAACCCGATATCCTTATCGCCGACGAACCCACCACAGCCCTGGATGTAACAATCCAGGCCCAGATCCTCGACCTTATCAGGGATCTGCAACAGGAAATGGGAATGGCCATACTCTTTATCACCCATGATCTGACCATTGTCAAAAAAATCGCCGACCGGGTGGCTGTCATGAAGAAGGGCATAATTGTGGAAACCGATCATCCTGATAAGATCTTCACCTGCCCTGCCCACCCCTACACACGGCATTTGATCAATTCAGAGCCGACAGGCGGGCCTGACCCGGCAGACGAAGACGATGCCACCCTGGTTGAAGTGGAACACTTAAAGGTCTGGTTCCCCATTCAAAAAGGCATCCTTCGAAGAACCGTGGATCATGTCAAGGCTGTGGATGATATCTGCTTTACCATTAAAAAAGGACACACATTAGGCATTGTAGGCGAGAGCGGGTCCGGCAAATCCACCACAGGGTTTGCCCTTTTAAAACTCAATACCTGCAAAGGAAAAATCCTGCTCGGGGAAAACTCTCTCAATGATATGAGTAAAAACCAGATCAGACAATTGAGAAAAAGAATGCAGATCATTTTCCAGGACCCGTTCGGCAGCCTTAACCCGAGAATGTCAGTGGCCCGGATCATCGGGGAAGGCCTTTCGATCCATCGCCCTGGCATGACCAGAAAACAAGAAGAAAACGAGATTATCCGGGTCATGGAAAAGGTAGGCCTTGATCCCGCAAGCCGGGACCGGTATCCCAATGAATTTTCCGGGGGCCAGCACCAGAGAATCGCCATTGCACGGGCCTTGATCCTGAAGCCCGAGTTCATGGTGCTGGATGAGCCCACATCCTCCCTTGATCGTTCCGTCCAGTTCCAGGTGCTGAAACTGCTCAAGCAACTGCAAAAAGAGTTTCACCTGACCTATGTTTTCATCAGCCATGACCTCAAGGTTGTCAAATCTCTGTGCCATGACATTGTGGTAATGAAAGACGGCAAAATTGTAGAAACCGGCAGTTCAAAAAAAATATTTTCTCATCCGGAACAAGAGTACACCAGACTGCTGATTGCCACGGCATTTCATTAAAAAACTGATTTAATTTTTACGGTATGAAATAAATATTATGCTAATATTACTCATTTTTTAAAAAAATTAGGGGTTTTTACCTATTGCTTTTTTCATCATCCTTTTATACAAACAAACGGCATAAAAAATTGCCTGATTACAGACATTTCAAAGATCCGTCATAGTAATCGACAGGGCGAAGCTATGCAAAATCCCCAATTTAAAGATCCAGCGGACTTTTTGATTCCTTGAGTGTCCTTGATTTGACGGTATGGGTATAGATCATTGTTGTCCGGACATCGCTGTGTCCCAGAAGTTCCTGGATGGTCCGGATATCATAGTTTGCCTGAAGCAGATGACTTGCAAAACTGTGGCGAAAAGTGTGAGCAGTTGCACGTTTGGTAAGCTGCACTCTATTCACAGCCGATTTGATTGCCTTTTGGACATGACGATTATGCAGATGTGAGCGCCGGTATTCATTTGTTTCCGGTACATAAGTCAGTTCTTTAGCCGGAAAAAACCATTGCCAGTTAAATTCCTTACCGGCATTTTTATATTTTCTTTCTATGGCATCAAACATAAATACTCCGGAATAATCCTCTTTCAGGTCCTGCCGATGCAGTTTTTTTACCACATCAACCTGACATGTCAGATCAGACAAAATGGTTTCCGGTAAAGGCAGAGTACGATCTTTTTTCCCTTTCCCATCGTGAATGGTTAAAATACCGGTATCAAAATTAAAATTATTCATTCTTATGTTCATACATTCGGACAACCTTAGCCCGCAACCGTATAGCAGTTTTACAATAAGATCATAAGGGTATCTGAGTTTTCCTATGATAAAATCAATCTCCTGCCGGGACAAAACAACAGGAATATATGGCTTTCTTTTGGCCCTGACTACGCCATCAATTCTCCCGAATTCTTTTTTAAGGATATTTCTGAAAAAAAACAAAAGCGCATTAAAAGCCTGGTTCTGTGATGATGCAGAAATGTGCTGTTCGACAGCCAAAAATGTTAAAAAGGCTTTAACATCGTCTGTTGACAATTCTTCAAGCGATTTTGATTGAACAAAATTTTGAAACTTGCTAACCCAAATGCTGTAAGCTTTAAAAGTTTTTGGTGAATAATGTCTCACTTTGATTTCATCACTCAACCCGGTATAAACATATTTCCAATTATTATCAAAAACCACTTCATTCTTATTGTATGAAACAGTCTGTTCGCGAATACTCAGATCTTCTTTTTCAAATCTGTTTTTGGGAGATGGTTTTTCATGCCATTTTGGATGGATACCAAACATTTTATAAAATATAAGTATAGCGTCGTAGGCCTGTTTTTGCTGTTGTTTGGATTGTCTTTTTTCCCGCAATTTGTTTATGAAATGGATTAAACTTTCGGTATTTTTTGGCCTATGGTCATATTTGCTACAAAAATCAATATAATACCGCAACCATTTTCTGAAGAAATTATGATTTTCAGATGGAATCCTATTGGTTATTAATTGTGCATCAAATTGCTTTAATAGTTGTTGAGATATTTTTTTCATCATGGTATCCGTATGTTAATATCACCCCGCGATGAATGATATGCGGTTAGAAACCATAAAATAGAATCCAACAATTGTCAATTAAATCTTTTGGGGATGATGGATATGCGGACAACCGCTCAACTACTTGTTATAGAGCGGCACGGTGGGGCCTTATGATACAATCTTAGCCGTAAACCTCACAAAGAAGAAGAGGACGACAAAATAGTAACAAAGAATTTTGCCGTACCCGTATTTTACCATTTATCATCTTTATATAAAAAGGACCTTAATTAAGGAGATTTCATCATGGCGAGAAAACCTGTATTTTTCAGCTTTCATTTTGATAATGATGTAATGCGTGTTCAACAAGTTCGCAATATCGGTGCAATTGAAGGTAACACTCCAATATCACCCAATGATTGGGAATCTGTTAAGCGAGGTGGAGATACATCCATAAAGCGTTGGATAGATGATAATATGAAGTATAAACAATGTATAATCGTATTAGTAGGTGTGGAAACAGCCAATCGGCCTTGGGTAAGGTACGAAATCGAAAAAGCATGGAAGGATGGAAAACCCATTTTGGGAATCTTTATTCACAACCTAAAATGCCCTCGTAATGGTACAAGCCGAAAGGGTCAAAATCCATTTGACACATTTAATTTTAAAGATGGGAAAAAGTTATCAACTGTCGTAAATTGTTATGATCCTTTATCCTATGACGCTTATAACGATATTGCCGGCAACTTGGAGACATGGGTAAATACGGCGGTAGCTCAAAGAAAATAAAATGGAAAATTAAGAATCAAAACTTAAAATAAATGGAGAATTTGCTTCCATCCAAACACATTCAGTCGTTCTTAGGAATGTAAATCAGCCAATAACAAATAATGATTAAGTGTGCAAAACATATTGCATAACATTAATATCGATTTAAGCTATTTAACCGCTGTACTCTTAAGGTACCCTATAGGCCAAAGTATATAGTTGACTACAAATTCTATTGAGAGGTGAAAAGATAATTCTATGGTACCACATTTACCTTTACGCGGAGTGAGAGTCCAGATTTCAGGCTCTGTGCCAGAAAAATCAACCCTTCAGCAGGCAGATGGCATTCGTTCATTTGTCCAAACACTTGCCAGTACGATATTTAGTGAAGGCGGAACGGTAATTCACGGAAGCCACCCTACACTAATAAAACCATTAGAGGACTCAGCGAGTAATTTTATTCGGGCGGGGGGAGAGAAGGATGCTCTCACGTTGGTTCGCGCCCAGAAGTTTGCTGAAAGCAGCAAACAACTGGAGGAAATCGAAATACAAAGGCAATACGCCGCTGTCCAAATCGTACCTGCTATTGAAGGCAATCCAAACGAGAGTTTGATTCCAATGCGAGAATGGATGGCAGAAAGATCTGATGCAATCATCTGCATTGGCGGGAAATGGTGGGATACCAATAAAGCTCGAGCAGGCGTTCCCAACGAACTTGACGCAATGTTGTCCCTTGGAAAACCAGGTTTTGTTATTGCAGGTTTCGGGGGAGCGATTGAATGCTACGTTAAGGAATACCCAGAATTGTTATCTCGATTGAAAAATGGCCTTCCTGATAATCAAAATAGTGAAATAGCGAAGAGTATATCTCCCGAAAATCTCGTAAAAACGATTGTTTCACAACTGAAGCTCTTACCTCTCGTAAGGCAAAACACTTCGATGGGACGCAATTTCAGAATTTTAGCCCTCGATGGAGGGGGCTTGCGTGGTACATTCACAGCCGCAGTACTATCAAAGTGGGACGATATGATCAAGAGTGGCGGTGGCAATAGTTTGGTTGCGCACTTTGACCTCGTTACGGGGACATCCACAGGAGCAATCCTAGCAATTGGTCTTGGTCTTGGTTTAACACCACTCGAAATACTGGAGTTCTATCGAAATCAAGGACCAAATATTTTTCCAAAAAACAGGAAGTTGCGACATTGGTTAAAATCCAAGCACGAATCCACAACACTTCGAAAGGTGCTTCAAGAGGTCTTTGGTGATCGAAAACTCTCCTATGATTCGTGCTGCAGACTTGTTATTCCGACTGTAAGAGCCATTCATGGAGAAGCAGAAGCTATTGTGACAGCCCATTGTCAGGATCGAACAGCGTTCCAAGATATTACGGCGGTTGATGCAGCGCTCGCGTCCTCTGCAGCGCCCACTTTTTTCGATGAAGCTGTGTGGGAAGCACCTATTGCGAAAGAAACATTTTTGGACGGTGGGATCTGGGCTAACAATCCAATCCTTCCCGCATTAGCTGAGGCGGTTCGACACTTGAAAATTCCATTGGATCGAATCGACGTATTGAGCGTCGGTACGATGGGTAGTGAGACCGATTTTACAGAGTCCCTCGGAAAAGGTAAAGCAGGATGGGCGCCAACCAATGCTGATATCTTCTTTGCTGCTCAGGAGCACGCCGCATCCGTTATGGCAGAAAGCTTCCTCGGGCCAGCTCGTCATCTACGTGTCAATCAACAAACGCCGAGTGCGATTAAACTTGATGATAAGGAAGCGATTGAAGATATGGCCTATAGAGGAGCTAATGTCGGAAAGGATTCTTTTGTAGCAGTTCGGTCACGATTCTTAGACGGCATATATGTTCCCGATTGGCGAGAAGATAAATAACCTCAAAATAAATCCCGTAATATTTTTATAAAACAAGGTAGTATTATGTATAAACTTATAGGAAAGCGATTAATTATAGCCATCTGTATGAGCGTTTTTTATACGATCTTCTTTGAGGGATATATTTTTGCAGAAGACTGTGAAATGCCTGACGAACTAACCTTTTCGATCGTTCCCGCTACGGAAACAATGCAAGACTTAGCCATCTATAAACCAGTTTTGAAACACCTTCAAGAAGTTACAGGAAAAAAGATCAATTTCTTTATGCCGACTTCAAGAGCAAGTGTCATAGAGGCAATGATGAGTGGATTTGTGGATATAGCCGTACATGGGCCTTATTCCTATATTCTTGGTAATGAAAAAGATCAAAATATAGAGGTTTTTGCCACCTATATAAAAAAAAAAGGACACATAACTAAGGAAGGTCCAGGATACCAAGCCGTAATTATAAGTAAAAAAGGATCCAAATTCACAACGATAGAATCTCTTAAGGGAAGCACTGCTGCATTAGTCGATCCAGCAAGCACATCGGGCAACCTTGTACCCCGCATCAGTTTTTCAAAAGTGATTGGCGTGCCTATTGAGGACTATTTCAATAAAATTGTTTATTCTGGTGGACATGACTTGTCAACTATAGCAGTAAACGATGGAAAGGTGGATGTTGCATTTGTAGCGACGCATCGATTTGATGAAGTAATAAACCGTGGGAAAGTTAAAAAAGAAGATTTTAATTACGTGTGGTTTTCCGACTTTATTCCTGGAGATCCCATTTGTTACCGGTTGGCTCTTTGCCCTGATTTAAGAAAGAAAATTGAAGAGTCTTTTTTAAATCTGCATAACATACCTGCTGCTGCGAACTATTTAAAAAATGTTAGAGCTTTAAAAATGAAAAGGATGACAAGTAAAGATTATAATATCATAAGGGAACTTAAAAAGGCCAAGGATAAACTTTAAAATTAAAAGTCACTATTCGGTATAGCCCCCTGCTTATGGCTGTTCCAATTTACAATTGACTTTGCACCTAAATATAAGGATTAAATGATTTTGCTTGAAGTCAAAAATCTATCATTTCGATATCATAAAACTGGGCCTGAGATTTTAAAGAATATTTCATTCAATTTGGCACCCAATGATTTTTTAGCTATCATTGGTCCTAGTGGTGCTGGAAAATCCACATTGCTGCGATGTATTAATAGACTGCTTGAACCCACCTCTGGAGACATTCTATTTGACGGTATAAATATAACAAATTTACACCAGCGCGGAATGCGAGATGTCCGTTGTCGGATGGGGATGATTTTTCAAGAGTTCAATTTAATAGAAAGAATGAGTGTAATTGACAATGTACTTGCCGGAAGATTAGGGTATACAAGTTCAATTAGAAGTATATTTAAAATGTTTCCCAAATCTGACATTCAGAAGGCCTTGAAGATTTTGGACCGAGTAGGCCTAAGCAATTTTGTTGAAAAAAGACCTACCGCCCTCAGTGGCGGCCAGCGGCAAAGAGTGGGAATTGCACGGGCACTGATGCAAGACCCAAAACTTCTCCTCGTCGATGAACCAACTTCCAGCTTGGACCCCAAAATTTCACGCGAAGTTATGGGCATAATCAAAACAATGTCAGAAGAGGAAGGGGTACCAGTTTTGTGTAGTATACATGATGTTATACTTGCTCTTGAGTTTTCAAATAAGGTCATCGGTCTACAGGACGGATATAAAAGGCTTGATAGCCAGACCAACTCTATTGAAAATGGTATGCTCGATGAAATATATGCTTTATAAACTTTTTAGCAAATAGCAGGTAAGGATTGGAAAAGCAGCCTCTTCAACAGCGGGTCGACCGAATAATTCTCAGAAGGGAAAAGTCAAATTTTGTAAAATATTGTTGTTACTTTTTTTTTGTATTATCCATTTTATGGTGTGTGAAAGTAACAATTATTAATGATACGGATTGGCAAAGAATCGGATCCATAAATTCAGTATTCAAAGCTATTGGTCAATTTTTCCCACCAGATCCTTCGGTGGTTCAATATCTTTTTATACCCATAATCGAAACATTTATGATTGCCAGTATAGGGACGGTACTCGCAATTATCCTTGCGATTCCAGTATCTTGGTTTGCCGCCCAAAACATTACGCCCAATATTTTTATCACTTACCCAATTGGGCGCTCCCTAATGACGATATCAAGATCTATACATGAAATCGTTTGGGGCCTTATATTTGTATCTGCCGTGGGGTTAGGTGCTTTACCTGGAATCCTTGCAATCGCCATACGTTCCACCGGCTTTATTTCAAAATTAACCGCTGAAGCTATAGAAAATGTTGATCCTGATCAGATAGAAGCAATTAAAGCTGTTGGGGGTAATAGTTTTCAAATCATTTTCTATGGAATTATCCCACAAATACTCCCAGTCTATATTGGAAATGCTATTTTCCAATGGGATATTAATATCCGGCGCGCCACAATTATGGGTCTTGTCGGTGCTGGTGGATTAGGATTAACCCTTCAGAGGCAATTATTGATGTATAACTATGAAGGAGCAACAACTGTTATTATTACGATACTTCTACTTATTACTTTTGGTGAAGTCGTTTCTTATTACGCCCGTAAGATTGTTCTATAGTTTCCTTTCTTTAAAATAAGGTCATAAATTGTGAATGCCATAAAAGATGATGATTTGCCAAATGGCACCAATGTAACATTAACACTGAGTCGTTTATACTACATTCAGTTTTTTGTCCGATTTGGAACCTTTTTGTTTTTATTGGTTTTTATCGGTTATTCTTTATTTTTTATGGATGTAAAGCTAAACCGATGTACTTCAATGTTCGGCAATATCGGAAACATGATTAAAACTCGATTTTATCCACCAGATATTCATTATATTTTAAACGAACGCTACCTAAAATCTGTATTTGAGACTATTCAGATGGCCTATTTAGGAGCGCTTTCCGGGATTCTTTGCTCAATTCCGATTTCCTGGTGTGCCTCATTTAATGTTACACCTAATAAGCGTTTTGCCTATCCTGCTGGAAAATTTATTATCACGTTCTGCCGATCCATTCATGAAATGATATGGGGTTTGTTTTTTGTAATCACGATAGGATATGGTATGTTTTCAGGTGTCTTGGCACTAACTATGTGGAGTATCGGCTTTGTGGGAAAACTTTTTTCTGATGAAATCGAGTCGATCAATATGGGGCAAGTGGAAGCAATTCGAGCAACCGGAGGCAATTCAATACAGGTGTTTATCTATGCTGTTTTTCCGCAAGTACGAGTGGCCTGGATTGGTATTTCCATTTATTCATGGGATTCAGCCTTTCGAGCGGCCACTGTGTTGGGATATTTTGGAGCTGGCGGAATGGGGTTATATTTAAAGCAAACCGTTGAGGAACTTGAATATTTCAAGGTATCAGCAATTCTTCTAACGATTATTATGCTTGTTCTCATTTCAGAAATAGTATCTGCCTGGGTAAGACATAGAATAAAGGGGCAACTATGAGGGTGAAGGAACTTAGGAATTGGTTACATTAATGTTCTCTTGGGCATAAAACTCGTGTTTATATAACAATGTCGCGTGTATTTTTATTGTTTATTCCAAGAAATCTGTGTCTAAAGTAAGTTTCTGTTCCTCATTAATGTCGGCTTGACAGCTATTATCATAATGTTGATGTTACTTTTGTAATGTCAAAATATAGACATTTTTAAAGGAGTTTGGGCCATGAGTAACAAATTATTCATTAGAAGACTTTATATATCATATGCTTCAGAAGATCTATTTATAGCACAGAACGTTGCAAATCTATTAAAAAATTGCCTAAACATTGAGATTCTCCTTGATAAATATTTTTTAAATCCAGGTGATCAATGGGCAACGACTATTGAAAAAAACATAAAAAAGTCAGAGGCTGTAATTATTCTTATTTCCCGCTTAGTTTCTCAAAACGGAGCTGCAGGTATTTTAGAAGAAGAACGGCTTGCACTCAGATTTAATATACCTGTGATTAAAGGAGTAATCCGCCTACAGCATTCAATTCTAAACGATGATAACCATCAAGTCATAGATTTCGGTGAAAATGGCGATAAGGTGTCGGCTGCATGGGAAGTAGCAAGATTCCTTCTGAATAAATCCAATCCATTTTGTTCATTAGGATTAGCAGGATTTTATAAAAATAAGGAAGATGCTATCATTGCATATGGCACAACAGAGGAAATAGCAGATAGTTCCAAAAAAGTTATTGTTATTGGTCACACCTTAAAAGCTTGGTTTGGTGACTATGAAAATATTATACGATATGGTCAAGCTCAAGTAAAAGTGTATTTCCCTGCTAAGAATGATGCAGGACTTAAACTCTTAGCAGAGACACACAGAAGTGGTAAAAGGATATATAAAGATATTAAAAAAGCTAAGAAGAAAGCGATTTCTTTATATAGGGAAATCAATAACCCAGACATTTTTCAATGTTTTGAATTAAAAACTAAGCCGATGTTCAGTGCTATGGCGGTAGATCTTGAAGATGACCATGGATACATCTCTGTAGACCATTATTTGTATAAAATATCTTCGGAAAATCGGCCAAGGATACTAATTAAGGGGCATGATAGCCCTCTTTTTAAGCTGTATGCCGGGGTCATTCGCAATATTATTAAAAAGGCAAAACCTTTGGAAAACTAAAATGATTTGTTTTGGAAAAAGTCATTATTCAAAAAATTGCTATTTAGGAAGGTAACAATGGAAAAAATATTAGAATCAAAAGTGTTATATCGCGGGAAAAGATTCAATGTGACAGGTTTGAAAATCGAACTTTCTCCTGGAAATATTGTTTTATGGGAGGCTGTAGATAAAGGTGGAAATAGTGTCGCTATGATACCTATTGATGAAAAAAATAATATATATTTGGTGGAAGAATATTTTGGTGCGGTTAACAAGCGAATGTTATGTCTCCCGAAAGGAATGGTAGATGCTGGTGAAACTAATGAAGAAGCAGCTTTAAGAGAATTACAGGAAGAAATTGGATTGAAAGGCAAGCTTAAGCAATTAACCATCATGGACATTAGTCCAAGCTATCTTACTCAAAAAACAATTCTTTATTTAGTTACTGAATTGGTGCATAGCAAACTTGAAGGTGATGAGAGGGAGTACATAAGAACAGTTAAACTTCCAATAACTGAAGCTTTTGAGAAAGTTATGAAAGGTGAAATTACTGAAGCTAGGACAATTACTGGAATCATACTGGCCAAAAATATATTAAAATTATAATGTCTAAAATCATAATTGCGCCCAATTCATTTCGTGATTGTATAGATACCTTCACGGTTGCCCAAGCAATTGAAATAGGGCTAAGAAAAGTTCTTCCTGATATAGAAATATTAAAACTACCCATTGCGGATGGAGGAGACCTTACACTTGATGTTCTAATAAATGTATTGGGCGGCGATATATTATATGTTCCGGTAAAAGACCCTCTTGGGCGTTCTATTATAGCCAAATATGGGATACTACCTGATGGGAATACTGCGATAATAGAAATGGCCGCAGCAACAGGGATCAGACTTATTTCCAAAGATCTTCTAGATCCTATGAATACAACTTCTTATGGTGCCGGACAATTAATTCATCATGCTTTAAATCAAGGATGTCGTAAATTGATTATTGGCCTTGGAGGAAGTGCAACCGTTGATGGTGGGTCGGGAATGCTGCACGCACTGGGGGTAAAGTTACTTGATTGCCACGGACAGAATATTAGTAATGGTGGAGTGGGATTATCACAATTAGACAGATTAGATATAACGGGAATGGATCCAAGAATTAAAGAAACAGAAATAATTGTAGCTTGTGATGTAGAAAATGTTTTGGTTGGGCCATATGGCTCTGCCTTGGTGTTTGGGCCTCAAAAAGGTGCAGATAGTGCAATGATTAAAATTCTTGATTCCAACTTATTTAAATTTGCGGATATTATTAATAGGGACCTACAAAAAAATGTTTTTTCAATTCCTTACGGGGGTGCCAATGGAGGTATGGGTGCCGCACTTTATGCCTTCTTAAACGCGAAACTTGAGCGAGGTATTGATTTGATTCTGAGATATATTGGATTTGAAAATTTATTATCGGGATGTAAACTAATTATAACAGCTGAAGGTAAGATAGATGAACAGACATTGAGTGGGAAGGCTCCCTATGGAATAGCTCAAGCTGCGAGAAGATCTAATATTCCTATTGTAGCTATAGTAGGGCAGGTAGATAATAAAGTTAAACTTGATGACCTTTCTATATTTAATGCCATATTTCCTTTATACAAGAAATCGATGTCGATAGAATACGCTATAAACAATGCACCACTGCTTGTTTCACTAACAGCGGAACGAGTTGGGAAGTTATTTATTGATGAAAAATTGTAAGTATCACACCGAGGATGAGTGACCTTTCTTAGCTATTGAATCAAATATCATGAATCATCAGAAATATCCAAATTTTAAAACGATATCGTGCTTTTAAGAGCGTAAAGGCCAATATAAGAAATTTTCTAAACCTACAAACAATTACTCAACAATCCAAATGAAGGCGGATAAACCGCTTATTTGGGGTGTTAATGAAGAAAAAGGATGATTTTACAATATAATTCGAAACATATTGAAGGGAACGACCCAATCTCCAATATGGAGTTTGTCATTACAATAGATTAAGCATCGACTGGGTAGGTTGAGATTGGGGCAAATGGTGATCCGGTTTGAGTAAGAAAAGGCTTGATTATCTATCAAATACTGTGTTTAATAACAGTGTTTATAATAATAGTGCTTAAAAAGCCCGATATGAAAGATCTAACGAAAAAACAATTCAACATCTATCAATTTATTTCCAAGTGGCACCAGGAGAACGGTTACCCTCCAACACAGGCTGAAATAAAAACTTACTTTGGTTATAAAAGCCAGAACACTGTACGCAATCACCTTGTTTTGATCGAAAAAAAAGGCTATATCCGATTAAATTTTGGAAGAGCAAGGGGGATACAATTGGTGAACCCTCTGATCGACAGGCAAAAAAATAATACAATTCCATTGCTCGGGGATATTGCAGCAGGTGTTCCGTTATGGGCAGAACAGAATTTTGACGATCAATTACCCATCAATCCGGTATTATTTGGTGGAGGTGAACTTTTTGCCCTCAGGGTAATCGGTGATAGTATGACAGGCGCAGGTATTAAAAGTAGGGATATTGCAATTATAAAAAAGCAAGACAGTGTCAATAACGGTGAAATTGCAGCAGTTCTCATTGAGAATGAAGCCACTCTTAAACGAGTTTTGTTATCTTCTGATCGACTTATTTTAAAGCCGGAAAATCCTGCATTTGAAAATCTTGAATTCCCTAAAAGTAAAAATAATATAATCCGAATCCTTGGGTTGTACAAAGGAATCATTCGTACAGAAAACAAACTGGGGTTCTCATGAATATAACAAAAACCGTCAAAGCATTTGGATGCCATGATGTTGTATTGTTTGAAGGCTCCCCTGACCCGAGACACATAGATTATCTTGATTTACTCAAACAACCAGGACAAAAACATCCAAAGATTGATGCCGTTGCAGAATTTCAATCCAGCCCCCTATTATATATTATTTCAGGGGAAAGGATGCATCATATAGATGATGAAAAGTTGTTAGATCTGCAATGTCTTTTGGCAAACCGTGGAGAAAGGGCCTTTCTTGGAATCATTAACCCAGGAGAACTGGTTGTTTATCCCATCAACTTAGATCGTTCTGCCTTGATAGATAAAAAAAATATTTCTATCAAAAAGGACTCTGCGAATGCACCATTATTTTTTCAAAGCATTGTAAATGGTGTTTTCACTCTGGAGGGCCAACCTGAAGCCCCGGACTTCGTTTTTAAAGCAATTCTTGATCTGATAACCAATTCATCAAAAGAACTGATAGAATATTACAATATCAATCCACTTGATGTTCTTTCATTCCTTGGCCGGACTTTGTTTTTTCGTTTTCTGTGGGACAGGAAAATAATCCTGCCGAACGAGCTTGATTCTATATGCCCAGACACTGATTCTCACGCAGGCTGTTTTGAAAATGTAAAAAATTCTGTTGCCACATGCCAATGGCTTGATCAAACCTTTAACGGTGATTTGCTGCCCTTCTCTGAAGATTATATCTCTGTTTTTGAAAAGGCTGACCATCAAACCAATGGTAAGATATTTCTTCATTTGCAGGCCATTCTCAAAAGCTGGGAGTATGCCGGAATCAGTGCGTTTCAAACTATAATTGATTGGGGTGATCTTGATTTTGCCCATATTCCTATTGGGGTACTCAGTCAAGTATATGAAAATTTCAGCAAGATATGGGATTCCCAACAAAGGGAACAGACAAGTGCGTATTACACTCCGAAAAACATAGCTCGATATCTTGTTGACGATGCATTTGAAGGGCTTTCAAACAAAAAAGACGCCCGAATTTTAGACCCCAGTTGCGGAGCAGGAATTTTTCTTGTTCTATCGTTTAGGAAGCTGGTAGCTGCCAGATGGGAACATGATGGCAAAAGACCAAATACAAAAACAATTCAGTCAATTCTTTACCGTCAGATTTGCGGTTTTGATGTCAGCGAGTCTGCACTGCGCCTTTCGGCGTTATCTCTTTATATTACGGCCATTGAGTTAAACGGCACTCCCCGCCCTCCAAAGAGTCTAAAGTTCCCGAAACCGCTTCAGGATATTGTGCTGCATAACCATCGGAGGCCAGAAGAAAGAGATACAAAAGATTTTGTATTAGGCAGTTTACGTTCTGATATACCAAATGAATTTGATGGTTCTTTTGATATTATTATCGGTAATCCCCCATGGAGTCGTCTAAAAAAAGACAACCCTGAATTCACTATATTAACCCGGCAAATATTAACGAGCCGAGGGTTTGAGGATTTAGCAAAAACGTATAAAAATCCAGATAAAAATCCTGATCTTCCATTTTTATGGAAATCCGTTCAATGGGCAAAGCCAGGTGGCATAATCGCAATGGCGTTGCCAGGAAGAATTTTTCTCAAACAGACAAAACCTGGAATAAAGGCGTTTAACGCGATACTAAAAGGGATCGAAATAACTGGCATTTTAAATGGTTCAAATCTATCCGATAGCCCTGTATGGCCTGGTATGAACCAACCTTTCATACTTCTTTTTGCTCGAAACCAAATACCATCAGTAGATCACAGTTTTTATTTTGCCACCCCTCATTTTGAACGATATTTGAATGATAAAGGGAGGCTACGAATTGATTATCAATCAGCCCACCCGGTATCCATCACGAAATTAATTGAAAGCCCAAGACTATTAAAAACGCTTGCCATAGGAACGATTCTTGATCAGGGACTGATAGAAAAAATTAACAGTCTTGATTGGCCAACTGTTAAATCTTACTGGGAAAGTCAGGATTTATATACTGGATTGGGATTCAATCTATCTCCGAAGCTGAAACAATATGATGCATCTTTCATGCGAGGGTTACCTATTTTTTCCAGACCTGAAGACAATTCATTTTCTGTTGATGTACCATTTGCTGAAAAATTTACGAACCCAACGGCCCATATGCCAAGAAAAATGGAATTGTATACACCGCCGGTATTAATCATACCCGAGTCAGCAGGCAAATCACTATTCACTCCAAAATCATGGATTGTAAAAACACCAGTTGCATTTAGTAAAAGTTATTACGGCTTTTCAGCATTCGGAAGCGGACAATCGGATTTAGAAATAGCTGTGTTGCATCTCATAACCCATTCTGAGCTTTTTAGGTATTATGTGCTGATCACAAGTTCCAGAGTAGCTGCTGAGAGGAGAACTTTTCTTAAAGAATCTATTGATAATTTTCCTTATCCAGAGATAAAAGGACTGGCTAAATCCACTACGAATAAAATCTTGGAACTATCATATGAACTTGAAACATCTTCAAATAAGCCCTGGGAGACGGTTAATGATTTTATCTTCGCTCTATATGGGTTAGATAAAAATGATAAGCAAATTATAAAAGACACTCTTGAAGTCGGTCAACCGTTTAAGAAATCACGTGATCGTGCAAATGCACGCCCTAATGACAAGGAGCGTAATGCCTTTTATTGTCAGCTTCAAAGATTTTTATCTCCATCCTTTTCTATTACAAATGAAAAGATATCAATCAATGAAATTCAGTTCAAAAATCAGGATATAATATCTTCTTGGCATTTTTTCGCTATTTCTTCATCTTCTATGTTAACTAATCCAGTAAAAAAAATACATGAAAGTCTACTTAATAAAATTTCAGAGGAAGCGAACAAAACCGGTTGCAGCAGAGTTATAGTCCATGGAGATGGCTACCTTACTATAGGAATCATAAGCCAGTACCGCTATTGGACATTGAGTCGTGCCCGATTATGTGCCCTTGAGATCCAGCGTCACCATCTGGATACATTCCCCATAGGGAGAGCCTAATGGCCGTCGGTTTCTTTACACGTGGAATAGAGTTTACATTACCGCATCCCAAAATCCCCCAGAGAACACTGTTGCTTCTTTACAAAGTCATTGAAAAGGCGTGGTATCTGCTCAAAGAAATGCCTCCCTCTGATTTCGATCTGGCAACTGCAGATGAAGACACGATTACCCAGATGCTGGTAGAAATTATTGAGAACCGCCTACGGAAAAATGGTGAGATTGATGGATTTAACAGTGCCATGTTTGGGAGGGTGACCCGGGATCAGAAAATAACCAATTATGATAAAAACCATCCCGACAAAATGCCCGATATCTTTTTTGACCTGAAAAGGGACCACCTGCCGATATTAAGCGATCAAGATGGCCTTTTCGTTGAATGTAAACCAGTTGATAAAAAGCACACTGTTTTATCCTGTTATTGCAAAAAAGGTTTATCACGATTTATTATCGGAGATTATGCATGGGCCATGCAGGACGCACTCATGATAGGATATGTGACACCCCCCTACTCGTTAGATCACCTCTCATCTGTTCTTGATGGGCCTAAAAATAAGGATTTTAACATAGTTGAACATTCTGAAATTGTTGAGCTGGATCTTTACGACTCAACTCACGACAGAAAATTTAATTGGCTCGAAAACAGAGGGAGAGCTTGTAGGATAAAGGTGAATCACCTTTGGCTTCAAATTTAATAGCTCTTCAGTTCTTGTCGTTCTTAGTTCTGTATTACAATTTTCAACCAAACAAAAGGGCATGTAAATATGACAGATAATATTATCTCTTTTGAAGAGTTCAGATTAGAAAAGAGAAAGACTGAGTCAGAAAATGATCCAATAATGCAAGTCTTAAAAAAAGATCTGCGTGAACATTGGGTTGCCGAGAAAGAATAGCACAAAGGAATACCTGGGAAGAATTATGAAAAATGATATTTTTGACAAAATTTCTCCTGACGAAGCGTTAGAAATTCTCAGGCAAATTACAAAAACAGATAAAAATTTGAAAAAGAAAATTGTAGAATTAGCTGAAAGTTTATTTAGAGATGTCAATATAGACCAGGTTTGTGAAGACGTTTTTTTTGAATTGGATTTAATTGATGTTCATGAGTTGTGGAATCGTGGAGGTTCGAACACAGATGGTTTTATTATAACTATGACAAATTATGACATTAAGCTGTGACACTGCTATAACAGATACTGTGACATTTGGAATTCAGAATGACAGATCACGACATTGTTTTAATACAACATCCATGAACCAAAAGAATTCAACAAAAAAATGAACCGGGTGTGACCGGTTATTTTTGCGTTAAGGAAGCATGAAAAAATTATTTAAAGACAATCAACCTGATCTTTATAAAGAAGTACATCCAGATAAAAACGAGGATTTGGATTTTTCAACTCTTTTCGAAAATTCTGGTAAAAAGATATGGTGGCAATGTCTAAAAGATAAACGACATATTTGGCAACAATCCATTACTAATCGGGTTCGTAAAGGCTATGGGTGTCCCTACTGTGGAAGGAGAAAAACCCTACCTGAAGAGTCGTTTGGGGCATTATATCCTGAAATTGCAGCAGAAATTCATCCTGAAAAAAGTAAAGATTTTGATCCTTTTAAATATCGCCCAGGCTCCAATAAGAAAATATGGTGGAAGTGTAAATATGGTCACGAGTGGAGGCAAATAGTAAGCCAAAGGGTTACAAGAGGTAGATTGTGTCAAATTTGCAAACGAAAGAAAATTTCATTTGGTGCAAAATACCCTGAAATTGCGGTGGAATGGCACCCAACGAAGAATGGAAATTTGCTACCGGAGGATATCCTTACTGGTGACCGAAGAAGCATATGGTGGCAGTGTAAAAAAAATCCTGATCATGAGTGGGAAGTCTCAGTTGAAAGCAGAGCCAGGTCAAACTATGGATGCCCACATTGTAATAAAGAAAAAAAGAAAAAAGAATATCCTTTGTTACAGGAATACGCCCCAGAGTTAATTCCGCAGTGGCATCCAGAAAAAAATAAACCCCTGAATCTATCTGACTTCAAAGCAAACTCAGCTGTAAAAATTTGGTGGATATGCCCTATCAATAAATCACATGAGTGGGAAACGTCAATTCGAAATAGAACACTTAGAAATCAAGGTTGTCCTTTTTGCTCAAAAAATCGCGTAACAACGAAAAACTCTTTAATAATTAATTATCCTGAAATTGCCGAACAATGGCATCCGAAAAAAAATAAGAATTTGAGCCCTGAAGATGTCAGCTATGCAAGTCACAAAAAAGTATGGTGGCAATGTACCAAAAATAAATCTCATGAATGGCAGCAAACTATTACTTCAAGGACACAACGCAATGTCTATAGATGTCCTTTATGCAAAGAGGTCAAAAATAACTTGCAAAAAATTCATCCAGAGATCGCCGCAGAATGGCACCCTACAAAAAATGGAACATTGAAACCAGATCAAGTCTCACGTGCAAGCGGAAAAAAAGTTTGGTGGAAATGTTCAGTTAACCCTGATCATGAATGGGAAGCAGTAGTTTTAAATAGAACCTCAGGAAAAAGTGGGTGTTTCCATTGTTTTAAAGAAAAGACTTCGATACGTCTGTCGGAAGGTTTGATGGATTTACGTCATGATGATATTGATTGTTACCATATATTTTTAAGTAATATGAGATCTGTCAAAAAGCTTTTAAGTTCTGAAATAAAAGGTGATTCAAGATTGATGCAACCTTTTTACCGTATGCTTTATGCTTCGATTATAACACTATTAGAGGCATTCCTATCAGATGCATTTCATAATGCAATTATGAATGATCTGGAACTTTTTGAAAAATTTATCACTAAGAATCCAGCATTCAATGAAAAAAAATATAAATTGTCGATAATACTTGATTGGTCCAAACACATTAATAAACGAGTATCAGAATATTTGTATAATGAAGTTTTATGGCACAATATGGAAAGGATCGAACCTCTATATAAAGATGTTTTAGGTATCGATTTTCCTAAAAATATCGTAGAAATAAAAAAAGCCGTTTCAATCAGGTATGATATTGTCCACCGAAATGGACGGAAAAAAAGCGGTGGTTATCACAAATTCAGTGAAGATAGATTAGAAAAGCTTTCTGAGAATGTGAAGGGGGTTGTAACGGAAATTCATGAGCAGTTAACGGATCTGTAAAATAAATTCATTTTCAACAATCCAAATGAACACGGCAAGCTGATTATTTGGAAACGTTCACTTTTAAAACACACAAGGAGAAATTATGGCAAATTTAAATATATTTTTAAGTTGGTCAGGAGAGAGGAGTAAAAAAATTGCACTATCTCTCAACAATTGGTTACCAAGAGTAATACAGTTGTCCTCTCCGTGGATGTCACATCAAAGTATTGAAAAAGGTAGCCGTTGGGCTTCTGAAATAGGCAAAACTTTATCAGAGTTTAACATTGGTATTCTGTGTATTACGCCTGAAAATATTACTGCTCCATGGTTAATTTTTGAAGCAGGTGCCCTTTCAAAGGCTATTGGCAGCTCGAAAGTAATTCCTTTAGTTATGGGCATGACGCCAAGAGACATATCAGGGCCATTGAGTCAATTCCAAGCTGCTGTTTTTGAAAAAGATGACATTTTTAAATTGATCTGTTCTCTGAATAATGAAATTGGAAATGTAAAAATCTCAGAGGCAATTTTAAAAGATACTTTCGAAAGATATTGGCCTGATTTAGAAAAAGATGTAAAAAAAATATCAAGTATTGAAATTGAAGCCACTAGCACCTCTGTAAGCAATGTAATTAATGCTTTTTCAAAATTCGGCATTCCAGATCCAAAAATAGGAAACCATGCCTATTTTAACAGTGGTTATGAAAGCCATGCTCTCTACGAAATAGCAACAAGAATCGCCCAAAAGCGTCTGTATATTTTAGGAAGGAAGAATAGAAAATTGTTTGACAAAGAGCACGAAGACTATTTCAAAACGCTTGATCACAGATTGTCTTCGGGATTCGACTTTAAAATTTTATTCCTATGCCCTTCCTCCCCTGATTATATACTAACAAATGCGCATAGAGATGATGATTTTAAAGACCAATTAACTTCCTGTATTCGAAATGCCCATAAAGTGTTGGGCAAGTATGGCATTGTTACGAAAAACATATGCAAGGCGTATCAATCAAACAGAGTCATGAGCGTTATGGTTATTGATGATGCAGTAGTGTATTGTCCAGTAGATATAACTGAAGATGGTAGACCGGCAAAACTTACTAAATCTCCATTTAAAGTTGAAAGTGCTAAGTCTGACTACGGGAAAGATCTTTTGAAATTATTTAACACTCACTGGAAAAACGCTTGCCAATGTAAAATACCTGATGATTCAAAAACAGAATATTGTTTTCAAAAATAGATAGACCCTGAGTTAATATCATATTTACATATTACTGGAATTGTTTCCTGAAAACAGATCGAGAGAAACACGCATATTTGTAGTCGCCCTAAACACCAACAGATGGAGCCATAGAATTATGAACGAAATAGAATCTCATATTCTAAACATCAACAAAGTAATTTGTAAAAATATTGACAGATTTGATGCTACTGAAAGAGGTTTATTATCGCAAAATATATTATCTCAGCTAAGAAATTTTATTGAGCATATATCATTAAAAATTTATAGCAAAAAGCAATGTATTGGTATTACATATGAAAATATTAGAAAAGCGAATTCTTATGTAAAATCAAAAGGAAAATTTAAGTTCTTGAGTCGGTTTCACAAACTAATTCAAATAACAGCCTCCCATTATACGCTTGATGAAGAAAACTCAGAAAGATTGATGTTAAAGTACTATGAATATTTAATCAGAATAAAAATATGTGTAAAATCTATGTTTGGCTTAGATGTCCTTGGGAATCTTCATTCATTTCCAATTCAAACCGATCCCAACTTAAAAGAATACTATGAAAAAATCGCTCAGAAAATAGATCAACCAAAATCAATAAGGCCAAAAAGTACTTACAATGACCGCTATTATATTCAGAAGATAAAACCATTTTTCGTTGGCTTTAGTATTTTCTACGAAGTGACATTTACAAGAGCCAATGATTATACAAGTAAGTTTGATAGAATAATTGCTTTTACAAAATTAGATATTTCTCATAATTACGCTGTCAAGCTTTCCATCAGTAACGATAGCATTCATGTTTTAGACAAAAATATGCCAATTCAAATAATTGATAGTTGGGAAGTATCGATTCGACCATGCGAATTAAATAATTTTGCTGATATATTTGGCAAACACCCCAACATTGGCGGTAATAAAGAATATTATGAATTAATGAAATATTTGACAGTAACTGGCGTAAATTTAGTTGAGCTAATTAACTTTAATGATAGTCAATTTAATTCAGTAAAAAATTTAGTCACCAAAACCGCAAAAGTTTCTCATTTTTTCACAATTTTAAGAAAGTGCCGAAACATCACGAAGAGTCAAAAATCAGGGTGCAATATTGTTAGCTACCTGCTCTTTAGGTTAGCCAACAAAATAATTAAAAAACAATATAACAACGAACCTTGTGAAAGGCTATCAGGACTTAACCTCCAATATGGTTGTATCCCATTCGATGATATGCCGTTTAATTCGTCACTTAAAAATCACAACCCCAAATTATCTGATTTGTTTAACTGTATAGACTCATCTGGTAGGGAGCATGAGCTATTTGCAAGGCTCATTAAGAATAATACTGAACAAAAAGGACAATTATATACGCCTAAAAAAGAGATAACAAAATTTGAAAACATTGATAATCTTATTGATACTTGGAATAGTTCTCTATATTGGAAACATAAAAATCGCAGACTTGAGAAATACAAGAAACACATTTTTATAAAAGAGTATGAAGAGGATACTTATCATATCGTTGAGGAATTAAAATCCCTATCCTTAAACGGGATTAAGAACTATACAAATTCTGTTAATTCATGGATGCAGTCCTCTTCCTACACAATTGATTGCGACGAAAAAGCAGAGGCATTGAAAAAAATATTTGAAAATTCTAAAGTAGCATTGATATATGGAGCCGCTGGAACTGGGAAATCAACTATGATAAACCATATCTCAAATTTTTTTTCTGATGAAAACAAACTCTATTTAGCAAATACTAATCCGGCAGTTGATAACTTAAAAAGAAAAGTTAAAACAGCCAATTGTACATTCCAAACCATTGCTAAATTTTTGTGGCGCAATAATTCTGATTTCGACATATTATTCATCGATGAGTGCAGTACAGTTAGCAACTCCGATATGCATAAAATATTAAACAAAGCATCTTTCGAACTGCTAATTTTAGTCGGAGATGTGTTTCAAATTGAGTCAATACTCTTTGGGAATTGGTTTAATCTTGCGAAATCTTTCGTCCCAAGTTCTTCTGTGTTCGAATTAACAAAACCGTACCGTAGCAACAATGACAACCTACTAAATTTGTGGGATAAAGTTAGAAACTTGGATAATGATATCCTTGAACACATAACAAGGAATCATTACTCAATAACTTTGGATGAATCAATTTTTGAACACACAGAAAATGATGAAATAATTCTATGCCTAAACTACGATGGGCTTTACGGTATAAATAACATCAATAGATTTTTACAAAATAGCAATAGCAATATTTCTATTGTATGGGGCACTCACACATATAAAATCAATGATCCTATTATTTTCAATGAGACTAACAGATTTTCACCTTTGATTTACAATAATTTAAAGGGAAAAATTGCAAAAATCGAACCACTCAAAGACAAAATTCAGTTTGATATTGAAATTGATAAAGTAATAAATGAATTCGATGCAATAGGATACGACTTTGAATTATTGGAGAATGCAGATAACGGTAATTCAGTTATTCGTTTCTTTGTTAATAAGTATAAAAGTACTGATGAAGATGACACTTCATCGGATGCGGTTGTTCCTTTCCAAGTCGCATATGCTGTTTCTATACATAAGGCCCAAGGCTTAGAATACATTTCAGTTAAAGTTGTCATAACAGATGAAGTTGAGGAAAGGATTTCCCATAATATTTTCTATACCGCGATTACTCGGGCAAGAGAAAAATTAAGAATATATTGGACCCCTGAAACTGAGAATAAGATATTGAAAGGATTAGAAAAGAAATTTAATGGTAAAGATGCCGCACTATTGAAATCAAAGTATAGTTTATAAATAAGCGGATCTTGTATTCCTGAAATCAAAAACTGATTTTCAGGCTATAATAATTTTCAAACAAATCAAATGCTGCGGACGAGCCGCAGATTTAGGTCGTTACATTAAGCCTAGTCGGCAGACACAGCAGCTCTAAAGGCCATGCCAAGATCTAAAAGAAGTCTTCCAATGGCGTTTGGCAAGATATACCGGAGAACGGGGGGAGCAAAGCGATGCAAGAATTACGCCAGTCATGTCATTTGCAAAAAGCCGCAAATGCCACGCCTGTCATAATTCTTGCATCGCGCTCCCCCCTTATCTCCTACGCGATTGCAGTCATAAACTATGAGGCAGGACCAAATAGTATTAAATGAAAAGAACTCAAAACAGTCATTGTTTATTGCCTGACAAACTGGAATCCAGTCCCGGTATTGGTGACATCTTCAGAGAATATGGCGATCGCTTCAGATTGAAATACCGGTTACATCCCCGGCAGCACAAAGTCATGTATGACATTGAACACTGCCGATGCGGTGAGTTCGGAACCCACTGGGAAATCTGCGATACCTGCGGACATATGATGAAAGGATACAATTCCTGCAGGAATCGCCATTGCCCCGGATGCAATAACATTGCGAGGCACCGATGGGTTAAAGCAAGACTGGATGAACTGTTGCCGGTATCCTACCACCATTGTGTCTTTACCCTGCCGGATGTATTTAATCCCCTTTGCATGTATAACCGCCGAGTCATGTATGACCTGCTGTTTGAAAGCGCCTCTCAGACCCTTCTGGATTTTGGACACGACCCAAAACGTCTGGGCGCACAGATTGGATTTTACGGTATTCTTCATACCTGGGGCGGTAAACTCTGGATGCACCCCCACCTGCATTTCATTGTAACTGCCGGTGGAATCAACACGACAGGGCAGTGGATATCACCGAAGTATCACAGCAAATTTCTATTTCCGGTTCTGGCGCTTTCATCCGTGTTCCGGGCCAAGTTCCTTGAAAAGCTAAAGAAAGCCCATCGAAATGGAAAGTTGAATTTTCCTCGGGATTTCAGTTCCCTTGCTGATTATTTTTCTTTTGAACAATGGCTGTTCCATGCAGTTCCAAAAGAATGGGTAGTCTTTTCCAAACCACCCTTTGCCGGACCCGAAGAGGTCGTCAAATATATCGGTCGATACACACACCGTGCTGCCATCAGTAATAACCGGATCATCTCCGTGGAAAATGACATCGTGGAGTTCTGGTTTAAAAACACCCGGAAGGATTCTCGCTGGGAAACAACCACCTTACCGGTTATGGAATTCATGAAACGGTTTCTGGATCATGTATTGCCCAAACATTTTCACCGCATCCGTTATTATGGGTTCTTGTCAAACGGGCGTGCAAGATCCAGCATAAATTTAATTCGCCATTCCCTATCCGACAGGAAACCTGTTGGAGTCACGGATGAAGCAGATCCCGAAGGCATGGAATGTCCTGTTTGCCAGGATGGCACCATGGTAACAATCCTTGTCATCGATGGGTATGGAAATATTGTTCGGGACGAATTACCTGACCCTGTGTTTGAACAAGAACTTGAGACGATGAATTCATCATGAACTGGACTCCTTGGATTAATGATAACAGACAGAATATCAGGCCAGGGATTGATGCGATCATTTAATGAAAAAGGCCGTGTTTTTTAAACAATTCCAGACCAAGGTGTACAAAATGACATTCAAATACGGATACCCAATCATTAGTTCTCACGAACCATCCCCAAATTTATGCTTGGAATTAAAAAACAAGGCAAGGGAAATTTGTACTTTTACCCAAGGCAATAACGGGATGACAGCAACCCGGTTAATGTAACGAATAAGGTTAGATTGTGTGAGCGCAGCGAACCACAATCTGAACCGTTTGTTGGACAAGCCCGGTCACCATATATAGAAAATAGCTTTTTAGGGTAAGGCGTTTGATCAGACGGATGTTAGGCGGGACCGGTCCTTTTTTCGAAAAATCGATCTTTGAAATTTATTTGCCAGATTCTCAAGGCTGTCTGAAGCAAAAAATGCTGTTTTTTGCACGCAGGTATGCATTGCCGGGAGAACCAGTTTTGTTTTGCGATCAGTGATGTGTGGATATTGAATTAAATATCACCTCCTATTGGCTTAATCATGCTGGTCAGGCAACCAGCGGCA